>NZ_JBGONO010000006.1:0-212933 GCF_041439165.1 Enterovibrio sp. FF113 | reverse complement strand
GTTGCCAAAGCTCAGGGTATACGTGACGTCGCCATCGACGTTTACAGGGACAGGATCCTCGTCGGTCTCTTTGGTCAGAGACACCACAAAGTACGCTTTGTCGCCTTCGCTGACTTCGCCGCCACCGGAAACATTCAGTTGCGGACGGTCATCGTCGCCGCCGTCTGGTGTGCCATCATTGCCGCCATCGGTGATGGTGGCGGTGCCGACAGCCGCGCTGGCTTGATTGTCTGTCTTGGCTGACACAGTAAAGGTTTCATCGCCTTCGTAGGTGTCATCCGTCGTGGTGTTAACGACCACATTGAATGCGGTGTCGCCAGCAGCAACAGAGACCGTAAAGCTGCCGTCAGCGGCGACGGAGATCTCGGTGCCGTTGACGGTCACGGTTGTGCCCGTGAAGTCGACGTTCTTGTCGGCGGAATCACCCGCCAACGTCAAGGTAACCTCGGTGTTGGTGGTGCTGTCGTTGGTCAGAGTGACCGTAAAGGTGGCATCGTCGCCTTCGCTGACCGTGGTATCAGACACGCTTGCGACTTCAGGGCGGTCGTCATCGCCGCCGCCTTGGCCGCCATCGGTGATGGTGGCAGTGCCGATAACCGCGCTGGCTTGATTGTCTGTCTTGGCTGACACAGTAAAGGTTTCATCGCCTTCGTAGGTGTCATCCGTCGTGGTGTTAACGACCACATTGAATGCGGTGTCGCCAGCAGCAACAGCGACGGTGAAGCTGCCGTCAGCGGCGACGGAGATCTCGGTGCCGTTGACGGTCACGGTTGTGCCCGTGAAGTCGACGTTCTTGTCGGCGGAATCACCCGCCAACGTCAAGGTAACCTCGGTGTTGGTGGTGCTGTCGTTGGTCAGAGTGACCGTAAAGGTGGCATCGTCACCTTCGCTGACCGTGGTGTCAGTCACGCTTGCGACTTCAGGGCGGTCGTCATCGCCGCCATGGCCGCCATCGGTGATGGTGGCAGTGCCGATAACCGCGCTGGCTTGGTTGTCTGTCTTGGCTGACACAGTAAAGGTTTCATCGCCTTCGTAGGTGTCATCCGTCGTGGTGTTAACCACCACATTGAATGCGGTGTCGCCAGCAGCAACAGAGACGTTGAAGCTGCCGTCAGCGGCGACGGAGATCTCGGTGCCGTTGACGGTCACGGTCGTGCCCGTGAAGTCGACGTTCTTGTCGGCACTGTCACCAGCCAGGGTTAGGCTGACCGTGGTGTTGGTGGTGCTGTCGTTGGTCAGAGTGACCGTAAAGGTGGTGGCGTCGCCTTCGCTGACCGTGGTGTCAGTCACGCTTGCGACTTCAGGACGGTCGTCATCACCGCCTGGAGTTAGGTCTTCACCGGGTTCGTCAGTCACTACTCCATCATCCGAAATAGTGGCACGGCCTGAATCTGTCAGGGTTTGGCTGCCAAGGCTGGCGGAAATATCGAGGCTAAACGACTCGTCACCTTCAAAGACAGGACTGCCGCTGTCATTAAAAGTCGGGATCACAACGTTGAACGAAGTGACATTACCGCCGAGATCAACAGTACCGGTGAGCTTGCCGTCAATCAGCGTAAAGGAAACATTTTCACCGTTGATTTCGACCGTCAGGGTGCCATCTGGATTAAGGGCAAAATCGTTGTTATCGGTTGTGCCATTGTTCAAAACTAGCGTGTAAGTTACATCACCATTTACAGGGTTACCCAGCTCGACGTTAAAGGTGACATTACTGCCTTCATTCACTTCGCCGCCGCCAGACACAGTAAGAGTAGGAAGGTCGTTAGCCGCTGCACTAAATTCTTGGCTTAGGCCTCTCGCATTTGCAAAACTACGCGCAGTCGCCTCAGTATCAAAACCTGCTTGAGCCACGGTTTCATTGCCAGTGCGGCTTTCTACTGCAGAGGTTTGAGCGCCGGTGTTCGTCGGCGAGGAATTACCCGCAGCAGTTGCTTCTAATTCTTGTGTCGGGTCAAAGTCTTCATTAAGCAGCAATTCTTGAAGTGCGGCGATTTCGTCGTCAACGGTGAATTCGTCCGTTGATGCAAGGTTGGATTCCATTTCACCTACAGGTATAAAACTGCCGTCTTCTAATTGAAGAAGCGCTCCCGCACCGGGAGGGAGGATGAGTTCAGTGCCTGACGTTAACTCTGACAGTTCTGTAACGGGGATTTCTTTTCCGTTAATTTTGACGTGAGCGTTACCGTTTACTGAAACTACTTTTGCAGCCTGCTTGGTGATAATCGAATCCATGAATCTTATTCCTGCAGAAAGGTAAATATAAATGCGCGTACCGTATGCGATACATCAGTCTCATCCATATTACTATGCAAAGCAATCCATTCCACTCTGACTTGTTACAGTAAATGCCAAAAAGGTGACGCAATTTGTAAATATTGATTGTTTTTTGACTCTGTCCATGAGATTGAAAAATCGATGCTTTCCCATTTAATGCGATCAGGCTCAATGAATAAGCGTCGTTTTATGTATGTCTTACTTGTTGGGCGGTCATTTCGCGGCAATCTTGATCTTGTTTGTTACAAAAAATTAACGTTGGCGAAGATAGAATGGGATTTTATTGAGCAGTCGTTGAGTCTGATGGCTAGATCGTACAAAATACCCGCCGATTTGAATTGATGTACAATGCGCTAACGCCTTCAAGATCATTAACCGTATTGTCTAACCCGGAAAAACCTAAGCATGACAAACTCTCCATTCCAGCAAGAAGTCGACACGCGTCGTACGTTTGCGATCATCTCGCACCCTGATGCCGGTAAAACCACCATCACTGAAAAAGTGTTGTTGTTCGGAAACGCGCTCCAGAAAGCCGGTACCGTAAAAGGCCGTGGGTCTAACCAGCACGCGAAGTCAGACTGGATGGAAATGGAAAAAGAACGTGGTATTTCGGTTACCACTTCCGTAATGCAGTTTCCTTATAACAATTGCCTCGTTAACCTGCTTGATACGCCGGGACACGAAGACTTCTCGGAAGATACCTATCGTACTCTGACAGCGGTCGACTCCTGCTTGATGGTCATTGATGCCGCGAAAGGTGTTGAAGATCGTACTCGTAAGCTGATGGAAGTCACCCGTCTTCGCGATACGCCAATCGTGACTTTCATGAATAAATTGGACCGCGAAATTCGTGATCCAATGGAACTGCTTGATGAAGTGGAAAGCGAGCTGAAGATTGCTTGTGCACCAGTGTCTTGGCCGATCGGCTGCGGTAAAGAATTCAAAGGTGTTTATCATATTCATCGTGATGAGGCGATTTTGTACCAATCAGGTCAAGGTCACACCATTCAAGAAACGCGCATTATTAAAGGGCTCGGCAATAAGGAGCTCGATGTTGCTATCGGTGAAGATCTGGCTGCGCAATTGCGTGATGAGCTAGAGCTTGTGATTGGTGCTTCTCACGAGTTCGACCGCGAGTTGTTCCTGAGCGGTGAACTGACGCCTGTATTCTTTGGTACAGCATTGGGTAACTTTGGCGTTGACCATATGCTTGATGGCTTAACCGAGTGGGCACCAAAGCCATTGTCTCGCCAAACTCATGAGCGTGTTGTCGAGTCAGGTGAAGAAAAATTCAGCGGATTTGTTTTTAAGATCCAAGCGAACATGGATCCAAAACACCGTGACCGTATTGCTTTCATGCGCATCGTGTCGGGCAAATACAGCCAAGGCATGAAGATGAAGCATGTTCGCTCCGGTAAGATGGTGTCGATCTCAGATGCGGTTACCTTTATGGCGGGTGATCGCTCCCGCGCCGCAGATGCTTATGCGGGCGACATCATTGGTTTGCACAACCACGGCACGATTCAGATTGGTGATACTTTTACACAAGGTGAAGATCTGAAGTTCTCTGGTATTCCGAACTTTGCCCCTGAGCTGTTCCGCCGCATTCGTCTGCGCGATCCATTGAAGCAAAAGCAATTGCTCAAAGGTCTGGTTCAATTGTCAGAAGAAGGTGCTGTGCAGGTATTCCGCCCGCTGATTTCTAATGATTTGATTGTAGGAGCAGTCGGTATACTTCAGTTTGATGTGGTTGTCGCACGTCTGAAATCTGAATACAACGTCGAAGCTATCTATGAGCCAATCAACGTAGCGACAGCGCGTTGGGTTGATTGTTCCGATGCGAAGAAATTGGAAGACTTCCAGCGTAAGAACCAAACGAACCTCGCACTCGATGGCGGTGACAATCTTAGCTATATTGCGCCAACCATGGTGAATTTGAATCTGACGCAAGAACGTCACCCAGATGTTATCTTCCGCGCAACACGTGAGCATTAATTCACGCTGATTGCAATTTCGCTCTTTCACGAAAAGCGAAAGTTGGCATTTGAGTACAAAACTGGCCGTCTACTTATAGACGGCTTTTTTGTATGCTAAAAGGATTGGAGAAGGATTTTGTATGATAGACACACATTGCCATTTTGATTTTCCGCCCTTTGATGATGAAACAGCGAACTGGGTAAGTCGCACTGCGGCTGCGGGAGTTCACCATCTTATCGTGCCATCGGTTGCGGTCAGCAACTGGCAGACAACGGCAAACCTTGCCAACACTTTTCCCACTATCTCTTTTGCGTTAGGTCTTCACCCCGTTTGGTTACACGAACATCATGATGACGATATTGAAAAGCTCGACCATGCATTGTCACTCGCGCCCAAAGCTTGCGTGGCCGTGGGGGAGTGCGGATTAGACTTTGCCATCAATAATCCACAACCAGAAAAACAAATAACCTTGCTTCGCGGGCAACTTGCGTTGGCTGAAAAACATCAATTACCCGTGATCTTACATTGCCGAAAAGCGCACAACGAATTGCTACAAATTCTTAACGAATTCCCGCGTGTAAAAGGGGTGTTGCATGCGTTCAGTGGCAGCGAACAGGTCGGGTTGAACTATGTTCGTCGTGGTTTTTTGCTAGGTATAGGTGGAACCATTACTTATGAACGCGCCAATAAAACGCGAAATGCCGTTAAAGCCTTGCCGCTTTCAGCCATGGTTTTGGAGACTGATTCACCAGATATGCCAGTTTCAGGGTTTCAAGGGGAGCCGAATTTGCCAGAACGATTAACGCTGATTGTGGCCGCTCTGTCTGAATTAAAAGGAGTCAGTGTCGAAGAAATTATTCACACAACATCACAAAATGCGAACGATTGTTTTGCATTGAACACCTGATCGTCATCGTTTGCCCAATCGTTTGCGTCGTGCATAGGTCACAAAAATAGATCTACATCACTATTTCGGGTGAATTGCATAAAAATTTTCATTCAAACCGTGACTCGTGCATTCCTTTGCAACCGATCTCATGAGTATAATCTCGGCCGGAATAACACTCCCAATCTGTCGATACGCCAAGACTTCTTTAGGAACCCATATTATGAGCCTGATTATGAGCATTGTAGGGATGGTTGTACTGCTGCTAATCGCCGTACTTCTGTCTGACAACCGCAAAGCAATCAACCTGCGTACCGTTGGTGGTGCGTTTGCTATCCAGTTTATCCTGGGTGGATTTATCCTGTTTGTTCCGTGGGGCCAAACCCTGCTGAACGGTATGGCAAATGCCGTACAGAATGTTATCAACTATGGTAAAGACGGCATCAGCTTCCTGTTTGGTAGCCTTGTAAACTTCTCTGTAGATGGCATCGGTTTTATCTTTGCGTTCCAAGTTCTGCCAACCGTTGTTTTCTTCTCAGCGTTGATCAGCGTTCTTTACTACCTAGGTATCATGCAACTTGTTATCCGCGTAATGGGCGGTGCACTGCGTAAAGTACTGGGTACTTCGCACGCTGAATCTATGTCAGCAACAGCAAACATCTTTGTTGGCCAAACTGAAGCGCCACTGGTTGTTCGTCCATACGTACCAAAAATGACTCAATCTGAGCTGTTTGCCGTAATGTGTGGTGGTATGGCATCTGTAGCAGGTGGTGTACTGGCGGGTTACGCAGCAATGGGCGTTCCACTTTCTTACCTGATTGCCGCTTCTTTCATGGCTGCACCGGGTGGTCTGTTGTTCGCGAAAATCATCAAGCCAGAAACTGATCAACCTATTGAACAGTTTGGCGCTGATGCTGATGACGAAGAAGAAGACAAGCCTGCAAACATCATCGATGCAGCTGCTGGCGGCGCATCTTCTGGTATGCAACTGGCTTTGAACATTGGTGCAATGCTGTTGGCTTTCATCGGTCTTATCGCGCTGGTTAACGGCATGTTGAGCGGCATTGGTGGCTGGTTCGGCATTGAAGGTCTGACGCTTGAGTGGCTGCTGGGTAAAGTATTCGCACCACTAGCATTCCTGATTGGTGTTCCTTGGGCTGAAGCGGATATTGCTGGTTCTTTCATAGGTCAGAAGATCGTTGTTAACGAATTTGTTGCTTATCTGAACTTCACCCCAATGATTCCTGATTTGAGTGACAAGAGTGTTGCTATCATCTCGTTCGCACTGTGTGGTTTCGCTAACCTATCTTCAGTAGCAATCCTACTGGGTGGCCTGGGTAGCATCGCACCAACACGTCGTCACGACATCGCTCGTTTCGGTATGAAGGCTGTAGCGGCTGGTACGCTATCTAACCTGATGAGTGCAACTATCGCTGGTTTCTTCCTGACTCTGTCGATGATGTAATACGCACAACGTAAAATTCTAAAAGCCGCCTCCTTGTGAGGCGGTTTTTTTTGTCTGTCATTTAGGGGAAAGGGCGTTGAATGTGCACGTTAACGGCAAGCTTGCCCTAGCAATAAGACAGGATGATGTTGGCCCAACGCATATATTGGATTGATACCCGAACCATGTCCGCTTAACGTGCCGATTTGGACACGAAGAGCAACAGAGTGTTTTTCAACAGAAACAGGTAACATCTGGTTCTGCTGCGTGAACATTGGTAAAATTGGTGAGCGCTGTCAAAGATTCGAAAGTGTGATTTCAATTACTTTCACTTTAGTTTCATCTAGACAGCGGAACGATGAAATATCACAACTCAACAACCAAAGACCCATCGCGGTCCAGTGGTTGAGTTTGCACCCTCAACGATGATGATGAAGGGTGTGCGGCAACAAGGAATGTTGATTGGCAAACTTAAGCCAAACTTCAAGGAGCCAAGTCCGCTCATCAAATTGCAACGTGCCAATTATGGTCGTGCAATTTGTTACTTGGTTTTGAATATATAGACTGGAGAAAGTCATGAGCGATCTTAAAGCAGCAGCCCTACGTGCCCTTAAACTAATGGATTTGACCACCCTTAACGACGACGACACTGATGCAAAAGTGATCGCCTTGTGTAAGAGTGCGAAAACGCCTGTTGGTAACACTGCTGCTATCTGCATCTACCCGCGTTTCATCCCTGTGGCGAAAAAACAACTTCGCGAGCAAGGCACGCCTGAAATCAAAATTGCGACCGTGACTAACTTCCCGCACGGTAACGATGACATCGAGATTGCTGTTGCTGAAACCAAAGCAGCTATTGCATATGGCACCGATGAAGTCGACGTGGTTTTCCCATACCGCACACTGATCGCAGGTGACGAGAAAACCGGTTTTGAACTGGTAAAACAAGTGAAAGCGGCGTGTGGTGATATCACGCTGAAAGTGATCATCGAGACTGGTGAATTGAAAGAAGCTGAATTGATCAAACGTGCTTCAGAAATCTCTATCGAAGCGGGCGCGGACTTCATCAAAACTTCAACCGGTAAAGTGCCAGTTAACGCGACCCCTGAATCAGCTGAAATCATGCTAACTGTCATTAAAGACATGGGTGTTGCTGAGAAAGTTGGTTTCAAACCCGCTGGCGGCGTGCGCACAGCAGAAGACGCAGCAGAATACTTAGCAATGGCTGATCGTATTCTTGGTGGTGATTGGGCTGACGCGAATCATTACCGTTTTGGTGCATCTAGCTTGCTGGCGAACCTTCTTAATACCTTGGGTGAAGGCGAAAAAGCGGCGGAAGGCGGCTACTAAGCCATTCAGTAGGGGAGTGTTCGCGCTCCCCTGATGTTGCAGATCACCAAGATTGCGAGGTCAACCATGTACCTTCCCCAAGAAATTATCAGAAAGAAGCGTGACAATATCGCACTGACCACGGATGAAATTAATTTTTTCATCCAAGGCATTGCCAAAGATACCGTGTCTGAAGGTCAGATCGCGGCGTTTGCGATGGCAGTGTATTTCAATGATATGACCATGGACGAGCGCGTTGCGCTGACATGTGCCATGCGCGATTCTGGCATGGTGATCGATTGGTCACACATGAATTTTGATGGCCCTATCGTCGATAAGCACAGTAGCGGCGGTGTGGGTGATGTCACCTCATTAATGCTAGGCCCAATGGTGGCAGCATGTGGTGGCTATGTGCCGATGATTTCAGGTCGAGGCTTAGGCCACACTGGCGGTACGCTGGATAAACTTGAAGCGATTCCCGGTTACAACATTACCCCAACCAATGACGTGTTTGGTCAGGTAACGAAAACTGCGGGCGTCGCGATTATTGGTCAAACTGGCGATCTCGCACCCGCGGACAAGCGCGTTTATGCCACGCGTGATGTCACCGCGACGGTCGACAATATTTCGTTGATCACGGCATCAATTTTGTCGAAGAAATTGGCGGCAGGATTAGAATCGCTAGTGATGGACGTCAAAGTAGGCTCTGGCGCGTTTATGCCGACCTACGAAAAATCCGAAGAACTTGCAAAGTCGATTGTTGCTGTGGCGAATGGCGCAGGCACTCGCACCAGCTCATTACTGACAGACATGAACCAAGTGCTGGCATCCAGCGCGGGTAATGCGCTGGAAGTGAAAGAAGCCGTGCAGTTTTTGACCGGTGAATATCGCAATCCGCGTTTGTACACCGTAACCATGGCATTGTGTGCAGAAATGCTGATGATCAGCGGTCTTGCGAAAGACAAAAACGATGCGATGAACAAACTGCAAGCCGTGCTAGATAACGGTAAAGCGGCAGAATGCTTCGGCAAAATGGTGGCAGGCCTCGGTGGTCCGTTAGATTTTGTTGAGAATTACAGCAAGTACCTTGCAACTGCAAACGTGATTAAACCTGTGTTTGCCACCACCTCTGGCTTTGTCTCCGCGATGGATACACGAGCGATTGGTATGGCCGTTGTCGGTTTAGGTGGCGGACGCCGTGTTGCGAGCGATACTATTGACTACTCAGTGGGCTTCAGTGACGTCATTCGACTTGGAATGCGTGCTGATAGCACTAAGCCACTGGCGGTTGTGCACGCCAACGATGAAGATCAATGGCAACAAGCAGCACAAGCACTTCAGGCCGCAATGGCTGTCTCTGATGAGGCGCCACAAGCGACACCAGACGTGTACCGTCAGATTGGCCCAGAAGACGTCTAAAGGAGGCGATCATGAAACGCGCGATAATTTTGGTTCTCGATTCTTTTGGGATCGGTGCTTCAGAAGACGCTCACAAATTTGGTGATGTGGGCGCCAACACCCTAGGCTCAATCGCGAAAGCGTGTGCGGCAGGGAATGCGAATAACGAAGATCGTCATGGCCTGCTAGATCTGCCGAACCTGAATAAACTTGGCTTAGGTAAAGCGTGCGAAGAAGCGTCTGGCTACTTCCCTGAAGGGCTCGATCCTAATGCTGAAATCATCGGTGCTTATGGCCATGCTCAAGAATTGTCTTCTGGCAAAGATACGCCATCGGGTCACTGGGAAATTGCAGGTGTACCTGTATTGTTTGATTGGGGCTATTTCAGCGACAAAGAAAACAGCTTTCCGAAAGAACTGACCGACCGTATTCTTGCGCGTGCAGGCATTTCTGACTATTTGGGTAATTGCCATGCGTCAGGCACAGAGATCCTCGATCGATTAGGCGAAGAACATATGAAGAGTGGCTTGCCAATCTTCTATACGTCTGCTGATTCTGTGTTTCAAATCGCCGCGCATGAAGAGACTTTCGGTTTAGATCGTTTGCTTGAGCTTTGCCAAATTGCGCGTGAAGAGCTGGAAGACTACAACATAGGCCGCGTTATCGCGCGTCCGTTTGTTGGTGCAGGCAAAGGTGAGTTTGCGCGTACCGGCAACCGTCGTGATTTGTCGCTTGAGCCACCTGCTGCCACTGTGTTGCAAAAGCTGGTTGAAGAGAAATCAGGCGAAGTGATATCGATTGGCAAAATTGCTGATATCTATGCGCACGTCGGCATTACGCAGAAAATCAAAGCGACGGGCTTAGAAGCTTTGTTTGATGCCACCAAAGATGTGATCAATAAAGCGGGTGACAACAGCATTGTTTTCACCAACTTTGTCGATTTTGACTCACATTACGGCCATCGCCGTAATGTGGCGGGCTATGCGGCTGCACTTGAATACTTTGATGGTCGTCTTCCAGAGATCATCGATATGCTGGATGAAGACGACGTGTTGATCCTGACGGCTGACCACGGTTGTGATCCAACCTGGCCGGGCTCAGATCACACACGTGAATACATTCCTGTTTTGGTTTATGGCAAAAAAGTGCCAGCGGGCTCATTGGGGCGTCGCGAAACCTTTGCAGATATTGGCCAGACGTTGGCGGAGTACTTCGGTACCTCCGACATGGACTACGGCAAATCATTCTTGTAATACCCCATTGAATAGACATCGCAGCGCTGGTGTTTGATCGTGCTGCGGCAGATGTTCAATAGGTAGAATCCGAAATTTGATCAAAAGGAAAATACAAATGGCAACTCCACATATCAATGCCGAAATGGGTGATTTTTCAGATGTTGTTCTGATGCCGGGCGACCCGCTTCGCGCTAAGTACATTGCAGAAACTTTCCTGCAAGATGTTAAGCAAGTTTGCGATGTTCGCAGCATGTTTGGTTACACCGGTACTTATAAAGGTCGTAAGATCTCTGTGATGGGACATGGTATGGGTATCCCATCATGCTCAATCTACGCGACTGAGTTGATCAAAGACTTTGGCGTGAAGAAAATCATTCGTGTGGGCAGCTGTGGTGCTGTGCGTGAAGACGTGAAACTGCGTGAAGTGATCATCGGTGTGGGCGCGTCAACCGATGCGAAAATTAACCGTACTCGTTTTAACGGCCATGATTTCGCAGCGATTGCTGACTTTGAAATGACCCGTAACGCCGTCGATGCCGCGAAAGCAAAAGGCATCAACGTACGTGTAGGTAACATCTTCTCTGCGGACCTTTTCTACTCGCCAGAGCCAGAGTTCTTTGACACCATGGCGAAGTACGGCATCTTGGGTGTGGAAATGGAAGCGGCGGGTATTTACGGCGTAGCGGCAGAATTCGGCGCGAAAGCTCTGACTATCTGTACTGTGTCTGACCACATTAAGACAGGCGAGCAAACGTCATCTGACGAGCGTCAAACCACGTTCAACGAGATGATTGAAATCGCACTAGAATCTGTACTGCTGGGCGACGCTGACGAAGCGTAAGTTCTGCTAAGTAACAGAAATGAAAAAGGATGGCTCAGGCCATCCTTTTGTGTTCTACGTTGTGGCAAAGTTGCTCTTTAGGACCTAAGACCGCGCTTGCTCTACGAATCATTATTTTTCAGCAAAAATGTCGATCGCCAGAGATCTTTGCGGCTAGCAAACGTGAAGATGAGTAACGCCCCTGTCACGATCGCCACCAAAATCATGGCACGGACCAAATTAATGCTTTGTTCTAAGCGATTAGAGGCCACTTTTATCACATCACCATGTTCTAGAGTGATGCGTAAAAATCCCACCACGTTGCCATTGTCTGCAATGGGCTCAACCAGTTGAAGTCGACCAATGCTGGCAACAGACAGCGGTGTATTGAGACCAGTGAGCTGTTCAAGCGGCATTGCGCCGACAGAGTTAACCACAATATTCCCCCTGATGTCGTACACGGCGGAGTCCAAGATCAAATCCTCACTCTGCAGATTCGCAACTAAGCGTTGAAGTGACTCTATGTCATCGTTAGCAATAGCATCGTGGGCAGCAGCAGCAGCTTGACGTAAAATGACGCGAGACAAGGATTCGGTCTGGTCGTATAACATCTTATAGTTACGGTTATTTAACTGATTACTGTACATAAAAAGCATCATTACCGTGGCGAAGCACGCCACAAGGATAATGAACTGCCACAGTTTTTTTAGGCGTTTTTTATTTATTTGTAGCATATGCCTTCCAAGCAATAGGCGAAGTTATGAAATACTTCGCATCAAAATCAGCGCGCCCTCAGTTTGCTGTCAGCACTTAAAAAATGCAAGTCAGCGCTTGGCTTAACCAAATTCTCACTGACTCAGTATTTTGAAGTCACTCGTCGATCGCGCTACTGTGATCATACGCACTCTTTGATATAGTAGTATGCCCAAACAAGCTCTCGCTGAATAAGCATCTGAGGTTGCTCGGGTATACGAATTTTCAAAAAGGAATTTATGCAATGGATGCATTTTCAGCTTATCCAATAAAAAAGCACACCAAACTGTTAAACCGATTCCCTTCTATACGTGGCTTTCGTCCGTCTGACTGCCGTCAAGCAGGATGGCTACTGTTCGGTTTGCACATCAGCCCCTCTTACCTTGATGATTTTTCGTTTCTCACCGGTGAGCGTGTTCGCCCGTTAGCGGGTTGGACGGTTGGTCCTTATGAAGTGCTACTTATGCGCGGGGAATTAACGCCTGAGATTGTCGCTTTGTGTGATGCACTGTTTCTCGATTGCTCAGGGCTGGAAAATATTCCCAACCTTTATGAGCCAGGCTTGGCGTTATTTGATATGGATTCCACTGCGATTCAAATCGAATGCATTGATGAAATAGCCAAGCTGGCAGGTGTAGGCGAGCAAGTTTCCGACGTCACAGAGCGTGCTATGCGTGGCGAATTGGATTTTGAGCAAAGCTTGCGTCAACGTGTCGCCACGCTCAAAGGCACGGATGTGTCTGTGCTTGAGCACGTGCGAGACAATATTCCTTATATGCCTGGAATGCGTCGTCTGACAGCGTCGCTGCAGGCACGTGGTTGGAAAGTGGCGATTGCTTCTGGTGGATTTACTTGGTTTTCTGACAAGCTCAAAAATGATTTGTCGCTGTCGTATGCCGAATCCAATCAGCTAGTGATTGAAAATGGCAAGCTGACCGGTGAAGTGGCCGGTACTGTCGTGGATGCACAGCGTAAAGCGGACATTTTGCGCGATTTGGCAGAGAGTTACGAATACCCTCAATCGAACACTTTAGCAGTGGGTGATGGTGCCAATGATCTAACCATGATGGCAGCGGCGGGATTGGGCATTGCTTATCACGCGAAACCCAAAGTGCAGCAAGCTGCGCAGGTCTCGATCCGTCATGGGGACTTGGGTGGCGTTATGTGTGTGTTGTCAGCGTCGTTGTTGCCTCAGCGCCTTAGCTGGTAAGGGCTGTTGCCAAGCTAGAAGCTTAACGTCAATCGTTAGCTTCTAGCTTCTAGCTTCTAGCTTTCTGTTTTTTGGTTTTGGGTTCACCCCATTTCCAATCGCATCATCACTTCATCTGTGATGTCACTCATTTCGCCGTAGACACACAAATCGGCAAACTCATGCTCAAGCTGTGCCGTTCTTTTGGTGGATAGCTTCATCAATTGCTCTGACGTTTCCGAATTTAGCCACTGACTGCCATCATCTATAGGTTGCATCCAATTTCGTACGGCAAAAAACTTTCCGCGCTTTTTCGCTTGAGAGATGAAAAACTTTCTCTCCTCGGGTGTTTCAAAGCTGTCCAATGAACGTGACTTCACCGCGATGACCACGCCATTCGCAATGGTTGCAGCGACATAAAACTCATGTCTTATCTGCTCAAGACGGTTTCGTTGACGTGTTACTCCGTTGGCGTATTTCGACAAGTGCTCACCAAGCACTGGCGCCAGCGAGATCATGCCCGCCGCTGCGCTTTTATGCAAAATACGGCTGAGTTCGCTACCTGGATAGTTAGTGCCAATCCCTGACACTTGAAGCGTTTCACCACGACGAACGAGGAAATACGGTGTGACGGACAAACGTGTTAGCAACATTTGATGCATGGCGCTAAGAAGCGGGGCATCCGGCAGTTTTTCACTGTCTAACATGAGCTTATGTTGGTTGTGTTCGATGAGTCGCTGTAAGTAGTGACTGCGATGTTTACTGTGTCTGTCCTTGAGCAAAGCAAGCTTAACGTTTGTGCGGTCTTCGCTGATTTGGATGACTTTGTATGGCACATTTCCGAGCGGCGCGTTGGGATCCACGCGCTTTAGGTCAGTAAATGTCACCGCCACTTCTTGTGATTTACTCCCAGAAAAAGGGCCACTCAATGAAATATTTAATCCATGAGGAGAGAAATCAATTGTCTCGCCATGCAGTTCACCACTGGTGTGGTGAATTAATATGGTGCCCGTTTTATGCTGGTAACGAGGTTCTTTACGTTGCGGTGCGAGTACTGATGGCACCGCATCTATCGCCGCAATAGGATCACGCTCATGGACAAATTGATTCAGTGACCGAGAAGGCAGCTTCGGTTTGATCGGGATGCGATAGTCGCTGTTAACGGTTTCTAAGGTTAAATCCTGAATCGTCGCGATGTGGGTTAATTCATCAATTTGCTGGATGTAGGCAGGAGAGATGTCCTGTAAACGGCGAGTGTCCTCTTCATTAATTTTCGCCATCGTAACGCGCAGCACACGCCATGAGGGGCGAGAGCTACCCACATGCCAAAATAAGCGGCGAAGCTCGGGTGTTAGCTCTGTTGGGCAGGCAGAGAAAAAGAAGGTTTTATCACTGTGTTGGTGGCTGAAGCAATAGACCAGCGTTTCACTGCTAGTGAGTCCCTCTAAGGCCAAATGTTGGAGCCGAGCAGCAGAAAAGAGTTTATCAACCACAGGCAGGTTGCGTTCATCATGCCAGTAGTCCCACAGCGAACGGTTTTGCTCAGTTAGCAAGCTATAACGCAGCTTGTTGCCACAGAAAAACAACGGTAATGAGGATGTTTGCTCAAGAAAGATTTGTTCGTAACTCTTTGAACGTGTTGTTAGAAACTTGTCTTCATTTTCTGATCGCGAACTGACAGTGTCTTGCGTACTTTTGGTCTCAATCGCGTTTTTGATGGCGTCAGTACTGGTCACTAGACGCAGTCGAAGTCGTTGAAAACTGTCTTTGTTAAAATTAAGTTCAACCCCGACCACGCGATAATTTAGGCCGCTAAACAGTTCAGGCAGACGGCATTCGTCGCCCAATTGCGGGAAGTAAACGACCAGTGTTGAGCCTTCGTCATAACGAAATGCCGCAGGTAGCTTAACTTGCATGCCCGAGTTAGATAGATCGATTGTCGAGCCGTTAACTTCCGTTCCGTCGGGCAGAAAAGCCTGAATACGGCTGGAAATTTGAATGCGATTCTCACTGCGGGACAAGTAGTGACCAAAGCGCAATGGCACGGTTTCTACCGTATCCATCGACTCTGCTGCACGTACATCCCCTTGGCGCTGCAACACGCGATAACTGTTGGAGGTGTTGTGAAGATCATCCCACAACCCTTGTGTCATTTTACCTTGATAGATATCGAGACGGCGGTGATACAGATTGATCGCGACATCATCCAACCAATGGTTCACGTTGTTGAGAAAATAACGACGGCATTCGCCGACCACTTTACCGCGTAAGTCCACGGGGCGGCTGCACGCAGACATGAGCTTGCGCACTTCCATTTTAATGATCAAGCGTTCAGAGTTACTTTCGGTTGGGGTCAGCTTAAACAGTAAATCATCAAAACCTTCCATCTCATAGAGTGGAAGTAACTGATCGTACAGCGTCTTATCGTGGTCCTGCATCATGGTAAAGTCTGATAGAATCGTGAATTATTTAACGGCTGAGAAGGGGCATAGTTTACCTGTTTTCGTGTAAGTGTCTCGAAGATATGCATAAACTTGCCTTGTCTCGCAGTTCTCGAACCGCAAGACGTCATTTCAGGAGAAATCATGTCGAAAGCAAAACGTGCCTATGTCTGCAATGATTGCGGCGCAGACTATCCACGCTGGCAAGGTCAATGCTCAGCGTGTGGTGCATGGAACACGATTACAGAAGTTCGCTTGGCGGCCTCGCCTCAAGTCGCACGTAACGAAAAGTATGCGGGCTATGCAGGCAAAGCTGACGCGCAAGTGCAAACGTTAGCGTCGATTGATCTGCAAGAAGTGCCTCGTTTTAGCAGTGGCTTCAAAGAACTCGATCGTGTGCTTGGCGGCGGTGTTGTGCCTGGCGCAGCCATTTTGATTGGTGGTAGTCCGGGGGCAGGTAAAAGTACCTTGCTGCTGCAGATTATGTGTTGGCTAGCCAGTCAAATGCCAACCTTGTACGTGACCGGTGAAGAGTCGTTACAGCAAGTCGCTATGCGCGCTGAACGTTTGGGATTACCGAAAGATAAACTGAGAATGCTCTCGGAAACCAATGTTGAAACCATCTGTCAGATTGCTCGCCAAGAGCAGCCCAAAATCATGGTCATCGACTCGATTCAGGTGATGCATTGTGCCGATGTGGTGTCTGCACCCGGAAGCGTCGCACAGGTTCGAGAATCTGCCGCCGCTTTAACCCGCTATGCCAAGCAACACAATGTGGCGATCTTCATGGTCGGGCACGTCACCAAAGACGGTTCTTTGGCGGGCCCCAAAGTACTCGAGCACTGCATTGACTGCTCTGTGATGCTGGATGGTTCGAGTGACAGTCGTTTCCGTACCCTTCGCAGCCACAAAAACCGATTTGGCGCCGTGAATGAGCTTGGGGTGTTTGCCATGACAGGGCAAGGGCTTCGTGAAGTGAGTAACCCGTCAGCCATTTTCTTGAGCCGAGGCGAAGAGGTGACATCAGGCAGCGCAGTCACTGTGCTGTGGGAAGGAACGCGTCCTTTGTTAGTAGAGATACAGGCGCTGGTGGATTACAGCCAACTGTCCAACCCTCGTCGTATTGCCGTTGGTCTTGAACAAAACCGCCTTGCGCTATTGCTTGCCGTGCTCCACAAACATGGTGGCCTGCAAATGTCCGATCAGGATGTGTTTGTGAATGTGGTCGGTGGCGTAAAGGTCACAGAAACCAGTGTGGATCTTGCGTTGCTGCTGGCGTTGATTTCCAGTTTTCGTGATCGCCCTTTGCCTCGGGATCTGGTGGTCTTTGGTGAAGTGGGATTGGCCGGCGAAATACGCCCTGTACCAAGTGGTCAAGAGCGTTTAATGGAAGCCGCGAAGCATGGATTTACCCGCGCAGTTGTGCCTTCAGCAAATGCACCGAAAAAAGACACGCCGGGGATGAAAGTCTACGGCGTGAACAAGCTATCAGAAGCGCTTGCCGTGCTGGATGAGTTTGATTAGTTTTGCTTATAAGCAGAAGCAGAAGCAGAAAACAGAAAAAGGCACATTGCGTGCCTTTTTTCGTTTGGTTTGACTGGGAGCTATTGAGCTACTTGGTGCTCTCAATCTCGGCTATGTTTGAGGCCGCAGAGTGATTGGCGACAGCAACCAGACCAGCTTGTCCTGTTGCATCGGACGCTAGTTGAACCTGCGTTGCGACCATGCTCTCGACAATCTTCACTAAGCTGGCCCATTTCACTTTATCTTCTTCTTTGAACAGCGCTTCAAAATTGTCGTGTGTCCAAGCGATAAAGCGCTTCGGATTGAGTGCGCGGCCAAGAAATCTCACTTCGTAATGAAGGTGCGGTCCAGTAGATAACCCCGTATTGCCAGACCAGCCAATCAAGTCGCCTTTTTTCACAAACTCGCCTGTATTGACGTTGAACTTGTCGAGATGTGCGTAAAGCGTCATAAAGCCAAAGGCATGGTCAATCTTGAGTAGGTTGCCATAACCTTTTTTGCGACTCGGGCGTTTGTATTCCACCACGCCATCTGCGGGAGCATAAACGGGTGTGCCGATGTCTGCGGTTAAATCCAAACCAAGGTGGAATTTCTTGCTTCCAGTAACCGGATGGGTGCGGGAGCCATAGCCGGATGAGCGACGATAGCTTTCAATCGGTTGACCACTTGGGATCAATCTAAGCATGGTGGCACGTACGGCAGAGTTGATCACTGCAACATCTAAGCGTTCTGTTAGTGGAACTTCGCTACTGTTTTCTTTTTCTAACCCCAACACTTCTTCAACGCTGGAAACACGTTGAGTGAGATAATTCAGCTCGCTTTCTTTTTCTTCGATGGTTTGCGCGTATTCTTCTTCTTTATTGTTGATCTGCTGCTCAAGTTGTTGACGCTTTTGCTTGAGAGACTCGAGTTGTCCGACCAGAGCGGAGCTTTTCTCTGTCATGTTTTTCACCGTCATTTCTGCGGTGGTTGAACGATGATTGAGGTAATAAATCGTGGCGATACTGGCGACAATACCGACCACGAGTATGATCAATAGCGTGAGCAGCACTTTTTTAAGCGACGGAGAGAGCACAAAGTGGCGAGATCCATTCGCATGTGAAACGGCAATTCGAATGTTATGTGGCATGGTTACTACTACTTCATGTATCTATGCACGTAATGGCGCTTAGTGTTTATTTGAGCCTAGCATTTGGTAACGCATAGCACTTGTAAAACTGACCCATAAAAAACAGCGTGATAATTATTTCCAGAGTCATCAACGCCTCGAGAGATGATCCCTAGAGCAGTCATCTCTAGCGACCAACTTCACCGATTATACGGTATCTTTTAGATCTGTCAGTTGTGCTAATTCGCGGTGAAGCAAATCATCGTTACCGACGTTCAGTTCAACCAGACGTTTCAGGTGGCTCGCACTGTCGATATCAATATGATCAATTTGGAAGCGAAGATAGTCGCCGCCGTCTTGAATCAATTGAAGCTCCATGCTCAGCTCAATGTCAGAGTCATGCAATTTGAAGCTCACAACATAATCTGTCTCGTTGCCAATGCCCCAATCTTCAGGGGTGGAAAGCAGTGCGCCTTTTAGCGATAGATCAAGAACGTTAGAGGTCCAACTTGATTCTCCCTGCCTTATCGTGGCGGGAGTGAGATAGACAACACGCGAAAACATACGACGTTCTGCCATATAACAAATCCTCAGTGCAATTTACACCAAGTGTAGGAGAGACGAGTCGATATCTCTACTCTTGCGTCTCGTCTCCGTGATGCGCTGCGCGTCTTATCAATAAGATGGGTGTAGATATGGGCTGAAAATGCAAAAAGGGCCACCGAAGTGACCCTTTGACTCATTGCAGTATTGAATGCGTAGCGCGAATTACTTGGTAACGCGCTTGTATTTCATGCGATGAGGTTGGGCCGCTTGTGCGCCCAAGGTTTGCTTCAGCCACTCGCTGTATTCGTTGTAGTTACCTTCAAAGAAGTTAACTTTACCTTCGTCGCGGTAATCCAGAATGTGGGTCGCGATGCGGTCAAGGAACCAACGGTCATGCGAGATAACCATGGCACAGCCTGGGAATTCTAGCAGCGCCTCTTCCAATGCACGTAGGGTTTCTACGTCCAAGTCATTGGTTGGTTCATCCAGCAGCAATACGTTACCGCCTGATTTTAGCAGTTTCGCAAGGTGCACACGGTTACGCTCACCGCCCGACAAATCGCCAATGCGTTTTTGCTGATCGCTGCCTTTGAAGTTAAAGCGCGAGCAGTAAGCACGTGCAGGAAGTTCAAAGTTGTGGATACGGATGATTTCCGCACCTTCAGAGATCTCTTGGTAAACCGTGTTGGTGTCCGTCATGCTGTCACGGAACTGCTCAACCGATGCCAATTGAACGGTTTCACCCAGTTCAATGGTGCCGCTGTCAGGCTGCTCTGTGCCGCTCAACATTTTGAACAACGTCGATTTACCGGCGCCGTTCGCACCGATGATGCCGACGATGGCACCTTTAGGTACGCTGAACGACAGATCATCAATCAGAACGCGATCACCAAACGATTTGGTCAGGTTGTTGATCTCGATGACTTTGTCACCCAAGCGCAAACCTGGTGGAATGAACAGCTCGTTGGTTTCGTTACGACGTTGGTGTTCGGTGTTGTTTAGTTCTTCAAAACGCGCCATACGTGCTTTAGATTTCGCCTGACGACCTTTAGGGTTTTGACGAACCCACTCAAGCTCTTTCTCAATGGTCTTTTGACGGGCACTTTCCTGCGACGACTCTTGTTGGAGACGCGCATCTTTTTGCTCAAGCCAAGAGGTGTAGTTACCTTCCCATGGAATGCCTTCACCACGGTCAAGTTCTAGAATCCAGCCTGCTGCATTGTCCAAGAAGTAACGGTCGTGCGTGATGGCCACAACGGTGCCGTTGTAATCCACCAAGAAACGCTCCAGCCAGCCCACAGATTCTGCATCCAAGTGGTTGGTTGGTTCGTCGAGAAGCAGCATGTCAGGTTTTTCAAGCAATAGACGACAGATAGCGACACGGCGACGCTCACCACCAGACAGATGCTTAATTTTCGCATCCCATTCCGGCAGACGAAGGGCGTCAGCAGCACGCTCAAGGGCGTTATCAAGGTTGTGACCGTCTTTTGCTTGGATCAGCGCTTCAAGATCGCCTTGTTCTTTTGCCAGTGCATCGAAGTCGGCATCGGGTTCAGCGTAAGCCGCATAAACCGCGTCAAGACGAGACAGTGCGCCAGCCACATCCGCGACCGCTTCTTCCACAGTTTCACGTACGGTTTTATCTTCGTCCAGTTTCGGTTCCTGTGGCAGGTAACCCACTTTGATGCCTTGTTGGGCACGTGCTTCACCTTCGATATCGGTATCGATACCCGCCATGATGCGAAGAAGGGTAGATTTACCTGAGCCATTCAGACCCAATACGCCAATTTTGGCGCCAGGGAAAAAGCACAGGGAGATGTCTTTCAGGATCTGACGCTTCGGTGGCATGATTTTGCCAACGCGCGACATGGTATAAACGTACTCAGCCATTTCTGCTCGCGTTCTCTTGTCACATAAAAGGGATATTCTAACTGGTATAGCCGATTATTGTAACAGCCATACCGCAAAGCGACGGTGTCGGGAACCAATCGTTGATTTTGATAACAAACAATAAGACGGTGTTTTAATCAGACGTAGATGAAGAGTGACGTGCGCAACATTCATGCACCGCAACGCTGATAAGCACAGATCAACATCCCGTTTTGACATTACGACGCATTCAGCAACAGTTATTTTGCGGCATATATCAAATGAGTTTGGTATATAGACCAGTCGTACACCGTAAAATCCGTCCGGCTAGGCGGATAGGGTATAAGCTATAAAATCAGGCGCGCCTTGGAGATGCATTCAATATGCTATCGATAGAAAAATCAATAATTACAAAAACCTATAATAATTTAGCGAAAGACGTTTTGCGATCAGCGCGTTTTGGGTTTATTGCGTTACTCGGGGTGTCACTTCCAGCGCAAGCGCTAAGTTTAGAAGAGCAACGCACACGCTATGAAAAAGCCATTGCGGCGATTGAACGCAATGATATGGCGACATTTTCGACACTCAAATCAGGTCTTAACGGTTATCCGCTTTATCCTTATCTCGATTATCGCGAATTCATGCGTGAATTGAGTTCAGCGAAGGAGCAAGAAGTTGAAGCGTTCGTTGGTCGATATGACGAATTGCCGTTCACGAATACCGTGCGTGCTCGCTATTTGAATGTATTGGCATCGAGAGGTAAGTGGTCAGAATTGCTGGCTTTTCAAACGACAGTGCCTCGTGGCGAAAGCCATCAGTGTCAGTACTATTATGCCCATAGCCAAGCGGGAGACAAAGCGTTGGCACTTTCCGGAGCCAAGTCGCTGTATTTGTCCGGCTCATCGGTTGACCGTGCGTGCGACAAGCTTTTTGAAGATTTACAGGATAAAGGCAAACTCAACAATGCTTTGGTGTTAGATCGCATGTTGTTGACGTTTGATAACCGAAATAAAACGCTGCTCAAGTATTTGGGAAAGCAACTGACAGGTAACGCCGCGGCAAGTGGTCAGCAAATTATTGCGCTTTATGACAAGCCTCAAGGTGTCGCGGAGTTTGCGAAAAAAAGCAAAGTTACGCCGTTTAATCAGCGTTTAACTCGTCTTTCTTTTGAGCGCTTAGCGCGCATCAATGCCAAAGACGCTGTGGCGCAGTTTACTCGTGTGGTGGATGGACAACATTACAAAAAGAACGAGCGGCAAGAGATGGCAGATTTTCTCGCCAGCCGTTTGATGTCGACAGATGACGATACGCTAGCGAAATGGCGTGACAAATGGCTTAAGCAGTCTACAAACCCATCTTTGTTGGAACGTCGTATTCGCGTCAGTTTAGTGAAGGGCGATTGGAAAAACGTCGAGCGTTGGCTAAATGTTCTGCCAGAAAAAGAGGCCAAGAAACTGAAATGGCGATACTGGCATGCTCGCATCGAGCAGGAAAAAGGCAACAAGGCGCAAGCCGAAAAACTGTTTGCTGACATGATTGGCGAGCGCAACTTTTACAGCGTTGCAGCAGCCATGCACCTCGACAAGCCGATTGATATTCCTTTCCAGACAACCTCGCTGAATATTGAGTCGATTAAACCGTTTCGCGCGGCGTTAGATCGTGTCGGCGAGCTGCTAGTGCTCGACAAGGTGGTAGCCGCTAAACGCGAATGGCAATATCTGCTTAGACGCGCCGATCTAGAGCAAAAAGCCATGCTGGCCGCCTTTGCTTCTGAGAGTAAGTGGTATCACCTTTCTGTGCAGGCAACCATTGCTGGCAAGTTGTGGGGACACCTTGAATATCGCTTCCCTGTGGCCCATCGCTGGTGGTTTGAGTTTTTCAGTAAAGAGCGTGAGGTTCCGTTGACGACATTGCTTGCATTGTCGCGTCAGGAAAGTGCGTTTTACACCAATGCGGTATCGCCCGTTGGTGCACGAGGTCTGATGCAACTCATGCCAGCCACGGCTAAAGAAACCTCGCAAAAGCTGGGCTTTCGTTACCTTGGCAAAAGCACATTGAGCGATCCAGGAATTAATATCCGTCTTGGCAGTGGGTACCTTCGCATGTTGCTCGACAGGTTTGACGAAAACCGCATTTTGGCATTTGCTGCGTACAACGCCGGGCCACACCGTGTTTCGCGTTGGTTGGATAAATCCGATGGCAATCTCGACGCCATTGCGTTTATCGAAGCAATCCCTTTCAACGAAACCCGTGGATATGTGCAGAACGTGCTGATGTACGACATTTACTATCGTAAGTTACTTGGGAAGCAGATACAGTTTTTGCATGAAAGTGAACAGAGTCGACGCTATTAGTCGTGTTAGGTAACAGTATGATTGAGCCAAACTCTGGCTGTGCGTAAACTACGCCAGAGTATTCTCTTCCTGTGAGGCTAGTATGCAAGACACGCCCGAGTATTCAGACTGGCAAGATGTGCTGGATTTGATTCACAGAGCAATAGATTCAGGGCATGAAGCGGAGCTTCTTAAAATGCTGCTGACACAAGATGAACGCACCGCGTTGATTGCGCGCGTGAATATTGTCAATGAGCTGCTAAAAGGTGAAATTAGCCAACGCCAGCTAAGCCAGATGCTGGGTGTAGGCATTGCCACCATTACCCGCGGTTCAAATGAGCTTAAACAACTTGATGACAGCCAGAAGGCGTGGCTGGGGAAAGTGTTAGAAAAATAGGACCGTAAGGTCCTATTTTTTTGCGCGAACGTTTTTGGCATCTGCCAATGCTAGCCGTGGTTTTGTGGCGAGTTATTTTTATCTAATGGCGGAAACAAGTTCGGATGCATAAACGGGATCAACGCCAGAATAAGTGCTTGGTGATAGACCGAGCTGCGGGTGAGTAAGTGCCCTGTTAACATGCCAATCGCTCCGCCTTTTTGCTTTACGTTTTCTTCATTGAACATTTCGTCCATCACATCGCCTAGCTCTTTGCCTGTTTCCAGCGCTTTGAGTGCCTGTGGCGGCAATGGCACAGAGGCTGAGCGCGACTCACCGGTACGATCGGATGATTCAATGACCATCCACGCAAAGGTAAATGGGTTATCCAGCCCCGCTTCAACGCCCACGTAGAAATTACCGTCAATCACCTTCTTTGCGTTGTGAACGCGATTTCTTGCGCCTGCTAGGGTCTCTTCGCTCGTCATGGGTTGATCGGCCACATCACTGGAAACAGAGATGCCTTCAAATGTCATGTCGTTATCGGGGAATACACTGCGAAATGCCGTTTCTACTGCGGCAATTTTGGCAGGGTTGAGCGAGGTGACGATCACTTTTGTCATGGTGCTAATTTCCTGAACTAAGGCGTTTGTTTTGATTTTTTGTTCGAACGGGATTTGTTTGATCCTGATGCGCTAAACAACCGAAAGGGCAGTGCTAATAAGCCGCTTAACCAGACGACGTGCCGCTCCTCACGCTGCGTTTTGATACCGATGGTCATGCCGTAATGGCCTTCATCAGGCTGGGCGCGATAAGTGCGGAATAATCTGTCCCAAATCGCAAGATTAAACCCAAAGTTTGAATCACTTTCATAGCGATGAATAGAGTGATGGACGCGGTGCATATCCGGTGTAACAACCAACACGCGCAGCCCGCGATCGATAGCGGGTGGGATGGCGACATTGCTGTGATTAAACAGTGCCATACCGCTAAGTATCACTTCAAATAAAATAACTGCGACCACAGGCGCGCCAAGCAAGGCAATGGCGGCAATCTTAATCACCATCGACAGTAAAATTTCGAGAGGGTGGAAACGCGCACCCGAGGTGACATCGAGATCTTTATCGGCATGATGAACGGCGTGCAAACGCCAAAGCAGGGGGATTTGATGAAACAGTCGGTGTTGCAGCCAGATGATACCATCCAGAGCGATGATACAAACCAACACGGATACCCATAGTGGGGTGCTCACTAGATTAAACAAGCCAATGCCTTGGTCAGCGGTCCATGCAGCAAAGCCTGCCGCTGCCAGCGGGAAGATGGCACGAAGCACGAAAGTGTTGAGGATCATCAGAGAGATATTATTAAGCCAGCGCTTGGCTTTGCTCACCGTAAGAAGGCGCTTAGGAAAAAGCCATTCGGCGAGCCCCATTGCCGCAAAAATAGAGAAAAAGGTGAGCAGTCGAAAGGCCATTTCCTGCGACTCAATAAATGTCAGCACGCGCGCTCCTGCGATGAATGACGGGTTGTTAGCTTATCATACAATACGGATCTGAATGACGATCAGCGCAATGCGCTATCATGCAATTACCCCACACATGCTATTACCCCACAAAAATAACTGCTCACGAAAAGAAAGCGCCTAACAGAGGGAGTGCTAGGCGCAAAGTACATGTTGAGAATAACGCCGCGAAGCGAGTTACCAAACACGTTTAATGGTGATTTTCGCGCCGGGGTTAAGGAAACGATGACGATAGCTCAGCGCGGAAGAAGAAAGCCCTTCATCTTGCGACAGTACGCCAGGGTGAATACGAATACGGTTCGCATCATCACGATCGGCATTGAAGCCTTCACCACCTGCCGCTGGGCCTGGAACCGAACCTTGAGATTCACTGTTAGCCTCTGTGCCCGCATCCCACACGGGTAAGGTGATAGTCATGCTTTGACCGGGTTTTAGTTTGCGTAAATCAATGCCTGATTGCGCAACCAACGCATCATTAGTATTCACGAGCATGGAAGCCACAGAGAGAAAACGCGTTTTTTGGTTACCCAGTTGCAAGGTAAAGGTTTCCGATGCGCCGGGACCAAGTGGTGCTTTCCCTGACACGGCATCTTCAACGGAACGTTGCTTCTTGTAAGTCAGAACGTCGCTGTTATCGCCACTTTCGGCGAGTTTTTCTAATGCAACACTCACCGGTTGCCCAACTTCAAATAGATCGAAGTTTTTACGATGCGTTACCAGCGTCACTGGTGACATAGGTTGCGCATCAGTCAGATTTTCCACCGTAACGGTGTACTCTTTTTGCAAGGGACAACCCGCCAATAATAGCGCAGTGATCCCAACGAGAGATAAGCGAAACATAGTACGCCCTCCCTTAATAAACCGTGACGGTGATGATGGCAACCGGATTCAACCAACGGTGTTTGGTGCTATCAAAATCACTGATACCGCCTGTGGCGTTGGTGTCGCCAAGATTCCCAGGGTGAATATGAACCGCTTGATTTGCAACGTCACTGTCAACGCCCGTGCCGCCCGTGCCAAATGTTAAGAAAGGAGGGTTGGGAACACTGGCGGCCAGTTCATCATTTGCTTCTGTGCCAGCATCATAGCCATTAGCGTTAATGACATAGGTGCCTCTCTTCTTCGGTATTTTCCAGCTGTCGACGCCGATGAATGCATCGTTTGAAGGGAGCAACATAGCGGCAATAGAAAGCACGTCGCCGTGTTGAGTATAAAGACGCGTAGAGGCCGTTTCGCCTGGGGCTAGAATGCCTTCTGCAGGGTTAGCGCTAACGGCTGCGCCTACGCTCAGTGCGAGGTCCTTTAATCCGCTGATATCGCCACCCTCTGCCATGGCTTCAACAGCCTCAGATGCGGGTGTGCCCGTTTGGAAGAGATTAGCGTCATCCGAGTGTGCAGCAACGATTAAAGGGGTGAAATAGACGCCGTCGGTAGCGTTGGTGATGCTCACATCGATATTTGCGGCTTGTGCGGAAAACGCAGCGCCCATCGCGATGGCTAAGAGTAATGGTTTCATGTTTCGCTCCATGTGCAATTGAAAGACTCAAGAATGCGTTGAGACTTTCAAAGCATGGCGCGGAAAAGTGGCGAAACGGTCTCGAATTTATTGCGAAACTCTCACAGAGTTATGTCAATTTATTCGTGAGGTTAATCGGGTGCATTGTTGTTTCGCTTTAGCTTCGGCAACCCTGTGTTATTGGGCGGCAATTTCGTTCTTATCACTCATTAGGCGTGATTCTTTTTATTTGCATCCAACTCTACATGAGTCACCACACGGTTACGGCCTTTTTCTTTGGCCATATACAAAGAAGAATCTGCCGCTTCAATAATGGATTCGACCGAATCAAATTCAGGGAAAGTTGCGACGCCTGCACTCAAGGTCGCGTAAAAAGTGTCCGGACCATTGGAGAACGGCGTCTTTGCAAAGGTGATCCGAAACTCGTCAATCAGTCGAAGGGCGATATCTGCAGGTGTGTCCGGTAAAATGAGCGCAAACTCTTCCCCCCCGTAGCGGGCACAGGTATCGGTTTTTCGGAATCGATAATTGAGCAGACGGGCGACGCCTTTGATGACTTTGTCTCCCACGGGGTGACCATATCTGTCGTTAACAGACTTAAAGTGATCGATATCTATCATCACAAAACTCAATGGAGATTTGTGACGGCGTGCTCGTGACAATTCGCGGTCGAGGGCAACTTTGAGGTTCGAGTGATTGAGTAATCCTGTGAGGCTATCCCTGTCCATTAAGGCGCTTAATTGACGGAAGCGTTTAGCGCGAATGGAGACTGCTTGCGTTAGGTGCAGATCATTGATGGGTTTCGTGAGGAAGTCATCTGCGCCCACTTGCAGCGCTTTCATTTGTAACTTTAAATCGGTTTCACCCGAAAGGTACACAATAGGCACATTGGTGTGCGAAGAGTGCTGACGAATCACACTGGCGGCTTCCACGCCCGAGCAATTGGGCATGTACAAATCCATCAGTACCAAATCGGGACTGAATTCGCCGAGCTCATCGAGCAAATGTTCTGGATCGTCAACAATCAGGGTTTTCATTCCCGCCCCTTGCAGCACAATGGAGTAGTGCTCAGCAAGTATCTGTTCATCTTCAACGATCAGGACACGGTATTGCGCGTTATGAGTTTCCCAAAGAGAATCCAGTACACTGAGAATATCATCGTATTCAATTGGTTTATGGAAAAAGGCAAACGCCCCTGCTTTGGCAGCGAGAAGTCTGCTTTTCCAACACTCGGTGCTGCTTAATACCACCAGTGGAATACCGCTATTTTTACGCCACACCTTGGTGACTTTACTGAGTAGATCACATTCATTGATATCAACAATTAGCACTGACGGCGCTTCTTTACTCAAGGCCTCTTTCAAGTCGTCAGTAGCGTCGAATGACAGCACGTCATATTCAAGGTATTGAAGTTGTTCGACCATATCTTGGGTGTTACTGAGATCATCGGCGAGCACATAGACCAGCTGTTTGGTTCGTCCTTGTTCGTGAAGTAAAGTGACTTCACCGTAGGTGAGATCTTCCGGGCGTTTAGGTTCAATGCGAGCCACATCGTCGATTGTGGCAATGAGCGCATCCATGTCGGTATTTGGCCAAGGGTTTTCCCGACCCTCAAGAGAAGGTTTGAGCAAGACTTCGATATCGCGCCCACGTTCCCCTAGATCAACAAACCCTAGCGTAGTGGCCGTCCCCGCTAATTTATGTGCTTCAAGCACCAATTCGTCGAGTTCGCCGTGGGTCGATGTCTTATTGGTTTGGATCGTTTGCCATAACGTCGTTATCCTTTCGACGCGTTTACCAATGCCTTTGGCAAATTTGGCTTGTTGTTCCTGAAACTTTTTTAGTTGAGATGGTCTCATAAGCCTTCCCTTGTCATCATGCTTTTGATTTGTTCGGCAAGCATCATTGGATCAAAGGGTTTACTGATAACCCCAATAGCCCCGCAGTCGTGGTAGGCCTTTATCTCGGAAGGCTGCACTTTTGCAGTCATAAAAATAGCGGGTGTCATCTCCATATGAGGCAGCTTGCGTAAATTTATCAGCGTAGTGGGGCCATCCATATCAGGCATCATCACATCCAGCAGCAGTAAGTCAGGGGAGGAGAGCGCTCCCTTTTCCAACGCTTCTTCACCACAACTGCATACAAGAAGGATGAAATCGTCGCCTTCTAACGCCATTTCGGCAACATCGCGAATATCTTCGTCATCTTCTACATATAAAACAGTAATTGGCTTGCTCATTACACTGCCTTTTTGGAGAATGTTTTCTTAAGTATAAGACGGACTTCCGATTTGAGTTTGTCGATATTTAATTGAGACTTTTCATGACACGAAATGACGTTGGTCGGCAGTGTCTTTTCAAGGCGTGTTTCTGAAATCAAAATGACAGGGTTCGCGTTTTCTGCCATTGAAGATAGGAAAGGTGTAATACTCTCTTCGTCCCATTCATTGTCCAATATGACCAGCTCGAAATGTTGCTGTTTGAAAGCCAAGATGGCGGATTGAAATGAGGAAACACAAGAGATCTCTGCGATCTCGGCAAGTTCACCTCGCAATACTCGAATGAGATTGTCGTCACTCCCGACATATAACACCTGAAACACTGCGTTGAATTGGGTTACCACACCCCCGTGATCAGCACTCAAGCGCTTAGCCTCGGCTGTATCAATAGGGAGCGTGAAATAGAAAGTCGACCCCTCATCGAGCGCCGAGAAGAAGTCAATTTGTCCCTTATGGCCTTCTACAATCGATTGGGTAATGCTAAGCCCTAAGCCTGTTCCACCAACTCTTCGTGTATCTGAGCTGTCTGCTTGGGAGAAACGTTCAAAGATGCGTTGATGGAATTCAGGAGGGATACCCGATCCGACATCAGTCACATCGATGCGGTAAAATGAATCCTGTTGCGCTAGTGTGATGGTGACTTCACCATATTCTGGGGAGTATTTGATCGCGTTTGACAATAAGTTAGCCATCACTTGCAACACCCTACCTGAGTCGGCATTGACATAGGCATCGTTAACTTCGTTGATGTATACCAACGAGACGTTGTGTTGTCGTGCAAACCCGTCGTTGTCGTCAATCGAACGCCGAATCAGTGAATCAAGATTAATACGGCTAAAACTAAAGCTGAGTTGCCCTGAATCTAGTTTTTCAATATCAAGAATATCGTTGATTAAAAGGGTTAATCGTTCACTGTTTCGAAGTGCAATGGTGAGCATCTTTTTGCTTTTTTCTGGCAAGTCATTGCCAAATTTGCCTAATACGATACCTAACGCACCGCGAATGGATGTGAGCGGAGTACGTAATTCATGACTAACGGTTGCGACAAATTCATTTTTTACACTTTGCGCCTTTTTGCGAGCCGTAATATCTCGAATAATGCCAGTAAACATTCGCGCACCTAAGACGCGCATTTCACTGACGGATAGCTCTGCGGGAAATTCCGAACCGTCTTTGCGTTTAGCGACGATTTCTCGACCAATCCCGATGATTTTTGCAGGCTTTCCACCGAGATAGTTCGTCAAGAAAGTGTCATGTTGTAGGGCGAAATCTTGTGGCATCAGCATGTTCACTTTTTTCCCGATAACTTCGTCAGCGTAATACCCAAATAAGCCTTCTGCCGCGGGATTAAAGGTCGCGATATAGCCCTTTTCGTCGATGGTGATGATGCTATCAACTACGGTGTCAACAATGGCAAGTAACTGGCTCTGGCCTGATTGCCTTTCAGCCTCAAGATTCAACTCACCGGCCTTGTTTATTTGTTCTGTTGTTCGGTTAAACGCATTCGCCAGTACCTCTAATTCAATGGCGGTGTGAGAGAGTGCTATCGGGTAGGTGCCTTCTTCCACTTTTTCTGACAGCTGCGCAATAGGGAGAGCCATTTTTTCCCCCCACCGACGTGCAATCGCCACGATAGGGAATAAGGATATTAAGGCGAGAATGCTAACGCTGGTTAGCCATGGCGAGATCTTGTGTAGCAGGTAAAGGTAAGGCTCGGACAAGGTGATGGATATGGGGAAATCACTGAGTGTCATGTCTGATGAAGGCACCACAAAGGCTGTGGACTCAAATTTGTGCCTTTCACCGTTGGTGAATTCCGTTTTTTCGCCCAATTTGAGCGAATAGTAACGGTCAATGTTTTCAAGCACTGGCGAAACCAACTCGGATAAGTTAACTCGTGCAATGATGCCGCCTTGTACCGCGCCAAAATACGTAATGGGTTCAACAATGAAGAAAGCCCCTTTGTGCAGTTTTATGTCCCCCTTGCCGGTTACCAACGTTTCTCTGACGAACGAGGCAGAATACCAAGTGGGGGGAGAAGAGGATTTGTCTAATAGAGAGCCCGCATAATCAAAAAACTGCGCATCATCAATGGCAGTGTACTGGGTGAGATCTTCTAGCGCATGGTCGAAATAGAGGCTGCTGCCGTTAATGTCGATAAGGCTATTGATTGACAGCTGACTTTCAGCGGTTCGCGTAACCGCGACGCGTTGGTTGTTGATTTCTTGATTCAATATTTTGAGGCGAGTTTGTGCTTGAGTATGCAGTTCCACATGGAGCTGCTTTTCTATTCGAAACAGCTCCATCACCGTGGTTGCACCGACCACAAAAAGAAAAAATGACACAAGTAACACCAAATTCAGATTGGCAAATCGGTTGGCAATACTTCTATTTTCGGCCATTAGTTTGTGGACCTTATAGGGTGAAGCATGCCGTTTTTATAAAAAGAAAAGATATAATCCTCTGGCGTTAATGCATCTTGTTGGCCGCTTAGGAAGGGGGATTGATAGCGCTTCATGACACCTTTGTGTTGATCAAGATTTTTCATTTCCTGACGAATTTTCGTCATGTCGGAGCTGCCTGCTTTGCGCGTTGCTTGTGCTAACAAGTGCATTAAATCGTAAGCATGTGCGGTGCCAGATGGGGCGAAAATGTCGGTGGCGGATAGGGTGTTGTATTGATGGTGGTAACGCTTAGCCAGCGACGTAGCAATCGGGCTGTCATTGTTGATAAAGGAAAAAGTTTGCAGAACACGAAGGTCTATTTTCTCTAGCTCTCTTGCAGCCTGTTGGGCAAATTCTGACCCTGTTATCCCCCAATGAGAAATCACGACAGGAGGCGTGGGGTGTGTCGCTAAAGCGGCGAGGAACTTCTGACCTTCTACAGGATTACCAACATAAATAATGACTTCTGCACCCCGTTCGATGAGTCGAGTTGTTTTGGATGAAATATCCTTTTCTCCCCAATCAAACCACTCTAAATGAGCGGGAGGGAGATCGCGCTCTGCCATTGCATTGGTCAAGCCTTCGTAATTGCTTCGTCCCCATCCATTGTTAACCAGCATTAATCCAATATTGGGTGATACGTCGAGAGCGCCGTCGAGGAGAAATTCAGCGGCATACTCATCTCGAACAGAGACACGGAAAACAAAATTGGGATCATGCCCGTTATCCACAATGGGGGTGGCGGCAGCCCAAGGAACGAGCATGAGCATGTCATGTTGATGGAGTAAATCGAGCTCGGCGAGGGCTACAGGGCTACTTATTCCGCTGAATACGGCAATAAGATTGGGCAGTTTGGCGAAGGTTTTGATGTTGTCGATCCCTCGCGATGGCACCATGGAATTATCTCTCGCCACCAGTTTCACTTCCTTGCCCAGTAGTCCGCCCTGTGCATTAATTTCGTCTAGTGCCAACTCAATGCCACGACGTATGGCTAATCCGGACAAGGCAGAAAGGTTTGTCAGGTCTGCATCTAGCGCGACCAATAAGGCGTCTGGATGCGGCGCTTTCCAGTTTTGGCTGGTTTGCAATACTTGTTCAACTAGCGCAGTGCCAAATATCATGCGATTACGCTCAAGAATTGTTTTGGAGACATCCTTCATTTTGCCAATAAGGTGAGGCGACGCTTGTGTGATTGTCCATTTACGATTCACAGCAGAGTAAGCATTTTCTCCTTCTTGATCGGCAAGCGAATATTGATGCTGAGTGGTTGCTTTTACTGCCTCTAGCAGCGCGTCTTGATAAATACTAGGAAGCGAATCAAACGAGCTCGGTGACATCATCATCACAAGTGAGAGGTATCCATGATTGGTTTTAGTAATCTGTAGATTGTCGACGCCGAGTTTGGCGATATTGACGAATGTACCCTCAGCCCCGTCAATGGCTTTTTTGGCAAAAGCATCAGCGACATGATTGGAGGCAATGGGTACCGTGGTACTTCCCCAATGCTCAAATTGCTCGCGCAGCACTAAACTCTCCATGATTCTGAAGCGGCGGTTTTTAAAATCAGACAGCGATGAAAGCGGGGCGGTGGTGATTAATTGCTTAAAGCCGCCTTTCCAAAATGCGAGCCCTTTAAGATCTTGCTCATCGAGCGCTGATAACAGCGTCCGCGCGGCACTGGATTCATAAGCACGTTGTACCGCTGCGTTATCTTCGAATAAAAATGGAATGTCGAGGATCTGCATTTCAGGCACAAGGTGAGACAGCTTTGACGCTGATGTGATGATGATATCCAGCTTATTTTGTTGTACTTGAGCTATCACTTCACGCTCTGATAGGCGTGAGGATGTCGACACTAATTCGACAGTGACATTACCTTGAGTTGCACTTTCTAATGATGATGCAAAGAATTTTGCAGCCTTATGCTCAGTACTGCCTGTGGCATTTGCCAGCGCCAGTTTTAATACGAACGATTCAGCGTCTTGCTCAGGATTGACGACTTGCGAATCGGGTTGACGGTCGCAACCGATAAGCAGCATGACAAACACGCCAAATAATAAAGTATGTTTCATCAAGTTTTCTTGGCCTCATGAATTGATTCAGTGGCAGATCTTTTGGGGTCGATCTGCGAGCTTGCTTATTACAAGGTTAGAAATGAGTGGTGTGTTTCGCCAGTGAGACATTGAGGCATTGAGACATTGAGACATTGAGGTTAAAGCAACGAATGAGGGGAGCATTGGGTATACATTTGTAATAGGTGTTTTGACACAAACCAGCGGCGCTGAGTTTCTGGTCTAGTATGTTAATTAAGTAGTTAGTCAATAGTGGCGTCTCGCCACGCGCTTTTTAACATCAGGGGCACCGTATGCTTTATGAGCTCAATGCGACATACATGGAATCCATTAAACCGCTAAATAGTTGGGTGAGGTTTGTCAGAGACTTTAACGCTGCGCCTTGGAATGGCATGCGAGATTCCACCCTTGCGCGTACTTTAGATGCTTCGATGGAGCTGGTGGAGCGACTAACCGATTGCTATGACGAGCCGGCTTGGGGCTTGGATTATACGGTGATTAACGGCCAGAGTTTGGCGATTCAATACAATGTGATTGCCAATAAACCGTTTTGTAACTTGCTTCATTTTAGGCGTAGCAAGGCGCAGTTAAACCAGCCGAAAGTCCTTTTCGTTGCTCCGCTATCGGGTCATTTCGCCACACTACTTCGCGGCACGATTCGCGAATTCTTACCTGATCATGATGTGTACGTGACCGACTGGCAAAATGCCCGAGACGTGCCGCTCAGTGAGGGGGACTTTCATTTTGATGACTACGTGGATTACCTGATTGAATTTTTGGAAATGCTGGGGCCAGATACACATGCGATTGCTGTGTGTCAGCCTTGTGTGCCATTAATGGTGGCTACTGCGCTGATGGCAGAGCAAAACAACCCTGCAACCCCGTCGAGCATGACACTAATGGGCGGTCCAATTGATACCCGCATCAATCCCACAGAAGTGAACGATTATGCCAGCGGCAAAGATTTAGAATGGTTTGAATCGAACGTGATTTGCACTGTGCCCGAGCAATACAAAGGGATGGGACAGTTGGTGTACCCAGGCTTTGTGCAGCTTTCCGGTTTCATGTCGATGAACCTTGATTCCCATGTGCAAAAGCACTTTAAGTTCTTTGGTGATTTGGTTAAAGGCGATGGTGACAATGCGGAGTCGCACCGTCAGTTTTACAATGAATATTTAGCAGTGATGGATTTGCCCGCGCAATACTACCTCGACACCATTCGCAAAGTGTTTTTGGATCAAAAGCTCGCGAACAAAACCATGACCTATCGTGGCAAGCTCATCAACCTTGATTGCATCACGGAAACGGCGATCCTGACCATTGAAGGTGAGTTGGATGATATCACTGGGCGAGGTCAAACTGCGGCGGCACTGGATTTGTGCACCAAATTGAGAAAATCCAAGAAAGTGCATTACGAGCAAGAAGGTGTGGGGCATTACGGTATTTTCAACGGTCGCCGTTATCGCGAAGTCATTGCACCGAAGATCAAAGGGTTTATCAAAAAATACGAGCCGAAGATCGTGAAAGCCGCATAGTCTATTTGCGCCTATTGGGGTGAAAAAACACTTTTGCCTCAGGCGCGATTTTGTTCCTTCTCAATCGCCGTTATAACAGAAACGGTCATCGGTATTGAGAAGGAAAGCAACGGATGTTCAGAAATTTACTCATCTTTATAAAACAACCTATCCTCATAACACTCCCCACCCTCATCAAGCGGCCTCTCTTTATATTGACTGTGCTGAGCATATTGGGCGTTTCAACCGCGTATGCGCATGGACCGTCAAGGCTCAAAGTCTCAGAATCCGTCACCATCAACGCCCCCGCTGAAAAAGTATGGAAAACCGTGGGTGCGTTTAATAGTCTTGCTTGGTTGCCGCCTGTGACCAAGGTGGTGATGGAAAAAGAGCCTGCTAATGAGAAAGGCGCGGTGCGTGTGGTGTATGTCGGCGAGCAAAGTGTCGAGGAGACGCTGAAAAAGTTCGATGACAAAGGAATGATGCTTAAATACAAAATTAGCAAAGACAACACGGCACTTCTTCCTGTGACCAATTACCAATCCACCCTCACCGTTAAAGCGGATGGTGATAACAGTGTGGTGACATGGAAAGCAGGTTTTTACCGCGGCGATCCAAACAATAATCCACCAGAAAATTTAAATGATGAAACCGCCATCAGTGCGATCACAGGGTTATACAAAGCAGGGCTAGGTAACCTTAAAAAGGTGATGGAGCAGTAAGTGTGCAGGTTTGAGTGAGCGCGAGTAGATTGCACGATTAGAGAGCCAGAAGAGATAGAAACAGCGAAAGGGGCGTATCGCCCCTTTCGCTGTTTCCACGTTGGCACGGATTCGTTATTAGCTTAATTCTTGGCTTCCTCCGCCACTCACTGTCAGGATTTGTCCGCTCACCCATGCCGCCGCTGGCGAGCACAAAAACAAAGCCGCGAGCGCAATATCATCAGTGATACCCAATCGGCCTAGTGGTGTGTGTGTCAGCATGGCTTTTTCTATGTCTGGTGTGAGCACTTTTTCCAACGCCTGAGTCCGAATTGCCCCAGGTGCAATCGCATTGACACGAATGCCCATTGGACCTAAATCAAACGCCGTATTGCGCGTTAAGTGATTCACTGCGGCTTTTGATGAGCCATAAGAAGCCATATGAGCGTTCTTGTTTTCTCCTGCCATTGAACTGATGTTTAATATCGCGCCGCCCCCCGCTCGTTGCATTACAGGGGCGCAAAGCTGCATTAAGCGAAACGGCGCGTAGACATTGATCTGATACGCCCAGTCAAAATCTTTCATTGGCATATCAAACGGTTTTGGACCCCCGCCGCCCGCGTTATTGGCGAGTAGGGTGAGCTTGCCAAACTCCCGCATTGCGGTTTCTACCAGGGCGACAAGATCTTCCTCTTTGGTGACATTGCAAGCGGTCGCAACGGCTTTGCCGCCTTTGGCTGTGATAGCAGCAGCCACATCGCTCGCTGCCTGCATATCGAGGTCGCTCACCACCACGGCTGCGCCCGCATCCGCAAAGACTTCAGCAATACGACGCCCAATACCTGCTGCGGCGCCAGTGACAATAGCGACTTGCCCCTCAAGGCTGAATTGTTGAATAACCGACATACTGCTTCCTTTAATGCTGTTCAGTTTTTTGAGTGCTTTGAAGGTAGATGCGCAGGAAGTATCTAGGCGGTTTATTGTTGATACGAAACTGAAAGGAGGCAGAGCGGGATAAAAGAAACAAGAGGGTAGAAGCGAAGAAATACGCAAATATGAGCGGAAGAGAGGCATCATCTACCTCTCTTGTTAAAGGGTATTGAATCGGGGGTTAGCTTGCGTAGCGGAAGTAATCGAGCCCTTCTACTTTGCTGGTCACCTGTTTGGTGATCATCTGTGCCAGCAAATCGCCTGAACCACACGCCATGGTCCAGCCTAAGGTGCCGTGACCCGTATTGGTGAACAAGTTACTGTACGGCGTTTTCCCAATGACAGGCGTACCATCGGGCGTCATGGGGCGGAAGCCCGTCCAGAACTCGGCTTTTGCAAAATCGCCGCTGTGCGGGAAGAGATCTTTCACCACCATCTCAATGGTTGCTTTGCGTTTTTCTGGAATGGCCGGATCAAACCCTGCCAATTCCGCCGTGCCCGCCACGCGGATGCGATCATCAAAGCGCGTCAGCGCTACCTTGTAGGTTTCATCCATCACGGTAGAAACAGGCGCTTGTGATGCGTCGGTAATCGGCACGGTTAGCGAGTAGCCTTTTACCGGATAGACTGGGATCTTCACGCCAAGCTTGGCTAAAAATGGGGTGGAATAGCTGCCCATAGCGACCACGAAGGTGTCGGCTTCTAACGTGCCTTTGTCTGTCTCCACACCGACGATACGCGTGCCTTCGCGTTTTACATCCAACACGGGCGTATCAAACAAAAACTCGACGCCATGTTGTTTGGCGAGTTCGGTCATTTGTTGACAGAACAGGTAACAATCGCCCGTTTCGTCATCAGGCAGATACAAACCACCTTTTAGCTTATGGCTCACAGCTGTCAGCCCGGGTTCTTGCTTAATACACGCTTCCACCGACATGCGTTGGAAGCGTGTACCGCTTTGTTCTAGCAGGGCGATGTCTTTTTCTACCGCATCCACTTGTTTTTGGCTGCGGAAGAGTTGCAGTGTGCCTTGTTGACGACCTTGATACTGAATGTTGTGTTGATCGCGCAGTTCAATCAGGCACTCTCGGCTGTGATTGGCAATGCCCAGCATGCGCGATTTGTTCACTTTGTAGCGGTCGAGCTGGCAGTTGACCAACATTTGGCTGGCCCACTTAATGAGCTGCGGATCTAATCTAGGTTTCACTTTCAATGGGGCGTGTTCTTCCATCAACCAGCGAATGGCTTTTTGTGGAATACCCGGCGCCGCCCAAGGGGAGGAGTAGCCATAGGAAATTTGCCCAGCATTGGCAAAACTGGTTTCTTCACCGCTGCGTGATTGACGATCAACCACCGTCACTTGATAGCCCGCTTTTTGCAGATACCAAGCGCTCATTAGACCCACAACACCGCTTCCCAATACCAAGGCTTTCATCTTTTTCTTCTCCCACGTGAAAACAAGGCGAGTGTGTGTTGTTTACAAGGTGCTAACAATCGATATAAATTAATCACAGCGTATAGAAAAACTAAAAGCAGAAAGATGCAGACAATCAAAAGCAACCACTTGGGTGCGTTACTCACGTTTACGGAAATGGCCAAACACACCAGCTTAACCAGTGCTGCCAAGGCGTTGTGCCTGACGACAGGGGCGGTGAGTCAGCAACTGTTACAGCTTGAACAACAGTTAGGTTTTAGCTTGTTTGAGCGTCACTCGCGGGGGATTCGGTTAACCGAGAAAGGTAAACAACTGCTGCAAAGTGTGAGCTTCCATTTAGGAGAAATAGACGCTGAGATCACCGTGCTTCAGCAATTGCAGGGAAAAAAGCAGGAAGTGCGCCTGAAACTCACCCCGTCGTTTGCCTTCAAATGGCTAGTGCCAAAGCTTGAAAGCTTTCATCAGCAATTTCCGGAGATTCAAATTCAGATTTTTGCCGAAGGCGCACTGGTGAACAGTGATACGCGAGATTTTGATCTGGCGGTTGATTACCGCCAGCACCCTTATCGTCATCCTAATGCCGAGCTGTTGCTGGATGAATATTTACTGCCCGTGATGAGCCCAAGGTACCTTGCAAAACACCACTGGCTGTTGGATGACCCATATAGCTCAGAGCATTGGCAATCTGTCACCTTGCTGCACGATGCCATGCCGTGGGAAAGCGCCGCACGTGATCATGAGTGGCGATATTGGGCATTAGAGCAAGGGCTTGAGATGCCGACAGATAAAGGCCATTTTTTCAACCGCACTGATATGGCCATGTCTGCTGCCGAAGCCGGTGTCGGGATTGCCATGTCGCGTATGGCACTCATTGATGACGAGTTGGACACCGAGCGTTTAGTGTCGCCTTTCGCACCGATCAAAGCCAACGCGGGCTATTACTTGATAAACACCACTCAAAACGAAAGCACTGCCTGTTGTGTTGGGTGGTTGAGGGAGCAAATTGGGGAGGGACCGTCAAAGCGCCTGTGACATCAAGGACAGCAACAGCGCACCAATCACGCTCCACATTCCCAAACAGTTGAACCACATAAACAATGAAAACTTTGTTGAGGTTGTGGTTACTCTACGACGAATGAGTGGGTAGGCAAGCCAATAGCCAAAGAGGCGTGTTGCAATGTTACTGAAAATCATGCTTGACCAGTCAGCGTGGAGCTTCCGGGGATCTTTTGCTAATTGTTGATCAATGAAAACGATACGTTGCGGATCTCCCAAAGAAACTATTGCACTCATGATGGTTCCGGGAAGAGCCCACAATATGGCGTAGATTGCGAGTAAGCCTGATGCCGCTATTTTTAGCTCTTCAATGTGCATGGGTATCCATTTTTAAGGTCAGAATTAGGGAATAATTCCCAGCAACTTTGCCAAGCAAACAAAAAACGTTGTACCAACCAAACTCCACATTCCCAGGCAATTTATCCACATGAGTAGCCTGAATTTTTTAGACTGGGTGGTAGCTCTTTTCTTAATAAATGGATAAGCAATCCAGTAGCCAAATAGTCGTGTGCCAATTGAAGTATACAATTGATATTCAGGCTTTAAATAACCTCTCTCGTCATAATACTTCTTCAGGTTCTTAGCAAGTTGTTTATCAATAAATACAATTCGTTCAACATCACCGAGTGCAACCATGGCACTCATAACCGTTCCAGGAATTGCCCAAATGACTAGATAACCACCGAAAAGTGCGCTGATGAGCACAATTGCTACTTCGTACCATTCCATTGTGATTTGCTTGTGTCTAACTCAAGATGTGTAAATGTCGAACGAGAAAGGCCAGAAGCATCGTGACCATAAGGCTCCAGAAGCCAACAGAGTTCAACCACATAAATACTTTGTATTTAATTGGCATTGATTGGGCATGCTTTTGAATAAATGGAAAAGTAAAACAATAGGTTATGAAACGGCCGCCAATATTCAAAAAATTCATGTTCTTTAGGTTGCCTTCCTCATCATAAAGCTCGTTTAATTTTCTGCTTAGCTGGCTATCAAGATAAATGATGTGTTTAAAACTCCCCAGAGAAACAACGCAAAAAGAGATAATGCCCGGAATAATCCAAGCGAGAGATAGCGTCCCTACAATGGCAAGTATTACGAGTGTTATGTCAGATTCTGTCATGATGGGTGAAAGCGACTTAATTAAACATTGAATAAGCAAGAATCACAAAGAAAAGCCACCGTCCAACAGATAAATACCACATGGCAGCTCTGAACCTTGGAGAGTTAGATGTGCGCCGATTTTGAATAAAAAGAAACGCGATGCAGTAATCCATAAAGCGTGGTATTACCTTGAATGGAAGTGCGCTTTGATCGTCTTTTGATAGCTTGTCTGAGTCTTTAGCAAGTTGATTATCGATCCATTTGATTCGGCTTGAGTCACCAAAAGCAAGAACAATCCCTGCTATTAAGCATGGGGTTATCCATAAAAGCATATACCAAGAGATAACTTGACTCATTATGTTAAAATATTCGCTGGACATGTCTGGTTCAGTTTCCGCCGATCTCAACGCTTAAAGCACTTCTATAAAGCATGATGCAGAAGAAAAGTAACCAGCTCCACATACCAATGCAGTTCACCCACATGAAAAATCTGAATTTCTTAGAGCTAACAGTGGCTCTATTTCGAATGAAAGGATATGCAAGCCAATAACCATATAATCGTGTCGCGATATGAGCAAAATGCATTTTTGGAAAACTTAATTGCATATTTCTGCGCTTTTTAGACAGCTGACTATCAATGAAAGTGATGTGTTTGGTATCTCCCAGGGAAACAATTGCTCCCATAATAACGCCTGGAATCGCCCACAAAACAGCGTAAAAACCCAACAGACCAACCATGATAACTATTATTTTTTCAAACATTTCCATTACAACAGATCCTTTATCACATCGACTGTCTGGGATGTATATTCATACAAAACCTCTCCAGATACTTTTCCAGCAGTAGAGCCGGCTATACCGCCAACTGTACCTCCTGCGACAAATGCCCCTATCGTAGCTATTGCCAGCACTGGAGCAGACACGACACCGACAACTCCAAGTAGCAGAGCAACTCCACCTGCTGCCAGGCTCCCTCCAACAGTTCCTCCGCCAATACCTCCTAAAAATCCTCCCAACTCTCTAGTTGTCACTTTTCCACAGTTGCCATTAGAGTCAGATGAACAAGCCACGTAGATGTTCTTAATGGCGCTTGCACCACCTAATATGAGACCTATATAACCAAGCCCTTTTGACGCTGAGATGCCCACTGCTACATTTGCCATGCGCTTGCCCAGATTTGGGACAACGCCTTTCGCGATAATTTCATTGGCATTATGGATAACCGACTTAGTGGACAGTTTTAAGTTCTTTCGAACTTGCAAATAGGCTGGGACTTTGACACTGCCTTTCGAAAGGGCAGCGAAAGACCCATCCAATTTTTTAAATAGAGCAGCTCGCTCGGTGACGAAGGCTCCATAGTTTATCCCACCAACACGGTTTGCCATTGCCACATGCGATACATACAAGCTATTAATTTCCAGTAATATGCCATTAATGTTATCAAGATGCTGTCCAATACCTGCAGCTATAGCCCCAACTCCCAATGAGGCATGCGCGTAAGCATCTGATGGAAGTCCATCTTCCTTAACTGTTTTTAATGTTTCCGACGCATAGTAGTCCAAAAGCTCAAAGTGACGGTTTACGGTAGCCACTGCATCATCCGTCAGTTTGCCCAGCTCTTTACTTGCCGCTTTCGCTTCTTCAATCAGTGCATCAAGACGGCTTCTTTCTTTCTCGGTCTCTGGCTCTGCTGTCGGCAGAACAACAATCTCCCCCTGTCTGGCGGGATTGTTCAAATGCTCATTGTATTTCTTGATAAGTTCCTGAATGTCAGTGGGTGTTTCGTCTGAAAACAGGTTGCTCCAGAACTGTTCCAATGGTTGGGTTTCTTCAATCTGGCAATAGCCCAAATCGAACGCCAACTGGGCTACTCCCCATGTCTTAACATTCACCACGGGCAAGCCACTCTCGACCAAGCGCGTATTGTTTATCGCTTTCAGCGTCGAACCCATCAGCAGGCGTTCTTTGTGCTCATAAGTAACATCTGCATGGGTATTGTAAGTTTGTGGCTTGTAAGGCTTCTCGGTGGCTGTGGTGGTTTTTATGACAGCAAGCAGGGCTGGTATATCAATCGCGACGCCGTTTTCAGCTAGCCAATCTTCATTGAGGTTATCGAGTTGTTCCCGCGTGATAGGGGAACCAAGGTGCACAAGGTGCTGGTTGGTGACGACTTTGCTGTCGATTTTCCAATAAAGCAGGATAGCGCCTTGATACTTATTCAGCCCCGGCTCAGTGTTGAGCGCGGTATGGGTAGAGCGAGTCGCCTGAAATGCCCAGCGGCCTTCTCCGAGTATTTTGTATTCCTGAACCAGCTTCTTTTCGTGGAAATGGTAGAAGTAACCTTCAGTCGGAAAGCCTAAACGCGACCCTAACTGCATGGCAGGGACAATAGGAATAAACGCGACCCTAACTGCATGGCAGGGACAATAGGAATAAACGCTTCCCGAACCGCATCAGTGCCTTTGGGTTTTAACTTCACAGGAGGCTGGCTACTCACGCCTTTTTCAGTTGCCGCGACTTTAGCGATGAGCCTGCGGGGCGTGTCATCCGTGGCCTTGGCAGAGAAAATTGTGCCTATTTCAGAAAGCTTGGTCTGCCAACTGACAATACTGGCTTCTTTGGGCGTTTTACCCAATGCAAACTGGCAACCGATGTCACTGGCGAGCACGGCCTCAGTGCAGGCAATCTCAAACAGATACTCATAATCTTGATCAGGTTTTTTTGTTTTTTCTACGGCCTTGGGTTCGGGGGGGTAAGGCACATCAGGGGCAGATTGAGATTCAGAGCCTGAGCGAGAGGTAAAGCCAGAGGATTTGGAGCGAGACACAAACGCCGTTTTTGCCTGGGGTGAAAAGTGAGATTCAGCAGCAGGGTTAACTTGCCAGACTTTGTCACCATAGGAGGTGTTGGACGCTCTGAGAGCAGGCGTGATCGGCGCGTCGCTTAGCAATACAAATTCGCCAACTTCAAGTTTCGATTTGAATTTATCTAACGCCATATCCTGCGGCAACACCGCGGCCAGCGCTCTTTCATCTAACGTCGAAAACGCCCCCTCAACCTGACCGAACTCATACGATGCGAGTTCGGACATTTTCACAACCCTGTACGCCACTGATTCTTCCCTGATGATTTTTGTTTGTAGGTTAAATACCGAACAAACGAGGTGATTACAATGACGCGAAACCAAAAGCGAAAGGCAGATCATGCGGGGGCAATTTCTTGCTCGAAATGGGCACTGAATTGCGTATTTGATGCGGGGTGATTTGATAGAGAAAAGCCGAGCGGTGAGCTCGGCTTAGGTTTGCGTTCTGTTTGGCGATTAACGCTCGGAAACCGCTTTTACCAGCGCGGCAATGCCGTCCCAGTCGCCGTTGTCCATCATGTCAGTCGGTACCATCCACGTACCGCCGCATGCGACAACACTTTTTAGCGCAAGATACTGATCAACGTTGGCTGGGCTAACGCCACCTGTTGGCATAAAGCTCACTGGGTAAACCGCACCGAGTGCTTTTAGCATGTTAACGCCACCAGAAGGCTCAGCAGGGAAGAACTTCAATGTCTTCAGGCCCATTTCCATGGCTTGCTCAACCAAACTTGGGTTGTTCACACCCGGTACGATTGGCATGTTGCGCTGCTGACAGTATTTCACGGTGGTCGGGTTGAAGCCCGGGCTCACGATGAAATCCACACCCGCGTCAATCGCGATGTCGACCTGTTCCGTCGTCAGTACCGTGCCCGCACCAATCAGTAGCTCAGGGTAGGCGTCACGCATAATACGAATAGATTCCGCTGCCGCTTCTGTGCGGAAAGTGACTTCAGCACATGGCAGGCCGTTTTCTACCAACACTTTTGCCAGAGGCAGAGCGTGAGCGACATCGTTAATCGCAATAACTGGGACGATTTGGATTTCTTTTAGTCGCTGTTCAATCGTTTTCATTGTTTACCTCTACAAAATAAAGCTAAGTGTTGCGACGATAATAAATGCAATACCGCCTAACAATGTTTCCATCACGGTCCATGTTTTCAGCGTGGTCTTCTCATCCATATCGAGTAGACGAGATACCAACCAAAAGCCTGAATCGTTGAAGTGTGAAAGTACCGTCGCGCCACTCGCAATGGCGATAACGATAAAGCATAAATCGAGTTCGCTAAGGCCTACCGTCGATGCAACCACTGGGGCAATCAGTGCTGCGGTGGTTGTCAGTGCAACGGTCGCTGAACCTTGTGCAACGCGAAGACACGTTGAGATAACGAATGCCGCCACAATCACGGGCATGCCTGTGTCTGTTAGTACGCCTGCCAATGCATCGCCAATGCCACTTGCACGCAATACGCCACCGAACATACCGCCAGCACCAGTGACCAGCACCACGCCACAGATTGGTGCGAGTGAATCACCACACAGTTTTTCAAGTTTTGCCATGCCGTAGTCTTTGGCAAACACCACCAAACAGACCAGCAAAGTGATAAGCAATGCAACGGGTGTTTTACCTAGCATGCGCAGGAATTCAATGACCGGCGTGTTGCCGTCAATGATCCCAGCAACAGATAGCGTGTGCAGACCTGTGTCGAGACAGATAAGTACCACAGGCAGCACCAGAATGCTCATTACCGTGGCAAATTTTGGCAGCTTTGATTCATCAACGACGGTATCGCCGTTGAAGAAGGCTTTAGACAAAGGAATATCGAACTTCTTACCCGCGTACAGGCCGAAAAGATACGCGCCCAAGTACCATGTTGGAATGGCCACAAGCAGGCCAACAACCAACAGTAGACCGATGTTTGCGCCGAGAAACTCTGCCGCCGCAACTGGGCCTGGGTGAGGGGGAACGAAGCCATGCATGACAGCAAATGCGCCGGCTGATGGCAGTGCGTATTTCAGCGGAGAACCACCGAAACGGCTCGCAACACTCAGGATGATAGGCATCATCACCACAAGGCCAGCGTCAAAGAAAATAGGGAAACCGAACAGCAGTGAGGCAATACCAAGGGCGAGAGGCGCTTTGTCTTTGCCGAATCGACCGATCAGCGTGTCAGCCAAAACCTGCGCACCCCCCGTCACTTCGAGGATTTTACCAATCATCGCGCCAAGACCAACAAGGAGCGCGACGGAAGCCAATGTGCCACCAAAACCACTCATCATGGTCGGTACCACTTGTTCTGACGCAACGCCAGTCGCAATCGCTGTGCCCAAGCTGACAATGGTCAGGGAGGCAAACGCATGCACTTTCAATTTAATGATCAATACCAAAAGTGCCGCGATAGCGAACACAGCAATGGTTAACAAAAACGTAGGATCTGAGGGTTGAACTAACTGCTCCATAGTTACACCTTTTCTAGCATTGTTATTGTTTGTGTGTGAGTTCACATTTGTTTACGTTACCGGTAACATGTTACCGATAACATTCGTAAGATAAACCCATATTTCAAAGTGAATTCCAAAATTGAGAGCACGCGCAAATTTGGTAAAGAGGATGAGTCATGGCTGGAAGTAGTGTCATCGTGATGGGCGTTTGTGCCAGTGGAAAAACCACCATTGGAGAGTTACTCGCTAAACGGCTTGATCGCAAATTCATCGATGGAGACGATCTCCATCCACGCGCCAATATTCAAAAAATGTCATCAGGTGAGCCGCTCAATGATGATGACCGCAAACCTTGGCTAGAGCGTATTCGCGATGCAGCTTACAGTCTAGAAAGCAAGAATGAGCATGGTGTGATCGTGTGCTCAGCATTGAAAAAAAAGTACCGTGATCAGATACGCGAAGGAAACAGTAACGTGACCTTCCTGTTTCTTGATGGCGACTTTGAATTGATCATGGCGCGTATGCGCGCCCGCAAAGGTCACTTTATGAAAGAGAACATGGTGAAAAGCCAGTTTGAAGCCTTAGACCGCCCCGATAACGAGCCACAAACGATTGTTGTCAGCATCAAATGCGATATTCAGAGTGTGGTCGAGCATGCCGCACAAGCTGTGTTGGAAAGGAATGAGGTGTTTGCATGATCCATTTTGTCGTCAAAAAAGTGACCGAGCGTTTGATTGAACGCAGTCGCGCCACACGCGAGACGTTCCTTGCTCATATTCAAGCGCAGGCGGATGCGGGAAAAGGGCGCAATCAACTTTCCTGCGGCAACTTAGCGCACGCAGTGGCTGCGTCTTGTGCCTCTGAGAAAAAATCAATTCTCGATCTGACTCGCGCTAACGTGGCACTGATCAGTGCATACAATGACATGCTAAGTGCGCACCAGCCTTACAAAGATTACCCAGACCAAATTAAACAAACGCTGGCATTACAAGGCCACACCGCACAAGTTGCAGGTTGCGTGCCTGCGATGTGTGATGGCGTGACACAAGGCCAGCCAGGCATGGACATGTCGTTGTTTTCTCGCGATCTCATCGCGCAGTCAACCGCACTGTCACTAAGCCACAATAGCTATGACGCCACCTTGCTGCTGGGTATCTGTGACAAGATCGCACCAGGGCAGCTCATGGGCGCATTGGCCTATGCGCACTTACCGACCGCGTTTGTGCCAGCAGGCTTGATGGCGACAGGGATCAGTAACGAAGAAAAAGTGGATGTGCGTCAGCGTTATGCGGCGGGTGAAGTGGGCAAAGAAGCCTTGCTAGATATGGAATGTAGCGCCTACCACGCGCCGGGCACCTGTACCTTCTATGGCACCGCGAATACCAACCAGTTGGTGTTTGAAGCAATGGGTTTGATGCTTCCGGGCTCTGCGTTTATTCACCCGCATTCAGCCATGCGCACGGCATTGACTGATCATGCAGCATCAAAGATCGCGTCAATGACCAAAGATTCTGCGCAATACCGTCCGCTTTCTGAGGTCGTGACAGAGAAGAGCCTGATCAACGGCGTGATCGCGCTCTTAGCATCAGGTGGCAGTACCAACCACACTATTCATATGCTGGCTGTCGCTCGTGCGGCGGGTATTATGCTGACGTGGCAAGACATTAGCGACTTGTCGAACGTTGTTCCGTTGTTGGCCAAAGTGTATCCAAATGGCCCTGCAGACATGAATGCGTTCCAACAAGCGGGCGGCGTGCCCGCGTTGATGCATCGTCTGCACGAAGCGCAGTTGGTGCATTCTGATGTGGTTCCTGTATTTGGTTCTTTTGAAGACCAACTGTCATTGCCAATCCTTCATGACGGCAAACTGAGCTGGCAGGCGTGCAACGGTTCAATGAATGGGTTGGTTATCGCGGCGAGCGGTGAAGTGTTTGAAAGCACCGGCGGCACGCGTGTTCTTGATGGCAACCTTGGACGTGCGGTTGTTAAAGTGTCCGCGCTGAAAAGTGATCAGCGCATTATTGAAGCGCCAGCGGCCGTGTTCCGTTGTCAGCATGAAGTGGAAGCCGCCTACCAGCGTGGCGAGCTGAACAAAGATTGCATTGTGGTGTTAACGCACAATGGCCCTGCGGCAAACGGTATGCCTGAGCTGCACAAACTGATGCCAATCCTAGGTAACATTCAAAAAGCCGGCTTTAGCGTGGCGCTGGTAACGGATGGGCGCTTGTCGGGCGCATCGGGTAAGGTCCCTTCAGCCATTCACGTTTCACCGGAAGCCATTCGTGGTGGGGCGATCGGTCTGGTGCATGAAGGCGATATAATTTCTGTGAACTGCGAAACGGGCGAGTTGAACAACTTGGCTGATACCCAAGGCAGAACGCAGATTGAACTTGATACCGAAGCCTTACAGCAAACGTGGGGACGAAACATGTTTAAAGTGATGCGTCAGAGCGTGACAAGTGCAGAGGAAGGCGCAAGCTTCATTCTCTGATACTGAGCGCATCAGTGATGCCAATAACCACAGGGCGGCCAAATAGCCGCCCTGTGTGTTTTCAGTTAATGGCTTTCACCATTCGTAATTTGATAGCCGAGGTCGACAACCTTGTTTTCAATCTCATCACCTCTCAGCCTTGCCAGCAAAAGCTCTGCACTTTTCTCGCCAATGTCATAACGAGGTGTATCCACACTCGTCAGCTTTGGCATGACGGTTTGGCCAATATCTAACGCGTTGTATCCTACAATCGACAATTGCTCTGGTACTTTCAGCCCCCGTTGCTGTGCGCTCAGTAACGTACCGATGGCAATATCGTCATTGGTGCAAAACACACCATCCAAATCTGGATGTGCTTCTAACGCACGGCTAAGAAGGCCAGCGGCCAATGAATAGCTGGAATGCTCACCTGTCAGAATATGCTTTGGCGCTAATCCTGCCTCTTTCAATGCTTTATCGTAACCCGCCATTCGTAATTGGGTGCGTGAATCAAGGCGAGCACCAAAATAGGCAATTGAACGTTTGCCTGAAGCAATCATGCGATTCACAACGTCATACGATGCGGCAATATGATCAAGGCCTACAGCCATATCAATGGGGGTGTCTGGCAGTTCCATGGTTTCCACCACAGGTATGCCTGCATTCTCGATCATCTGCAGGGTTTTCTGTGTGTGATGGCTCTCGGTTAAGATAAGCCCATCGACTTGATAAGAAAGGAGAGAGGCAATTTTTTGTTCTTCTTCTACTTCGTCATAGCTGAAGTGAGCCAGCAGGGTTTCATAGCCATGCGCTTTCGTGACGGATTCTATTCCTTGAACGAAAGAGGCAAAGATTTGATTGGACAGAGAGGGAAGCAAAATGCCAATCGCACGGCTGGACGATTTTGATAGCATCGCCGGTGCTTTGTTTTCAATGTAGCCAAGCTCTTCAATGGCTTGCGCTATTTTCTCTCGGGTTTTTGCGGCGACCGTGTCGGGGTTTCGAAGATAACGAGAGACCGTCATCTTCGTGATACCAATCGTATCTGCTACGTCTTGCAGTGTTGCGCGATTCTTTTTAAAATTTTGATTCATACATTGAGCCAACCAATAATGTTACCGTAACATTATTGGTTAAAGATGCAGTATGTACAAGCACTTAGACAACATTTACTAAGGTTGTATCAAAATTGAACGTCGTCGCCCTTCAATTCAACCCAAACTCCGTAATGAATTTACTTTGAAGGTAGAGATCAGTCGATTGCTTTGACCAATTAGGGTTTTTTTTGAACCAGTCGTCCAGCAACGGCATCACCTGTTTTTCACTCATGCCAGCGCGAACCTCAGATGAATAGAGCAACCGAAGTAACGTGATGTCTAGTGGCGTCATCAGGTTGTTCTTCGAGGCATCGTTAAAAATGGAGGGGAAGACCTTATCTGAATCGTTCGGCAGCCCCATCACCTGAGTGATTTCTTCGACCACGCAGGCAAACAGTTTGCCGCGTTCACGGGCAAGGTCGACAGGAATAACAATCAGCGCCTTTCGGACTTCCGTCTTTGGCGTCACCGAAATATGCGCCATACAGATCGCGCCATGAAAAGGGAAGTTTTCCGCTGTCGGCCACAATTCTCGGGTTTCATCTTGCCAACGGCCTTGGCGGGTAAACACCATCCGAATGTTGGCTTCTTCCGGATCATCGACCAGTTTGATGTCATGCCCTGTGGCGCGCGCTAAATCGTTGATCTGAATGGTGGTGAGCATGGTGTGAAGCTTGTCATCACCCACGCGGTGATCAATGAAAACCCGTATTGGCTGGTGCCACTTACGGATGGGGTGGGTTTTATCATCATACTCATTGTTGAGGGCAATAATCTTGAATGCCTTTTTCACATAGGCGGTGTCGTCCCATGCTGCTAACGTCGGCGCTGCAAAGACTACAAACAATAACCCCAAGACCCAATGTCGCACCGCCGCTCTCCATCGCTTGCATTTCCGCGCACCAAACTTAGAACGCACAAACGTAATGATGGCAACTAAGCGAGTAGGTTTCAATTGTAGGGGGAAAATGACCCGTGCCGATATGTGATAAGGGCTTGATGGCCTGCTGTCTTTGTTCAGTGCCACTGCTCTTAGATCCGGCAGCCACGGTCGCGTTTTTCCTTTTTCAGACGTGCATAAAAGTTCATACAACGTACAATTGACAAACCACACATAAACCCATCTCTTATGAACCGAACTATCCAGTTTTACCATCAACATTCAGAACAGCTGGATAACCAGTATCAGCAAGTGAGCTTTGAGCAGGTTCATGAGAGCTGGCGATCTTATTGGCCTGATGGCAGCAATGGCTCCTGCAAAGTGCTGGATGTGGGCGCAGGCAATGGCGCGGATGCCACGTGGTTCGCGAACCAAGGCTGTGATGTTTATGCGGTAGAGCCTGCCGATAGCTTTCGGGCGATTGGCGAATCAGGCACGCAATCCCTTCCTATCACTTGGCTTTCAGACACCCTGCCAGAACTGAAAGTGGTGAATCAACTTAGCCTTCGCTTTGACTGTATCTTGCTTTCTGCCGTGTGGATGCACATCGCGCTGAGCGACAGAGAACGTGCATTTCGAAAACTGGCGAACCTGTTAGCACCCAATGGGCGACTGGTGATCACGCTTCGCCACGGCGGCTTTGATGATGCAAGGCAAGCTCACCCTGTTTCCGTTGAAGAAATTGCGCAGTTCGCCAAAGATCATGCGCTTCAGATAAGGCTGCAAACCCCTTTGCAGGCGGATGTGCTCGGGCGTGATGACGTGAAGTGGCAAACCGTCGTATTAACCTTGCCGGATGATGGCTCAGGCGATTTGCTTACCGTGCGCCATGTGATCGTCAACGACAGCAAGTCCGCCACTTACAAGCTTGCATTGCTTCGCACCTTGCTGCGCATTGCCGATGCACATCCCGGCGCGGTGATTGATCGTTCTGATAAGCGTATTGCCATTCCATTGGGCTTGGTCGCACTGTATTGGATGCGCCAGTACAAACGCCTGCTTGATACGGACGTGGGGGACGGACAAGGGATTCAACAAAACAGCGACGCCAATAAAGGATTGGGGTTTGTTAAAGACGAGGGTTGGCACAAATTAAAACACCTGACGCCGGACGATCTTTCTATCGGGGCGTTTTTCACAGGTGAAGATGCACAAGCATTGCAAAAAGCGATGCGGCATACCATCTACACACTCAAAGCGGGGCCGGTCAAATTCACCTATCGTGGTGATATCACCCGACCTTTGTTTGAGATGGAGCGCACCAAGGTTCACGCCAAATCTAGCTTTATTATTGACAGTGAGTTTTTGCAAAGCTTCGGGGTATTCACCTTAGAAGAAAGCCTGTGGGATTGCTTGAGGCTCTACGCCAGTTGGATAGAGCCGCTGGTGGTGAACCAATGGATAGCGGAAATGAAGCGCTATGAGCTAAACCAGCGCCGCGCGATTTCACTGCAAACCTATCACGATTGTTTAGCGTGGATAGATGCCAGCCACGACACGCGAGATGTGCGAAAACGCATTGCATTGTTGCGTGAAAACCAGCATCAAATCGTCAGTGTGTGGAGCAACACCAAGCTGAACGATCAATATCATGTCGATCATTGTCTGCCGTTTGCGTATTGGCCGAATAACGACAGATGGAACCTGTTTCCCACCACGGAAAAAGAAAACCTCACCAAGCTCAATCGGGTGCCATCCAAGCAACGCCTGCAAAAAGCCAAGCCGCTGATCCTCGATTTCTGGCAACTGGCATGGGAAAGCGAGCACGATAAAACCCGCTTTTTCAGCGAAGCCGTGCTGTCACTCCCGAACATCGGCACAAACGAAAGAGGCTTTGACGCCGTGTTTGAAGCCATGAAGTTACAAGTGGCAGGAGTTCAGAGTCGGTTGCTGGTGGGGGAGTGGTGAGGTGTATTCTGATCAATCCAACGTATGGCTTTGTTGAATGCATCTTGCTGGGAAAAAGCGATACCTGATTTAATGATGCCACTTGCATCAATTACAGTGAACTCAAAACCACCACAATATTGGTCAGCATTTTCTTCAACGAAAATCGAGAAGCCTTCGTACACAAATTCGTCTTCTTGCGAGTAAATGTTTGTCATGGTCAGCTCCTTTTTATCCAAGTTTGGCAACGAAATAAAAGGGAGTCTACGGACTATAAGTCACAAAGCAATACTATGATTTGGCCTGAATTACCCGACTTATCAGCGTCTATTTTGAAATGTGACTCGAGTTATTGATAAGCATCATTGTGAATACTTTAGAGTTTGAATAGCTTGCATTCACGGTTATTGATGAAGTTGTCGGTTTATGAGTTCAAGCTGGAGTCACGAAGAGTTAGAAGCAGCCGTTCTTTCCTATCTGGATATTCAAACACAAGAGAAAGCAGGTAAGAAGGTAATAAAAAAGCATATCTATCAGTCACTTTCTGACAGGTACGGAAGAACAGCAAAGGCGTATGAATATCGCTTTCAAAATATATCGCATGTTCTTAACCTGATGGGACGTTCGTGGATTAATGGTTTGAAGCCTGCGAAAAATGTAGGTGAGAAGACAGAAAAACAGATCGAAGGGTTAATTTTAAAACACGAAGTAGCACGGCAACAGATCAACGAAAGCGGATGGGATCAGTTATCTGGTGGGTATGTAGTAAAAAGCAAGCCACTTGGAGAGCGAGAGCCCAAGGCTGGTCAGTCGCAAGTAACCATCTATTCTAGAAGTGATGCGGTACGAGATTGGGTTCTTAGGCAAGCCAACGGAGATTGTGAATGCTGTGGCAAGCGAGCTCCGTTTATCAAAGATAGTGGCGAACCTTATTTGGAAATTCATCATGTACGTCGCTTGGCGGATGGTGGTTCAGACTGCATCGAAAACGCAGTTGCAGTCTGTCCAAACTGTCACCGAGCCTTGCATTTCAGTGAGGGGAGAAGAGAGCTTGTAGAGCTGTTATACCTAACGGTGCCAAGGCTTGCTCGAAAGTGAATTCCGCTAGTGAAAATAGACTTCACACGTAGGGTTAATTACAGGATTGCCAATTATAAAATTGGACAATTAGCTAGATGTTCGTGTGGACGGTCAATATTTAAAAGGAACTATCACATCAAGCTTATATAAAGCTCATTTTTATTGATGCACATATGGAATATCTTGATTTAATGAAAAATAGCAGAAAGCTCCAATTGAGACAGTCTCAGCATAGAGATGGTGGTCATAGTCAATTCTGAATTCAAGACTAGGGATAATTTTAACTGTTGATTGGGGTATGTTTTATAATACAAGGAAATACAGTTATCTAAATATGTGAGTTAGCGTGTAAAGTGATAAATTTATCATTTAAAAGGGTTTAAATATTGCTAGCTTTAAATCTCATTGGCTAGCGGGAGATTTACCTATGCTCACAGAGCAGGGAATTGGAGACATCATCGAAAATACGGTGAGTAAAAATTTTCACTGTTTTTTTGATGGTAAAGAAGTGAAAGTAACCCATTTACTGGATCATATTTTCCCAAGAGAGCGAAAAATTCGCTCTCTGATCGGAGGTCTAGAAACCTCTATGGGAACTCGGGTGTGGGAGCCAATCGCGAAGGCCTTTGCAGAAGGTAATGCCTATCATGTGCTAGATGAAGATGATTTTTTCAACCAGTCAGTTCCGATTATACCTGAAGATGTTTTGAAATTTATATCACTTTGGGAGGCGAAAAAAATAAAGGATCCACATATCCCTCTTCATGATTCCTGGTTGGATGTTTGTGAATACGTTGATGAAAATATTGATGTGAGCGGCCTTGAGTATCAAAAAATCCCTAAAGGTCAGGGTGTTGATGTTATATTGGTACGTGATAATGAGTTCTACTTTTTTGATATAAAAACCAATCAAATAAATGTGGGTGGTGGGCCTAAGTTCCTAAAGAATTTTATTTATTGGTATACATATCTTGCATTGATGGGAATAAGAAAACCAGTGTTTTGCTATTTAGCGTTCCCATTTGACCCGCATAAAGGTAGTTTCTGGATGAAAGAAAAAGGTAAGGTTTCACCTTTGATTCCATCTCGAGAAGCTTTGGTGGGTAATGAGTTTTGGGATAAGTTGACTGGTGTTAATGACACAACCCACCTTATTGAGCTGACCTTTAAACGATTGGGAACTCACTTTGGTGAACAGTTTCTACATCACTTTGAATAATTAAAACATAGGGGCTAAGCCCCTATGCTTGTCGCGGAAATTTAAATTAAATAAGAGCATCTCTCAATTTATGAAGCTTTTTCTCTTGATTTGCTAATTGCTCTCTTAACTCATTATTATCGGCTTTGAGTGCTTCATTTTCAGCTTCTATCTCTTTGAGCTGTCGATCTGGCGAGATATTGCAGGATTTTTCTGGTGGTTGGGTTATCTCGGTATTCTTGTCTATTTTCGCCGATGTTTGCTCTTCAATATCATTCAATAGTTTCACTAATGAAAAACCAAGTGCAGCTGCCATGTTTACTGGTACAGCATTGCCGATTTGTTTATATGCTGCATTTTTTGAACCCTGAAATTCCCAATTATCCGGGAATGTTTGAATGCGTGCATACTCTCGAACTTGCAGTGGTCGAGTCTCGAGTGGATGACAGCGTTCAGTTTGTTTTTGCGCTGGTGATGTTGTCAGGGTCAAGCTAGGCTCCTCTAGTGATAAGCGTCGAGCCATGCCCGTTTTTCCACCGCCTAGAAAGTAGCTTTTTTGCATGTATTCACGCTGTAGGTCATCAGGAAGATTACGCCAGTAACCTCCTTGTGGAACATATTTCATGATCTCGCGTTTTCGCTCAGGATATTCTTGGCCTGGCGATTCTGGTACATCGGTTTCGTAAAGTTCACCTGCATAGAATGCATCACGCAAAGTCATAACTTTACGATATGGGGATGGCCAGTGAAATTTAATGCCTTGAGCGAGGTCTTTCCGTATTCCTACTAAAATTACGCGTTCACGCTTTTGCGGGACTTTATAGAAAATGGCTTTCAGTACACGCGGCTCTACCAATTCGTAGCCTAACTCATCAATAACATGTTTGATGGTACTTAATGTTTCGCCATTTTCATGAGTCAATAGTGCACGAACGTTTTCGGCCATAAAGACTTTTGGTTGCAGCTCTTTAATTGCACGCGCCATTTCAAAAAACAACGTGCCGCGAGTATCTTCGAATCCTAGACTTTTTCCGGCATAAGAGAACGCTTGGCAGGGGAAGCCTCCAGTTAAAATGTCAACGTCATCTGCTATTTTGGTAAAGTCTATTTTCGAAATATCGCCTTCCACAACATTCCATTCTGGGCGGTTGTGTCGCAAGGTGGCACATGCGTGTTTGTCCCATTCATTGAGGAAAACACTATCAAGCCCTGCCTGCTCCATACCCAAAGCTAAACCGCCGCCACCCGCAAACAATTCGACTAGTTTGTAGTCTCTGTTAGGTTTAATCGAATGCTCTTCGTCCCACTTGGAGGTGAGCATCGTTTGAATTTCTGGAAAGTGGTCAACTTGCTCTAGAGGGATCTTTCCTGACTCTTTACATACCGAAAGTTCACCACGTTTGATACGTGACTCCATAGTTGCTTTAGATTGAGAAAGAATGTCAGCTAGAACTTCAATGCTGTACTTGATTTCTGATTTTTCGATTTGGACATCAAACATATGACGCTTCCACAATGAGTTAGGGTACTGTTTAAATATACAGTCACTTTTGCTGAATTTCACTATTTTAACGGTTTTTTTTTACTCATACTAATTACTGACATCTTGATCAATAATGCTGTTTTATGTCAGGAGGTTAGAAGTGAAAGCATTTGATAGAAACCAACTTAAAGAAGCTGTTCGTGGCAGTGTTAAGCGAGTTTATGTGGCTCAGACTGTAGAACTAGATCTTTACCGCAATACGTTAGACTGCTTTTCTGCTTCTATTGACGCTGTCGTTCAAGGCATCAGCCTTGATGATTGGATGCTACAAGAAAAAGAACGCCAGGTCCAGAAAACAAAGCAAAATGCGATTGGGTCGCTTCATGAAGATATCATTGGCTCTATCCCCGCAGTTACGAAATTGGCTGTTGGGAATGTGATCGATGTGGTTTCTATCGGCAAGAAACTTATCGCTGAAATTAAAAATAAACACAATACGACTAAGGGGAACCACAAAGTCGCTATCTATGATGATTTGGCAAAAGAATTGGATAAACGTCCAGGTTATGTTGGTTACTATGTTGAAATTCTTCCAAAAGGTCAGAAAGCCTACAATGTTCCTTTTACCCCTTCCGATAATAAAACGCAGCAGAACAGAGTGCTACGCGAAGATATTCGGCAGATTGATGGGCGGAGCTTCTATGCGATTCTAACCGGGTATACCAATGCCTTAGATGAGCTCTATAAAGTCCTACCTTCTATTGTTGAAGAGATAGTTAAGGAAGAGTTTGAGGTTGTATTGGATTCAGAAAAGGTTACCAAATCAGATGCATTCATTAGTAACTTTGAGAAAGCATATGGTAAATGATTCAGGAAAATTCTTAGAACAGCTTCAATTGATAGCGAAAGTAAAAGCGGAGAGAGATCTTGAAGGTACTTGGTTCAAAGGCAGTGTTACTTATCTTGATGCCTTGGTGAATGAAGTGGCTGAAGTGAAAGAGGAGCTATGTTTAAAGCGCCAGTGTTTCTTAGAGGATGAGCTTGGAGATTTGCTTTGGAATTTCGTTTGCTCCCTGGAACATCTTGAGCTGGAAGGTAGAATAGATAAAGCTGCCGTTTTTGAACGAGTTCATAAAAAGTACGCGGAGCGTGTTACTAAACGAAAAGACGGTGAGTCTTGGGATGAAGTGAAAGCTCAGCAAAAACAGGCTTTGTTGTTAGAATTTAATCGCTCTCAATGATTCCGTGAGGTGAAAGTGGAGAGCCCGTGAAGGCTCTCCATGATCCGTTCATCCGGGCATGGTTGAAAGATCCCTCTAACTATATACTTAGTAATAGGTTAGTCAATCTTTAGGGGCGAGAAAAGACGTCTTAATCCCTGGTAGCTAAATACATAGAAAGCGCCATTTACTGATTTTCATCAGTAAAATAATTGTGCTTATAGTTGCGTATGTTGCAATTTTATGTGCGAGTATTCAGTGTTTATATAATTTCCTTTTCATGTTCGACAGTGTAAACACTTGTAGGCACAACATTACCGCTCTTTTTCTTGCGAGCTTGTGCTTTCTCGAAGTCCAGTTTCAACTGTCTTTCTAGTTCTGTATACCGCTCACCCTTACTGAACAAAATCACGACAGTATTATTCTCTTTTATATCATACGTTTTACAGAAGTTACGAACTGTTGCCTCAGATAGGATTGTGTCTTCCAGACTTTCTTTGGGGCTTTTTTGGGTCGAATTATACGAAGAGACCACATAAACTACGTAGTCTACATTCTCAATATTCCTTTCACCGCCACCTTGCTTTTTTAGCCCATTGAAAGACACTGGCTTACCATCTTCACGCATTAGCTCTGACATAGCTCGTTCGAGCGCTTTACGATTCCCATGTTCAGGTTTGAGAAAAGTATTTCTATTTATAAATTGACCATAAGCAAAGGGGATACCTCTAAGTTGCCTACTTTTTCGGCGAACTTCCCCACGGATGGTGTGATACTCCTTATGTACTTTCAGTAGAAGTTGTGTCAGCTTTATTTTTTGGTCAGATAAATCTACTTCAGCTCCATGCAGTTGTTGTGCGAGTTCTTTGGTAATACCCTCATCAAAGTGATCATCTTTGGATTTTTGCTCGGTCAGAGGGTCAAAGGAATAAGCCGCGAAGTTTCTCACCTTAAATTGCGCTTCTTTTGTTCTTTTTTCCGCAGCACTGACCTTTCTGTCACTATCAATACCAGCCAAACCTGGGTCCCAATTTTTGACACCATACTTGGTGGTGATATTGTCGATGGCTAAAGCAAGATTGTTGAGTGTTACTTCAGAATCTTTTGACAGTAGGTTGAGTTTTTCAGAGAGTTCTGTATGCGCTTCTAGCATTCTTTTATTGGCAAAGTGAAGCACTTTCGTGTTGTTGTGGTATCCGCAAGCCCTTCCGATAAGAGCCTGAACTACTGAAGAAACCGCTGAAGACGTTCCATCCCAAGTGGACATCAACTCTGCTTTCATTTCTTCATGCATCGCGATACCGACACGGAGGAAGCCTCTAACAATGATCACTAACTTTTCACCACGAATACGGTAGTTTTGATATTGACTCAAGACATTGCTCCATGCGGTTAGCTCGCTTTGGTCAACATCATTCAAGCTACTGGCGACGATTTTGATATTCTGCGGGAGAAGAGCAGGAGCACCAGTTTCTGGGTCAATTAGACTAAGTAGATGCTCTAGTGTTTCTTGTGAACGATTGGCGCTCGAACGTATAATATGTAGCCCTCCCTCGTCACCATATAAAGTTTCAATGAATCTGATATACGTATCTGGAGTTACAGTTTTTGCTTCTAGTAAACAAGTAGCTACGCTGTTATCAATTACTTGGTCATTCTTAATAAAGCTACTAATTCCGCGATAGGCTGTAGGTTGTTTAACTACGTTGATTGCTGCGCTGTAACCCATAATGCTGCGTTCACGTGATGCTTCGTAAATTGAGGAGAAACCAGTGGCTGATACGAGTAAAATACGGTCGTTTCTGTTGCTTCGCTCTTCAATGACGGCCAATACATTACTCAAACGCTTAGCTAATTGGTCACTACCCATATGGGATTCGTCGATAATGAAAAGACTTTCCGTTTTAGGGTTCATTTCCAGTAGGTAATTCTCTGCTTTTGTAATCGAGACGACTTTTACGTGTGTTTCCAAATGGCTAAAGTTTTCTTCAGCTTGAGTGGCAAGGTCATTGTTGGCAACATTCTCAATGTAAACAATGATCTTGTTGTCCATACTTCCAGCAATTTCGTCATCAAGATCTAAAAGCCACTTCTTTGCTAGTAGACGACAAATAGTTGTTTTCCCCATCTGGGTCTCTGCACATGCACAAACAAAACGATGCTTCTGGAAAAGATCATAGATCTCTTGGGCTGAGGAAAACGCTTCAGGCCTTTCTTTGCCAAACTTATCTATTCGCGCAGACCAATCAGCACGAGCGTTTGCTGCTACCTTAACTAATCTTGGGTTTGTCATTAATTTCAACCTCAGCTCAAGTTTCTTACAAATACCACCAGTATACTTCGTTTTTTTGTGGGAGATATTTTTTTCTTACTTGATTATTTTGTCTGTAGGTTTAATTTAGTGCGCATTTTTTCACCATATTGAATAGCCACCGACTTGATAGACACACTTGAGTTAGACATGATGACTAACAGAGAGGTGTTTATGAGCGGTAAGAGATTTCCAGAAGAATTCAAAATCGAAGCAGTAAAGCAGGTCACCGAAAAAGGCCACCCTGTTGCGGATGTTGCCCATCGTTTAGGGACAACAATGCATAGCCTTTATGCGTGGATAAAACGCTATGGCCCTGATGCTTCTCATCATCAAGCTAAGTCTGATGAAAGCGAAGAAATTCGTCGCCTCAAAAAGGAGCTGAAACGCGTCACAGAAGAGCGCGACATATTGAAAAAAGCCGCGGTGTACTTCGCAAGCCAGTCCGACTGAGGTACGCCTTTATCCGTGCTCACCAAGCGATTTGGCCTATCAGATTGATGTGTCACGTCCTCGGCATTCATCCCAGTGGTTATTACGCCTGGGTTCAAAACCCTGATTGCCAACAGGAGCAGCGGCGGAAATATCTCCTCGGACGTATTAAACAGTTCTGGCTTGAGTCTGGTAGTGTCTATGGCTATCGGAAAATTTACAGTGACTTGCGAGATGACGGAGAGTCCTGCGGAATTAATCTCGTTCATCGTTTGATGAAACGGGAGGGTTTACAGTCTCAACGAGGATATAGAAAGCCTCGTCCTCGAGGAGGTACTGAAAATATTGTCGCCGCCAACAAGTTGGCACGGGAGTTTAATCCTACGGCACCGAATCAATCGTGGGTAACAGACATTACTTACATCAAAACACATGAAGGCTGGTTGTATTTGGCAGTGGTCATCGATTTGTTCTCAAGACGCGTGATTGGGTGGTCGATGAAGAGTCGGATAACCAAAGAGTTGGTGTTAGATGCGTTGCTGATGGCGATTTGGCGTCGTTCCCCGAAAGAGAAAGTACTTGTACATTCTGATCAGGGCAGTCAGTACACCAGTCATGATTGGGATAAATTCCTGACTCAGCATGGCTTGGTGTCAAGTATGAGCCGCAGAGGCAACTGTCATGACAATGCTGTTGCAGAAAGCTTCTTCCAGTTATTGAAACGAGAACGTATCAAGCGAAAAATCTACTCAACGAGAGAAGAGGCACGTATGAATATCTTTGAATATATTGAGATGTTCTACAACGTAAAACGTCGGCACGGTTCCAACGACCAAATGTCACCTGTAGAGTATGAAAAGCAGTACGAAGAAAGGCTCAAAGGTGTCTACTGAGTCGGTGGCTATTCACCACTCAAAAAATCCAGACATCTTCTGGCAATAGTCTTTGACGGACTCATCGCTCAGTGTAGGTAGCCCCAAGCTATTATTTAACTCGATGGCGTCATGACCTGATAGACCTTTAAATTGTTTGTGCTTTTTGAGATTGGTTGGATAGTTGCGTAGGAGGGAGGCGACCTCTTCTGCATCGGAGCGTCGAATCGCTCTCAATTGAGGCTTACCAATAAGATTAAGAACAATCCTGCACTTGGCTTCTAACATCGTTGCCGCCTTAGATGAGATATGCTCTGCTTTGTACTTACAAAAGCGTTCTAGCGCGCCATAACACGAGACTTCGTTTGTTGTTTGGGTCTTTACTTGCGAAATGATAGGTGTGGAAGGGTGTTTATCAAGTGATGTTGATGTTGATGTCGCTGGCGTCAAGATAGTCTTGCGAACCTGTATTTCAAGCTCAAGAGCTATGATAGCGGCCTCGGCTTTATCTGATGTTTTAAGAGAGCGTTTGATCTCACGGCGATCACTGAAAAGGTGCCGATGATGAGGTGGGATTTGGTAACGAAATTGCCAAATGCCAGATTTTGAAATGTGTAGATAGCGCATGTTTTAGTACCAAAACTTAGTACAAACAGCCTAAACCTAGATGTATAAATACAAAAAGGGCTATAACTCAATGAGTTATAGCCCTTTCCAAACGTTTGGTGGAGCTGGCGGGAGTTGAACCCGCGTCCAAAATCAGTCTAACTAATGGCGCTACATGCTTAGTCTATCTTTATTCTCGGCACCACACTGCGAATAGACACGCTATGTAATGACATACCTAATTTAGTTTTAACGCTTTGGCTATTAGGTGTAAGCCTCCACGCGATTCTGTTTGGGTTTGACTGCCCTTGATCCACGTCCTACAGACAGAGGCTATGGAGGGCAGGCTCTAGCAGGTTATTAAGCTGCTAGTGCGTAGTTTTCGTCGTTTGCGACTATAGTTTTGCGGCTTTTAACGAGGCAAACCGCCCCTCGGCATGCTCCACGAGCCTTCTTGATCCTGTCGAATCCTGAATCAGCCCCGGATTTTTTCTGACGCAGATGTTAGCATAAAGCCCTGCTGCGTCAATGATTATCTGGTTGAATGCTTCATGATACGCGCTTTATCGCGTTCCCAATCGCGATCTTTTGAAGAATCACGTTTGTCATGAAGTTTTTTACCTTTCGCCAGACCTACCTTAAGTTTAGCCCATGACTGTTTCCAGTACATAGATAAAGCAACAAGAGTGTAACCTTCACGGTTTACCTTGCCCATCAGTGTGTCTAGTTCACGACGTTTCAGCAATAATTTGCGGATACGCGTAGGGTCTGCCACTACATGCGTAGAAGCAACGTTAAGAGGAGTAATAGTGGCACCCGACATGTAAGCTTCGCCATCTTTGAAAAACACGTAGCTTTCCGCGATGTTGACCTTACCGGCTCGTAGGGCTTTCACTTCCCAACCTTGTAGCTCAAGCCCGACTTCAATGTCATCTTGAATGAAGTAGTCGTGGCGAGCTTGGCGGTTCTGCGCAATTGTATTGGCGCCCGCTTTATTCTTTGAATTTTTCTTTACCATAATGGCGGCATTATACGTAGTGGTAGTGACGGGCGATATAGTTTTTATGGGATTTTTGGATTCTCGCCAGTTTCGTTCACATAAAGGAGGGGTTGGATGGCTAAAACACAGCCTATCTTCTGCTTTTTTAAGACGTTTGGGGATAAATACGCTCCGATGATATGATGTGACATCAGGCAATGAGGAGATGGTATGCCGCGAATTACACGTTCTGCACTTGTGCCGTTCAGTGCTGAACAAATGTTTAAGCTTGTTAATGATGTAGAAGCTTACCCTGCGTTTGTGCCGGGTTGCTCTGGATCTCGCGTGTTAGAAGCGACTGGCAGTGCGATGACAGCATCGGTGGATGTGGCTAAAGCGGGTATCCGTAAAACCTTCACGACTCGCAATGAGTTGGTGGAAGGGCAAGCGATTAAGATGGAGCTGGTCGATGGCCCGTTCCGTAAATTAGTCGGCGGGTGGCATTTTACGTCGCTGGATGCAGAGGCATGCAAAATCGAGCTGAATCTGGATTTTGAATTTACCAATGGTTTGGTGGAAATGGCGTTTGGCCGGGTGTTTAACGAGTTAGCGGTCAACATGGTGACAGCGTTTACGCAAAGGGCGAGAGTCGTGTATGAGCGATGAAAAGCTGCTGCATATTGAAGTGATTTACGCGTTGCCCGACGTGCAGCGTGTGTTTAAGTCGATTGTGACACCTGATATGCATGTGGAAGACATTATTCGTCATTCTGGCATTTTGGATGCATACCCTGAGATTGATCTGAAACAGAACAAAGTGGGTGTGTTTAGCCGCTTGGTGAAGCTGGATGCGCTGGTCCACGATGGCGATCGCATTGAAATCTATCGTCCTTTGATGGCTGATCCCAAAGAGATCCGTCGCCGCCGTGCTGAACGCATGATTGCGGAAGGTAAATCTGACCCAGTGACGGGCGGAAAGCTCAACCCGATGCGAAAAGGTGAGTAACCGGATTTCAACTAACATTCGGTTAAAGAGAAAGATAAAGAAAAGCGGTGAACATGGTCACCGCTTTTTTGTTCCGCTTTCTCTATTTAGATGAACGAGTTCCAGGCATCTTGCCAATACGGTGTTGTACCCGGCGCATAGCTAGGGTTTGAGCACCATCCGGAGTTTGGCCACGGCTTGCACTGATACAGTTTGTTGTCACTGCCTTTCACGATATCCCCTTCTTGATACGCTAAGCCCGGTTGATACGTTGGGTATTCACCTGGCGGTGGTGGTGTCACTTCTGGATCTGGATCAGGCGTGGGTTCTGGGGCGCCGCAACTGTTGTCGTCGGTTTGTTTCCAAACGCCCCATTCGCCCGTCGTGCCCGGCTCTTCACCGTTGGTCCACCAACCGGCTAACCATACGACATGGTTGTGTGAAACTTTGTCGCCGCTCACGTAAATGGTGTGTTTTCCCCAGTTGGCGATACAAGCCGCACTTGCTTCAACGGTTACCGTGCGAGTCACTGAAACCGTCTGGCCTTCGCTGTCAGTCACGCGATACGTCAGTACATAGCTGCCCGGCGTTTGGGGATCAACGTTGCCGAAAACCTCAATGTTGGCCGTCATGTCGCCATCTTCCGCATCAAACGCAGTAACCCTATCGAGTGCGTTAAACACGTCACCTTGTTGAAGCGTGATATCGCTAACGCCTGAAATCGTCGGTGCTTCGCCCAGCTCTGTGGTTACAATGCCCGCTTTCAATGCGGTTTGTGGCGCACTGATCGTTATGCTGGTGAGTAGCTGATTGTCACAGTAAACCTCGGCGCGATAAGGAGACAGCGCGCTTTCCACATTGATATGGAAGCGGTTCATCAGGCCTTCTTTGAAACGGCGGTTGTGCAGGTTGTAGGTCTTGGTGCCGCCTTTCTGTGTCAGTACGTCCAGCTGGCACGAGGAAGCGCTGAAGTTATCGACATACACTGCGCCATAAGCGCCGTGAAGGGCAGGGTAAAGGTAACTAGGTAGTGTGTTTTCTGGGTCGTAGTAACCGACAAGGGTGGTGACAGCAACTCCTTGTTTCTCTGGTATGCGGGCTACGGTTTTATCAAGTATGTCATTCTCAACGGCGGTCCATTGGCCTGACGCGAAACGGAATGCGTGCTTGTTGCCATTGGACAGCAAAATGGAGGTATCGCCAATGTGGATATGGGAGTTGTAGCCCGCACTGGAGCTAAGTACCACGATTTTACCTTCGAAGGCGTTGTCAGCAGGCAGGTAGAAATCACGCGCCCAGTGTCCGTTGCCTGTTTGAATGCGAACCGCGTTGACGGTCTCGAACAGTTCATGGAACTTGCGATTGTCTGGGCCAAACGCTGCGAGCTCATTGTTGCCGCTCACGGTAGTCACAGAAAGGTTGAGATCATCGGACAGGTTATTGCCCCAAGGCTGCATGGTTTGAGTTTCTTTGTCCCACTTACTGAAACCGGTCGGTGATGAAGGGTCAAAGTTAGCTTTGCTTTCCATAAAGCCCTGAAACACATTCAGTTCGTAAGGGGTGTGAAGTGTGTACTCGTTGCCATTCGGGTGCAATGGCCAACCACCGGCCATGGTTCCCCAGCCAAAGCTGTGACCTTCGAACGGTTCCGCGCATTGACCTTCATAGCACGATGAGCCGTTGTTTCGCCCTTTACTGAGATTGGGGAGGAAGGTGTTGTCGAACAGGTTCCAACCCCAAGTCGCATTGATGTTGGTTGAACGGTTATGCACTGAGCCAGCAAATCCGCCCAGATAGTGCGCTGCTGCGTGTGTGCCAGCGCCAAACTCGTGGCCGACTTCATGGCTGAATTCATTGCCCGTTGAGCTAACAACCGACGCCACACCTGCGTAGGAACCCAGCATGCCGTGTGTGATGAGGCCATCGCTGTAATTGCCGATGGCGTTATTGACGGTAACTTGCGCAGCATGATAGGGCGCACTGATATTCCACACAGAACTGTTCATTACATCAGCACTGTTTACGCCGTAGTTGGCGCTGTTGATACCCGAAGATATCAGCTCGCGGGCAATACGGTAGTGGGAGTCACTGCCGTAAGCGTCGGCCTCGCTGGGGTCAACATCGACCAATAGGCGACCATCCGGCAACATAATTTCTTCAAGATGGATCGGTGCGTAAGGGTTGACGATAAGTTTGCTGATTTGGATTGACTGGAAATAGTCACGATGCAGTTTCTCATCGGTCATAAAACGGAACTCGCCACGCGGCTCAGTTAACAGACCCACGTCTACCGTGTTGATGATCAGTGTGGTATTTGCACCGATCTTAATGCTTTCCACGACACCTTCACGATCACCATTGCTGAACGTCAGGCTCAACCCTGGCTCAATCACTTCGGCAGGCAGTACCGTGGTGTATGCTTTGTCGCTGTAGGCAAGCTTGCCATAATCAACATCAGATTGTGCGTACCAAAGCCCGCCCACATTGTTATAGGTGATGCGATTGCCCTGGCTGAGTGTGTCCACGCCGTGAGAGTATCGAATGGTCGAGTTGTAGCCAGCCTGTGAGGAGAAGGTCACGATCTTTCCATCAAGCTCTTGGCCTTCAGGCAGCATAAAGTCATAAGCAAAGTTGCCATTGCTTGTTGCGACTTCAAGCGTGCCATGTTGGGTTAGCAGTGCGTTAAATTCTGCTTGCCCCTGAGTGCCAGCGATAGCGCTAATGGCATGCTGTGAAGAGATGCGGTGTGCGTAGCTCTCTGGCACGACAATGGTCGTGTTTATGTCAATTTGGCCTGTGGGTTTTGGCTGTGCCGAAGGCGGGAGCATGGTTGCTCGGTGTACTTCGGTGCCCTGGCGGTTTTTCACGACAACCGTGATCTCTTCGTCTTGGCGAGCTTCTTGCGTATGGGGTTCGAAAATCACCAGCGTTTTGCGCAAAGCGACAACGTGTGGCTGGCGATCACCTTCTATGCCATGCACGGTCGGCATAATAACGCTTTGTGCCATGCTGACGCTGGCAGCAAGCGTGCCTTGAGTATCAGAAGGTAAGGCTTTTTGATTGAAGTAAACGGTTTGAGCGTTTGGTGGGCTAGCGAATGCGGCTGTGCTGCAAACTCCCGCGAGTAATGCCGTGATCAGGCATGCTAACTGTTTCTTTTTCATCTGCTTGTGATTGATCTTAGTGAACGATGGGGCGGGAATATATAGATGGATTAGCGCGTGAGTGATGAGAACAGGCCGTTATTTGAAGCAGTCCCACAAATCTCAGTGCGGAATGGGCTGCGGGGGCAAATTAGCGCCAAATAACCGACAGCATTGTGAGGGGAGACGGCTTTTTGGCGATGCCTAAATAGGGGCGCAGACAGAAAGAAAAGCCAGATAAAACAAGGCTGGATAAAGCAATACTGGATAAAGCAATGCCAGATAAAAAAGCACAACCCTTTCAGATTGCGCCTTTTGTTTGAGGTTCGTGGTGTTATTCCTGCTTGCTTGTCACATCCGGCACAAAGCTTTGGCTGTCTAATGGCACGCGGACATAACCCTCTTTGCTGATCTCAGGCAGTGCGATTTTGTCGTATTGAATGTCTTGATAGGGGATGCTCGAGAGAAGGTGAGAAATGCAGTTCAGGCGTGCGCGTTTTTTGTTGTCGGCGTCGACGACCCACCACGGTGACTCTTTGGTGTCTGTGTAGGAGAACATGCGATCTTTGGCTTCGCTATAAGCCACCCAGCGGCTGCGAGACTCTAAATCCATTGGGCTGAACTTCCAGCGTTTTATCGGTGTATCTATGCGTTCTTGAAAGCGTTTTTCTTGTTCTTCATCAGACACTGAAAACCAGTATTTCAGCAAAATAATGCCAGAGCGTTGCAGCATGCGCTCGAACTCAGGACACGTTCGGAAGAATTCTTCGTACTCGTCGTCGCTGCAAAATCCCATCACTTTTTCCACGCCTGCGCGGTTATACCAACTGCGGTCAAACAACACGATTTCCCCCGCTCCAGGAAGGTGCGAAACGTAACGTTGGAAATACCATTGAGAGCGTTCACGTTCGTTGGGCTTATCCAGAGCGACAATGCGACAAACGCGAGGGTTGAGCTTTTCAGTAATGCGTTTGATCACGCCACCTTTTCCTGCGGCATCACGCCCTTCAAACACCACCACGACTTTTAGCCCTTGGTGTTTTACCCACTCTTGAAGTTTTACGAGTTCAGTTTGAAGATCGGCCAGCGTATTTTCGTAGGCTTCTTTGGTGAGTTTGCGTTTTTTCGGGGTAATTTTGGATTTGTCTGCGTTTGCCATGCTGCTGTCGCTCCTGCTTGTTCGGGTGCCTTATAGCGATAGGTGACGTGCTACTTGGTCTTGTTCACCCTAAGAAGGATGGGGGAGCATTGCAATCCCCCGTCAGGAAAAGTGCGAGCTTGGCTTATTGCAGCGCCGCAACCATGTGTAAGATGGTGTCTGGGTTGGTCACGGTTATTGCGAAGTCGCTTTCGCCGCTGCCCATGGTCGCTTTCTCATTGCGGTAACTCATCAAGGATGGGCGCGTGGTCTTACCGGAAAGGTGAATTTCTGTCGCGCCTGTTTCGACAATAATGCGTTTTGCATTCTCTGGAGAAACCCCTGCGCCCGGCATGATGCTGAGTCGGCCTTGGGTCAGCTTTACCATGTCTTTTAGCGTGTTAATGCCTTCGTCGGCACGCTTGGCAAGTCCAGAGGTCAGCACGCGCTCTACGCCATGAGCCATCAAAAACTCCAGCGCCTCAAACGGGGCAGAGCAATGGTCAATGGCACGATGGAAGGTAATACCCATGCCAGAGGCGGCGTTGAACATCGCTTTAACCGCTACCTCATCGATTTTTCCGTCAGCACCAAGTGCGCCAATCACCACACCGTTTAATCCCGCCAATTTTGCGGTATGAATATCCTCCAGCATGATGTCAACATCGTCGCTGGAATACAGAAAATCCCCTTCGCGCGGGCGAATAATGCCATATACAGGAACCGTTGCAATGCGAGCGGCATGCTTCATGTAACCCGCGCTGGCAGTTAAGCCACCTGTGGCTAAAGAGCTACAAAGTTCAATACGTCCAGCGCCAGCGCGTTGGGCGATAGGAAGAGACTCAAGGCTATCGATACAGACTTCGATCAATACAGACATTACGTGTTCCTTACTAAAAGACGACGAACATCATCAGGGAGTTGAAACAGAAAGAGAAGCGGGGAGGGTGTAAAATTTTGGTAAAAAAAGGGCCCGGTGGTCCGGGCCTCATTCTATTTTTCGCTGACTTTGGCTTTACGCTTTCGCGCTAGGGGGAAACTGCGGTGAAGCAGTTAGCCAAATTACAGGTCTTCAGTGTGCTCAGACAGGTAAGCTGCAACACCTTTAGGTGATGCGTCCATGCCTGCTTTGCCTTCTTCCCACTGTGCTGGGCAAACTTCACCGTTTTTCTGGTGGAAGTTCAATGCGTCAACCATGCGCAGCATCTCGTCGATGTTACGGCCTAGTGGCAGGTCGTTAACCACTTGGTGACGTACCAGACCGTCTTCGTCGATCAGGAAAGAACCACGGAAAGCAACACCCGCTTCTGGGTGCTCAACGTCGTATGCTTTACAGATTTCGTGCTTAACGTCAGCAACCAATGGGTATTTAACTTGACCGATACCGCCGTCATCAACAGCAGTGTTACGCCATGCGTTGTGAGAGAACTGAGAATCGATAGAAACGCCGATAACCTCAACGCCTTTCGCTTGGAAGTCTGCGTGACGCTTGTCAAAAGCAATCAGCTCAGAAGGACATACGAAAGTGAAATCCAGTGGGTAGAAGAACAGAACCGTTTTCTTACCTTTGGTGAATTCTTTCATGTTGAAGTTATCTACGATTTCACCATTGCCCAGTACTGCTGCTGCAGTAAAATCTGGGGCTTGACGGCCTACTAGTACCATTTCTCAGCTCCTAAAATGTGTCGTTGTCAGGCGTGAACGCCTTAATTCATCTATGAACAGGACAAACTATAGTGGAACTGTTAGATTGAAAAAAGTGAATTTAATAGATTATTGCAATCGGAAAAATCGATGACAAAATTCCCTTCTCTCAAACAGCTCCATTATCTTGTGACACTGCATGAAACTCGCCATTTCGGTGAGGCGGCCAAACAGTGTTTCGTTAGTCAGTCTACACTAAGTTCCGGCATTCAGAACTTAGAAGATCTCATTGGCACTCAACTTATTGAGCGCGATAACAAAACGCTGGTTTTCTCTGCTATCGGTGAAGATGTGGTGGTGCGAAGTCGGGAAATTTTGGCGCGTAGCCAAGATCTGATGGAGCTGACAAAAGTGAGTGAGTTGCCCATGCAGGGAAAACTGCGTGTGGGCTGCATTCCGACCATTGCGCCGTTTTTGTTGTGTGATTTAGTGCGTGCGGTGAATCAGCATTTTCCTGAGTTGGATTTACTGTTGCGCGAAGACACCACCGTTAACCTTCTTGCTGCGTTGAAAAGCGGTGAGATGGATGTGTTGATTTTGGCTTTGCCTGTTGAGATTGGCGGCATGGAAAGCCGTGTTGTCGGGGCGGACGCATTCAAAATGGTGCTCAGTCAATCACAGGCAGAAAAAGTGAATGTACCAATACGGTATGCCGATCTTCCTGATGAATCCGTATTTTTGCTCGAACGCGAGCATTGTTTAACCGATCATGCGGTATCTGCTTGTCAGTTAACGACCACAGAAAAAATCAATCCGTTCTCGGCCACCAGTTTGCATACATTAGTGCAAATGGTTGCCAATGGCCTTGGCTCTACCTTTATTCCTCAAATGGCGATTAATCATGGTTTGTTAGATAACCTAGATTTGGTTGTCGTCGAACCGCCAGGTCGTAAGGCATATCGTGATATTGGCTTGGTTTGGCGTCCTACATCCAGCCGTAAGCCGACCTTTGAAGCTTTGGCGGATTTGGTCAAAACACTGCTCTAGCCTTGCTCACTATATTGCACGGTTTCCTGTTTTGTTGGTTTACGTCAGAGGTCAATGATTACGTTGGTTATGTGCCTAGATGCACAAAACGATGAAGTTACCTCTGACTTTTCAAGAATCTTTACCTCTCGTTGCTTTTTCTTATAACTTTGGTTTATTCCTCTAATTTCTTCAATTTAACCAGACTATAACTCCGAAAACGGTTTGGTAATCCTGATGCATTTCTGAAATTAAATTCTGTCTATATTGCGACATATTTTTTGACAATTATTAACCACTTAGCGAGAACTTTTGTTGGGTGTTGATATCTTTCACTATTGTTAACTTTTTGTTATAGAAAGAATTTCTGCAAAATCACAGTTCTACTGCTACGTTTAAAACAGGTCTGTTTTGAGTTCAACCTAGAAACCCATTATGTAATTTAATTTCGTAAGTGGTTACAAAAATGACACCAAAGGATGAAAAGATCACAAACGGAAGAACAATCTGAGATTTGTTTTAATTCAGTGTTTTGAGTTAAAACTCTATTTTATTATAAGCTAATGATTTTAAAGTATATTGATCATTTAATACTTAAGTCTAACGCGACGTGGCGTGTTGACGTGTTACGCTAAATACGCCAGTTTAGTGTTGTGTTTCGGCGACATGAAAGAAATCGAAGCGGTACGACAACAATTGATATTGTTGTGATTTAGTTACAAATGGAATTGGAGGGCAGTTTATGGACACACATGCACAACAGGTTTCACAGGAACTCTCATGCGTTCCGCCGATCACTCAGAAAGAATCTGATGTTTTAACTGATGATGCGCTTTCATTCCTTCACACCTTAGCGGTGCGCTTTGCTGACCGTATTCCAGCTTTATTGACCGCACGAGAAGCACGTCAGGCGAAGTTTGATGCTGGCGAGTTACCGGACTTCCTTGTTGAAACGGCAAATATTCGCGAAGAGTCTTGGAAGATTCGTGGCATCCCTGAAGATTTACAAGACCGCCGCTTAGAGATCACTGGGCCACCAGAGCGAAAAATGGTGATCAATGCACTGAACGCCAACGTGAAAGTGTTCATGGCAGATTTTGAAGATTCATTCTCTCCTGCGTGGGGACCGGTGCTTCAAGGTCAACGTAACCTGACTGACGCGATTAATCGCACCATCTCTTATGAAAATCCCGGCAATGGTAAGCAATACGCATTGAGCGAAGATCCTGCGGTGCTTATCTGTCGTGTTCGCGGCCTTCACTTGAAAGAGAAGCACGTGTTGCTAAGTGGCAAGCCGATTCCGGGTGCATTGTTCGATTTCGGTTTGTACTTTTATCGCAACCACAAAGCGCTAATGGAAAGTGGAACGGGCCCGTATTTCTACCTGCCGAAATTGCAGTCGCATCAAGAAGCCGCGTGGTGGAGCGATGTGTTCTGTTTCACCGAAGATCATTTCGACTTGCCGCGCGGCACGATCAAAGCAACCGTGTTGATCGAGACGCTGCCCGCTGTGTTTGAAATGGATGAGATTCTTTATAGCCTGAAAGATCACATTGTGGCGCTGAACTGCGGTCGTTGGGATTACATTTTCAGCTATATCAAAACCTTTCGTAACCATCCAGACCGCGTCTTACCTGATCGCCAAGTGGTCACGATGGAAAAACCCTTTCTTAATGCCTATTCACGCTTGTTGGTGAGAACGTGTCACCGCCGTGGTGCAATGGCGATGGGTGGCATGGCAGCGTTTATTCCATCGAAAGACCCAGAGAAAAACGCATGGGTATTGGACAAGATTCAGTCTGACAAATCGCTCGAAGCGAAGAATGGTCACGACGGTACCTGGGTTGCCCACCCAGGTCTGGCAGACACAGCCAAAGCAGTATTCGATACCGCACTTGGTGAGCGTAAAAATCAGCTTGATGTGATGCGTGAGCAAGATGCACCAATCACGGCAACTGAGCTGGTGGCACCTTGCGACGGTGAGCGCACCGAAGACGGTATGCGTCACAATATTCGTGTTGCGGTGCAATACATCGAAGCATGGATCTCAGGTAATGGCTGTGTGCCAATTTATGGCCTGATGGAAGATGCGGCAACGGCAGAGATCTCACGCGCTTCGATTTGGCAGTGGATCAAACACCAAAAAACACTCAGCAACGGTAAAACCGTGACGGCAGACTTTTTCAGAGCTTGCCTTGCGGAAGAAATGTCGGTGCTGAAAGACGAGCTAGGCGAAGACGTATTCAATCAAGGGAAGTACCAGCAGGCGGCCAGTTTGATGGAACAACTGACCACCAGTGATGAGCTGGCCGATTTCTTAACCTTGTCTGGATACGAATTACTGGATTAAGCACCATCAAGATTATGTAAGCCCAAGAAAATGGAAACCAAGATTTAAAATTACATTGAGAGAGGGAATCACAATGACTTTGACAAGACAGCAGCAAATCGACGCGTTGAACACAGATTGGGCAGAAAACCCACGCTGGAAACACGTAAAACGTACCTATACAGCAGAAGAAGTGGTCGCACTGCGTGGTTCTTTCATCCCTGAGCAGACGATTGCTCAGCGCGGTGCGGACAAGCTGTGGGAGCTGGTGAACGGTTCTGCCAAAAAAGGGTATGTGAACTGTTTGGGTGCGCTAACGGGTGGTCAAGCTGTTCAGCAAGCGAAAGCAGGTATCGAGGCTGTTTATCTGTCAGGCTGGCAGGTCGCAGCGGATAATAATACTGCATCAAGCATGTATCCGGACCAGTCATTGTACCCTGTTGATTCTGTGCCAGCCGTGGTTAAACGTATCAATAACTCGTTCCGTCGCGCTGACCAAATTCAATGGTCGAAGGGCGTTACGCCAGAAGAAGGCACGGATTACTTCCTACCTATCGTTGCGGATGCTGAAGCGGGCTTTGGTGGGGTTTTGAATGCTTACGAGCTTATGCGTTCAATGATTGAAGCGGGTGCGGCAGGTGTTCACTTTGAAGATCAGCTAGCGTCAGTGAAAAAATGTGGTCACATGGGTGGTAAGGTGCTGGTTCCTACCCAAGAAGCCGTTCAAAAACTGGTAGCAGCGCGTCTTGCTGCTGATGTTGCAGGCACCACCACCCTTGTGATCGCTCGTACTGATGCGAATGCTGCAGACCTACTTACCTCTGATTGCGATGAATACGATAAAGACTTCATCATGGGTGAGCGCACGTCTGAAGGTTTCTACAAAGTACGTGCAGGTATTGAGCAGGCGATTTCTCGCGGCTTGGCTTATGCGCCGTATGCAGACCTGATTTGGTGTGAAACAGCAAAACCTGATTTGGAAGAAGCGCGTCAATTTGCGGAAGCTATTCATGCGAAATACCCCGATCAACTGCTGGCGTACAACTGCTCGCCGTCGTTCAACTGGGAGAAAAATCTGGACGCAGATACTATCGCGCGCTTCCAGCAAGAGCTGTCAGACATGGGTTATAAGTACCAGTTCATCACGCTCGCTGGCATTCATAACATGTGGTACAACATGTTCGAATTGTCCCACGCTTATGCGCAGGGTGAAGGTATGCGCCACTACGTTGAGAAAGTACAACGTCCTGAGTTTGAAGCGGCTGAGCGTGGTTATACGTTCGTGGCTCACCAGCAGGAAGTGGGTACGGGTTACTTTGATACCATGACGAACACCATTCAAGGTGGCAACTCGTCAGTGACGGCACTGACAGGTTCTACGGAAGAAGATCAGTTTTAATTGACGCGTAAACAGCCAATACGTGTGACGAGAACGAGTCTAAAGGGGCCAACTTAATCGAGCCTCATAATCCACGCTTTAAGCGGCCTTCGGGTCGCTTTTTTTATGACCATTTTTCATCTTTTTCTTCAACTTTGTATCTCGCTTTCTAAAAGCCTTTCTAAAAACTCACCCCTTTGTATTGCTCTGCTGTATTTCACTGAACGTCGAGGCGGCATTCAATACTTGTTGGTATATGGAAGGAAAGGCGTCGAGCAGTTGAACTTGGTGGGCAATCAGTACTTCCGCGGTATCGGCTAGTGGCGCCATTCTTGGGCTTCGCGTTGACATGCGCTTTAAGACAAAAGGCAGGGTGTTGATATCTGCGTAGGATTGAATCCAACGCTCTTGCCACATTCTCGAGGACAGAAACGCAAAGCGATCAGGAAGCGGGGAGGGTTCTAAATCAGACGCTTTTTGGCAGGCAATTTCCGCTTGCTGAACAAATAGTTCCAATGGTGCGTCGTGAAAAGTTTCCCAGTGTGTGACCAGTGCGTGATCCCAGAAAATATCGAGTGCAATGGCGCTATAGCGATAAAGCTCGGGCGGAAACAGTGCGCGACAGACCTTTATGTCATCCAACGCATCAATATACCCATCGACATAGCGATGCAGATAAATCCCGTCGACGGTTTGTGGTTGAAAGCGTCCGTCCGGCTTGCCTCTAACAAAATCCGCCAACAGGTTGCCCAACAATTGGCTTTGGCAGCAGGATGCGACATGCAAATGCGCAAGATAATTCAATCCGTCTTCCTTGGTCTGCGCTTTTAGATAAAGCGCGGTCGATGTGGTGATGTGCCATCGATTATGACGAGGAATGACAGTGCTGTCGCGACTGCTAGTGCATTTATGCGCTTTCGCCGTCGAGTTCCATTGGCTCAGTTTCCTCTTGGATCTCTAGCAAATTAATGGCAATGGCGACAAAGTCGGTATCCGTGATAATGCCAATAAGCCTTTCGTTTTCAACAATGGGTAAGCAGCCAATCTTATGTTTTTGCATGAAAAGTGCCGCAGATTTTAGCCCTGCTGTTGGGGCGACGGTATAGAGCGAATGCGTCAAAAATCGAGAAAGTGTCGCCTTCATTGGGTCGTCGTTCCCCACTGATTTTTCAAGGCTGGAGGTTTGCGCTGCTAACACATCTCTTTGTGTGACAAGACCTTGCAATTGATGGGTGTCAGATACGATGGGAATGTGGCGGACCCGTTTTGAATCCATCAGGCGCTTTGCGTCATTTATCGTATGCTTAGAAGATAAGGTGATGGGTTCTGGTGTCATCATTTCTTTGACAGTAAGCATATGGCCTCCAAGAAGACGTATAAAAATAAGGGGCATATATCGAATGTAGCCAAATTATGGCGCATGAAAGGTGACCCTAATCAAAGATCTGTTTGACGTATTTAGGATTTTTTTTTGCCGTTCCATCAGCAGTCGCGATGCAGGCGTGTGGTCGCCGTTAATGTTTACACTGTGATGAGGGCTTTGTGGGATGTGTAATCGATTCACTTTAATACTGATGTTCTTTTTGCCATTTTTGACTCATGGTGCTGAACGTTCGCCGCATGTGGTGGGTGGTTCAAGTGCTGAGATCGCTGATGCGCCATGGCAGGCATTTGTCCGTATAGGAAATTCCTATTGTGGAGGCGTGGTTATTGCGGATGACTGGGTGCTTACCGCTGCGCATTGCCTAGACACTGCCGAAGAGAATGACCCGTTTGAGTTAGCTTCTGCCAATACTGTGTCTGTTTACACAGGAACCACGCAACTCTATGGTTCGGATTTTGCCAACTATCAATCCACGGTTGATTCGATTTATGCCAACAGCAGTTATGACAAGAAAACACTCGCTAATGACATAGCCCTTATTAAACTTTCAGCGTCTCTTCATGCCAATGCGTCAAGCGTTGTGCTTGCAAGTACCTCTGTGCAAACCGCCGTCGATGCCACAGCAGATTTATCCCAACAAGATTTGCAACTGACAGGCTGGGGATATATCGACGCTAACCGCAGCACCTCGACGACGGCCTTGCAAAAAGCGACGCTCTCTACTGTCTCTGATGCTTCTTGCGCTTCTAGTTGGGGCACGACATTAACCGATGTTTCTGGCTATCAAACCAAATATTTCTGTGCGCAGGCGCCAGGGAAAGGCGCGTGTAATGGCGATTCTGGTGGCCCCTTGGTGTGGTTTGATCCTTCCCGCGCTGCGGATTCGGATGGCGGGGCAACCTTAGTCGGTATTGTGAGTTTCGGGGTTAACTTTCAATGCGCAGCCGCAGCCTTCCCTGATGTGTATACACAAGTGTCTAGCTATACTAACTGGATAAGCAGTTGCCAGAATGGTAGTTGTGCCAGTAATAGCTCGCAGGTGGTGACGGTTTCTCCACCGTCGAGTGGTGGAGGTGGGGAAGTAGGGCTGAGTGCACTGCTTTGGCTTTTCGTTATCATCGTTTTCCGCAGATACTTTCTTCGCGATCTTCTTTGTTCGAATAACCCCTAACGTTCCTTTTTAGTGGGCGTTTTCTTATTCCGTCTTCCATTAATTAGATCTGTGACGCCTTGTCGTGAGTCTTACTTTTTACACATCGCTGTAAAGTCGAGAAAAAGACCGCATGATCGACCTTGTCAGCTTTTTCTTTATGCAATCTTGAGATACGGTTCTTGATTGCGGTAAAGAAAATGTTGGCGAGGAATAATAATGAGAAGTTGGCAAGGGAATGCAACGTTGGCTCTTTTGATGTTGAGCGCGGCTGGCTCAGTGTTTGCCGAGGGCGTGAAAGAAGCAAGAATAATCAGCGGCAGCTATGCCTCCATTGAATCGACACCTTGGCAGGCATTTCTTAGCATTGGCAATAGCCGTACTGGCTATTATGCATGTGGCGGTATCATTATTTCTGATGACTACGTGATCACGGCAGCTCACTGTGTCAATGGATTCTCTGCTGCTGACGTTAGAGTTTATGCAGGCTTTGAACAGCTTAGCTTCGCAGGAACTGGAATTGCTGTCGCGAGTGTTAAGGTTTATCCGGACTACGATGATGAAATGTTGACTGGTGATATTGCACTCGTTCGATTAGCAGAAGGACTTCCCTCTAACGCCCAACCGATCAAAGTTCTTCTACCGGATAGGCAAGACGATTTAGACCAAGAATTTGTTGGTGCTGCACAAGACAATTTATATGTGTCTGGGTGGGGAGCGACATACACGGGTGGGAGTGTCACCGAGGCGTTATTAAAAACAACAATGAATGGCGTGAGTGATGATACCTGTAGTTGGACGAAGGTATCGGGCGCAGTGAGCGGTGAACTTTCAGCCGCTTATGTTTGTGCTGATCAATCATACACTGCGGGAATCTGTTCGGGAGATTCTGGTGGGCCGCTTGTTTGGCAAGATAAAGATTACGCTGGTGATGCAGACCGTGGATACCGAGCTGTCGGCATTGTGAGTTTCTCTAATCGTAATTATGGTTGCGGCAGCACCAGTTCTGAAGATGGCTTTACCCAAATTAGCACTTACTACGATTGGATTGGTCAAAACATGATTGGTGGTTATCAATCGCCAAGCCCATCATTTAAAGAAGATATTTTTGATCAGTCTAGTGGTTACAATCCATTTGATAACCCGCCAGTTGAGCCTCAATACCCTTCCGATGAATCCGATGACAATGTCGTGCCCCCCTCATCTGGCGGTGGTGGTGGTGCTTTCGGTTGGCTTTCGTTCATTTTTGCGGGTGCAGTTGCGCTTCGCCGACGCATACCGTTTTCATAATTCCTGACAAATTTGCTCGCCAGATTTTCGGCGAGCAAGCTCCATCTTGCTTGATATTGCAGCGTGTGTCCCTATACTAGCGGGCTGCTGCAGAATGGGGCTTTTTCAATGCAAGTATCCGATTTTCATTTTGACCTTCCAGATTCACTTATCGCACGTTATCCGCAACCGGATCGTACGGCGAGCCGTCTATTGCAACTGAACGGCAATACCGGTGAACTGAGCCATACGCAATTCACTGATATCCTCGACCTTGTTGAACCTGGCGATCTTATGGTGTTTAACAACACCCGCGTGATCCCTGCACGAGTCTTCGGGCGAAAAGCATCGGGTGGCAAGATTGAAGTGCTGGTGGAGCGAGTGCTGGACGATAAATCGATCCTTGCGCATGTGCGTGCATCTAAATCCCCTAAGCCTGGCAACCTGTTGCTTCTTGGCGAAAATGACGAATTCGAAGCGGAAATGGTGGCGCGACATGATGCGCTGTTTGAGATCCGCTTCAGCGGCGATCAAGCCGTGCTTGATATTCTGAATCAAGTTGGTCACATGCCTCTGCCGCCATACATTGATCGCCCAGATGAAGATTCTGACAAAGAGCGTTATCAGACGGTGTATAACCAAAAGCCAGGTGCTGTTGCTGCGCCAACGGCTGGTCTCCACTTTGACGAAAAAATGCTGGCTGCTCTAAAAGAGAAAGGCGTTGAAACCGCTTTTGTTACTTTGCACGTTGGGGCAGGTACATTCCAGCCAGTGCGCGTGGACGATATTAACGATCACATCATGCACTCAGAGTACGCCGAAGTCCCACAGGATGTGGTTGATGCAGTGATTGCGGCAAAAGCGCGCGGTAGCCGTGTGATTGCTGTTGGCACGACGTCAGTCCGCTCTCTGGAAAGCGCCGCACAGCGTGCCAAGCAAGAGGGGACAGCGCTTAAGCCTTTCTTCGATGACACGCAGATCTTCATCTACCCAGGTTATGAGTGGCAGTTAGTCGATGCGTTGGTGACCAATTTCCATTTACCAGAATCGACATTGATCATGCTGGTATCGTCGTTTGCAGGTTACGATCATGTCATTAATGCCTACCATGAGGCGGTAAAGAATGAATATCGCTTCTTTAGTTATGGCGATGCGATGTTTGTCACGCGCCAGACTGAGGTATAATCTGCGGTTGAAGTCAGAATGCCCAAGTTTGTTGCGTGAAAACCTTGGCAAACACGGACGATAATTTTTGATTGGCTGTCCACTGAATAAGTTGGCAGCCAGTTTTGTCTCTGTGTCATTATACCAATCAGATTAAATATTCAGTCATTCTTGCTGGTTAAAATCGACAATAGCTGCGTCAGATATTTTGCAAGTAGAGTAACTACTTACTGCAATCTCTTCCTGGCTCTTGACGATTTTCCCTTCGCAAATTTATGACCACCTACTTAATCCGATTGGTATTAAACACATATTCGCCAGACTGTTTATCTGGCATTTCGGAGGTATCGTGAAATACGAACTGATTAAAAAAGATGGCCGCGCCCGTCGTGGCCGTCTGGTTTTTGAACGTGGTACAGTGGAAACCCCGGCATTTATGCCTGTTGGTACCTACGGCACTGTAAAAGGGATGACGCCAGAAGAAGTGGCTGAAACCGGTGCGGAAATCTTGCTAGGTAACACTTTCCACCTTTGGTTGCGTCCTGGTCAGGAAGTGATGCGCGCGCACGGCGACTTGCACGATTTTATGCATTGGCAAGGTCCTATCTTGACCGATTCAGGCGGCTTCCAAGTTTTCAGCTTGGGTAAAACGCGAAAAATCACCGAAGAAGGTGTGCATTTCCGTAATCCAGTGAACGGCGACCGCGTGTTCATGGATGCTGAGAAATCAATGGAAATCCAGTACGACTTGGGTTCAGACGTTGTGATGATTTTCGACGAATGTACGCCATATCCTGCTACCCATGACGAAGCGAAAAAGTCGATGGAAATGAGCTTGCGTTGGGCACAACGTAGCCGTAACCATTTCGACAAAATGGGCAACAAGAATGCTCTATTCGGTATCGTGCAAGGTTCAGTCTATGAAGACTTGCGTGACGTGTCTGTTGAAGGCCTCACCAAGATTGGATTTGATGGCTATGCCGTTGGCGGTTTGGCGGTCGGTGAGCCAAAAGAAGATATGCATCGCGTATTGGAACATACTTGTCCAAAACTGCCTGAAGACAAGCCACGCTACCTGATGGGTGTGGGCAAGCCAGAAGATTTAGTTGAAGGCGTGCGCCGCGGTGTCGACATGTTTGACTGCGTGATGCCAACCCGAAATGCGCGTAATGGCCACCTGTTTGTGACTGGAGGTGTGATCAAGATCCGTAATGCGAAGCATAAAAGTGACACAACTACACTGGATCCAGAGTGTGACTGTTACACTTGCCGCAACTACAGCAAGGCGTATTTGTATCACCTTGATCGCTGTAATGAAATTCTTGGCGCTCGTCTCAACACTATCCACAACCTACGCTATTACCAGCGTCTGATGGAGAGTTTGCGTAACGCTATCGACGAAGGTAGATTAGATACCTTCGTTAAAGAATTCTACGAACGTCGTGGCCGTGAAGTGCCACCGTTGAAAGAAGACTAAGAAGTTCTGCCTCTTCGAAAGTTCGCTTTGGGAGAGGTAAAATCGCAACAATATTCAAATTAATACGAGGACGTGACTGAATGTTTATTTCACAAGCTCATGCAGCAGCAGAAGGCGCACCACAGGGTGGCGGTATGCAGCTATTTATTATGCTTGGCCTGTTTGCTGTTATTTTCTACTTCATGATTTATCGTCCGCAGGCAAAACGTGTTAAAGAACACAAAAACCTGATGGCAGCGATGGGTAAAGGGGATGAAGTTCTTACTGGTGGCGGCCTAGTTGGCAAAATCACTAAGATTTCAGAAGAAAACGACTTCATCGTTATCGCGCTTAACGACAACAACGAAGTAACTATCAAAAAGGATTTTGTGACTGCTGTTCTGCCAAAAGGCACGATTCAGTCGCTGTAATCTGATAACCATAAAGGATCATAGCAGTGCTAAACCGTTATCCTTTGTGGAAGTACATCATGGTGGTGTTGGTCTTATTTGTCGGCGCCCTTTATGCACTTCCCAATATTTACGGTGAAGATCCAGCGGTTCAAATCACCGGGGCGCGTGGCGCCTCGGTTGATGTTTCAACTCTGGATACCGTAAAAACCACCCTCGAAAAAGACAGCATTCCTTATAAATCTATTGCGCTAGAAAACGGCACAGTACTGGTTCGCTTTTCCGACACTGAAGTTCAAATTGAAGGCCGCGACGCGTTAAATAGCACGCTCAAAGACGACGGTTTGATTATTGCGTTGAACCTTGCGCCAGCCACCCCTCATTGGCTTGAAGTCATTGGTGCAAACCCAATGAAGTTAGGGTTGGATCTTCGCGGCGGTGTGCATTTCCTGATGGAAGTGGACATGGACGCGGCGATGGAGAAGCTTCTTACCCAGCAGGAAGACACTTTCCGTACCGAATTGCGTGAAGCGAAAATCCGCTATCGTGGTCTTCGCGTTGGCAGCAACGACAATGTCGAAGTCATGCTGCGCAATGAAGCCGATATGGATCAAGCGGAGACAGAGCTCGCGAAACTGCACCCAGATATGGTGTTTACCACCGACAGTGCCCGTTTTGCAGTATCAGCGACCTACACCGAAGCGCGTCTTCAAGAAATCCTTAACTACGCTGTGAATCAGAACATTACGATTCTACGTAACCGCGTTAACGAATTGGGCGTCGCCGAACCATTGGTTCAGCGTCAAGGTTCAAGCCGTATCGTGGTTGAGTTGCCAGGTGTTCAAGATACCGCGCGTGCAAAAGAAATTTTGGGTGCGACCGCAACACTGGAATTCCGCGAAGTGGATGACAGTGCAGATTTAGCGGCAGCCGCAGCGGGTCGTGTGCCGCCAGGTAGCGAAATAAAATACACGCGTGACGGTCGTCCGGCAGTATTGAAAAAACGCGTTATTCTGGGCGGTTCAAGCATCACGGATGCAAGTTCTAGCTTTGATGAATACAGCCGTCCTCAAGTTAACATCTCGCTCGACAGTGACGGCGGTAGCAAGATGGCTGCGTTCAGTAAGAACAATGTCGGCAAATTGATGGCGACAGTGTTTGCTGAATACAAAGATAGCGGCAAGCGTGATGAAAACGGTAAGATCATTCTTGCTAAGCATGAAGAAGTGATTAACCAAGCGACCATTCAAACGGCGCTGGGACGTAACTTCCGTATTACTGGTATCGATTCGCAAGCTGAAGCACATAACCTAGCACTGCTTTTACGTGCAGGTGCATTGATTGCGCCAATCTCGATTGTTGAAGAACGCACCATTGGTCCATCTATGGGTCAACAGAACATCGACATGGGTATTAAAGCCTGTCTTTGGGGCTTAGTTGCGGTCATGCTCTTCACCTTGGTTTATTACCGTCGATTTGGTCTATTTGCTAACTGTGCACTGGCAGCGAACATCGTGCTTATCATCGGTGTAATGTCGATGATCCCGGGGGCGACAATGACGCTACCAGGTATTGCCGGTATCGTACTCACGGTCGGTATGGCGGTCGATGCTAACGTGCTTATCTTTGAGCGTATCCGTGAAGAATTGCATGAAGGGCGAAACCCTCAACAAGCGATTTCTCAAGGTTATGCGAATGCGTTTAGCACCATTGCTGATGCCAACATCACCACCCTAATAACGGCAATCATTCTGTTTGCTGTTGGTACGGGTGCGGTGAAAGGTTTCGCTGTGACACTGTCTATCGGTATTCTCACTTCAATGTTCACTGCTATTATCGGAACCCGTTGCCTGGTTAACCTGGTTTACGGCGGTAAGCGCATTGATAAGCTATCGATCTAAGGGGGCATTAAAATGTTTCAACTTTTAAAACCCGACCTGAATATCGATTTCATGCGTTGGTCCAAGCCGGCTTTTATTTTTTCGGCCTTGATGATTGCGGCGTCTGTGTTCAGCTTGTCAACAAAGTGGTTGAACTGGGGACTCGACTTTACCGGCGGTACGCTGATTGAAGTGGGTTTTGAGAAACCGGCTGATCTGCAACTTATTCGCGACTCTCTTCAAGCTGAAGGCTTTGGGGATGCGATTGTTCAGAACTTTGGTACTTCTCGTGATGTGATGGTGCGCCTTCGCCCGCGTGAAAACGTTAAGGGTGAACTGCTTGGGACTCAAATCCTTGAAGCGATCAAAACCGGTACAGGTGAAGCCGTTGAAATGCGCCGCATCGAGTTTGTTGGCCCGAACGTGGGTGATGAACTGACCGAAGCGGGTGGCTTGGCCATTATTGCTTCGTTGCTGTGTATTTTGCTGTATGTCTCTGTGCGTTTTGAATGGCGTCTAGCGGCAGGTGCGGTAACGTCTTTGGCGCACGATGTGATCATCACGCTGGGTATATTCTCGTTCATGCAAATCGAAGTGGACCTAACCATCGTGGCAGCATTGCTGACGGTAGTGGGGTACTCCTTGAACGATACGATTGTTGTTTATGACCGTATCCGTGAGAACTTCCGCAAAATGCGTAAAGGTGACGCTGCTGAGATCATTAACTCCTCAGTGTCACAGACATTGAGCCGTACTTTGATCACGTCAGGCACAACCTTGTTCGTGGTTATCGCTTTGTTTATGCAAGGCGGCGCGATGATCCACGGCTTTGCAGCAGCATTGTTGATTGGTATTACCATCGGTACTTACTCTTCTATCTATGTGGCTTCGGCACTGGCGCTCAAATTGGGCATCACCCGTGAGCACCTTCTTCCTCCACCGCCAGTGGATAAAGAAGGCGAAGAGTTCGACGCAATGCCGTAACGCATACCTATGTGGTAACAAAAATGGAGCCGAAAGGCTCCATTTTTCTATTCTTTTCCCCAAACAAAAACGGCGTCCCGAAGGACGCCGTATTTTAATTCAGAACAATCTTATTTCTTCATTGCTTCGTTCGCGTTATCGCGAACTTTCGCCAGCATACCTTTCAGTACTTTCGGGCTAGCAGAAATAATGTTACCGGTTTGCATGTAATCAGTACCACCTGCGAAATCTGTGCAAAGTGCACCCGCTTCACGTGCGATCAGCTCACCTGCTGCCATGTCCCAAGGTTTCAAGCCAAGCTCGAAGAAACCGTCAAAGCGAGCAGCTGCAACATAACAAAGGTCTAGTGCTGCTGAGCCGGTACGACGGAAGTCAGCACAATCAACAAACAGTGCGCTAACGACTTTCATAAAGCCTTCTGAGTGTTGCTTCGCTTTATAAGGGAAACCTGTCGCCAGAATCGTACCATTCAAATCTTTAGGGCTGCTCACGCGAAGACGTTTGCTGTTTAGCTGTGCGCCTGAACCGCGCTGAGCAGAGAACAACTCATTACGAACTGGATCGTAAACACAAGCGACTTCAGTACGGCCTTTAATGCGTAGTGCAATAGAGACTGAGAAGTGAGGAATACCTTTAATGAAGTTTGACGTGCCATCCAGTGGGTCGATGATCCATTGGTAATCAGCATCTTTCCCTTTAATCACGCCCGCTTCTTCAGAAACGATGCTGTGGTCAGGGTAAGATTTCTTGATTACATCGATAATAATGTGCTCAGCAGAAGTATCGATATTGGTAACGAAGTCATTAGTGCCTTTTTGAGTGGCTTCTACGTTATCAGGGTTTTCAGCAGATTTAGCGATAAAGTCGCCAGCCTTTCGCGCAGCGCGAATGGCAATGTTTAGCATTGGATGCATACAATTTTCCCAACGGATGTTAAAGAACGGAAAGCGGCGGCGAGTATATCAGAGCTGGGCCAAAAGGGAAGTGGTGAATTTTTGCGCACCCATTTTCGTACTGTAGTGTAAAAAGGGTAAAACAAATACCAGTGTGGTAGAATCGCGCGGCTCAATGCTCAAACGCCATTTGGTGGTCGTTTGGGTTGAATTCCCCGACGTAATTCAGTGATCGCTAAATGTTAGATAATATTCGAATTGTACTGATTGGCACCACCCACTCTGGCAACATTGGCTCGGCTGCCCGAGCCATGAAAGTGATGGGGCTAAAAAACATGGTGCTCGTTGCTCCCGACTGCACAGTAGACGGTCAAGCTATCGCGCTCGCTGCGGGTGCAAGCGATATTGCCAACAATGCGCGCATTGTAAATACCATTGAAGAAGCCGTCGCAGATTGTGGTTTGGTCGTCGGCACAAGTGCGCGAAGCCGAACTCTTGAATGGCCAATGTTGGATTCTCGCGAGTGCGGTAAAAAAGCCATTGAAGAAGCAAGCCAACATCCCGTCGCTTTGGTCTTCGGTCGAGAACGCACTGGATTAACCAATGAAGAGCTTCAAGCTTGTCATTTCCATGTGGCGATCCCCGCCAATCCTGAATACAGCTCGCTAAACCTTGCGATGGCTGTGCAAACCCTTTGTTACGAAGCGCGTATGGCATGGCTAGACAGCCAAGCCTATCAAGGGGAAGTGAAAGAACAACCTTATCCAATGGCTGAAGATTTAGAGCGTTTCTATGCGCACCTTGAGCAGGTGTTAGATAAAACAGACTTCATCAATAAATCACACCCAGGCTTGGTGATGACTAAACTGCGTCGTCTGTTTAATCGCGCGCGCCCTGAAAGTCAGGAGCTAAATATATTGCGTGGTGTGCTTTCTGCTGTTGAAAAAACAATCAAAAAGACACAAGAATAACCGCTTTTTAGTTAGGGCTAAAAGCTTGACTAAAATGGTAGGTTAAATACTTGACCGTTTTAGTCGGGTATGTCAGACTCATTGCATTACTCGCTCACAGGTAGGATGTTATGAGACTGACTTCTAAAGGCAGATATGCCGTTACAGCGATGCTTGATGTCGCGCTGCACTCCGAAATGGGGCCCGTGCCTCTGGCTGACATTTCTGAGCGTCAAGGTATCTCTTTGTCATATCTTGAGCAGCTTTTCTCGCGTCTTCGCAAAGCTGGACTTGTGTCTAGTGTTCGCGGCCCTGGTGGTGGTTACCGCCTAGGTGTTAGCGCAAATGAAATCGCAGTTGGTATGGTTATCGCGGCGGTGGATGAATCGGTAGATGCAACTAAGTGTCAAGGTAAAGGCGACTGCCAAGGCGGAACACGCTGCCTGACACACACGCTTTGGCGTGATTTAAGCTCGCGTATTAGCAGCTTTTTAAATGACATAACGCTTGGCGAACTCATGCAAGACAACGAAGTCAAGCAGGTCGCCGGGCGTCAAGACTCAACTCGTGAGTCAACCACTATTGTTAGACACGGTTTAAACTCCAGTGGCAGTGAAAACTCAGTCACTATGGGTGTGAATTTTCGCTCGTAATGAGTCGTGCCGGAGTACTTGGAGACACAAATGAAATTGCCAATTTATTTTGACTATTCAGCAACATGCCCAGTAGATCCGCGTGTTGCAGAATTAATGATGCAACACCTGACACTGGATGGCGTGTTCGGTAACCCAGCATCTCGCTCGCACCGTTTCGGTTGGCAAGCGGAAGAAGCGGTTGATACTGCACGTGAAAACATTGCGAACTATCTGAATGCTGACCCACGTGAAATTGTCTTCACGTCAGGTGCAACAGAATCAGACAATTTGGCAATCAAAGGTATTGCGCATTTTTACGGCAAAAAAGGTAAGCACATTATTACGTGCAAAACCGAGCATAAAGCGGTTTTGGACCCTTGCCGTCAACTAGAGCGTGAAGGTTTTGAAGTCACGTACCTTGAGCCTGAGTCAAACGGCATTGTTGATTTGAACAAATTGGCTGACGCGATTCGCGAAGACACCATTCTTGTTTCTATCATGCATGTGAACAACGAAATTGGCGTCATTCAGGACATCGCAGCCATCGGCGAATTATGTCGTGAGCGTAAAGTGGTTTTCCACGTTGATGCCGCGCAATCTGTTGGCAAATTGCCACTCGATACGCAAGAAATCAAAGTTGATTTGGTATCGATGAGTGCACACAAAGCCTATGGCCCTAAAGGTATCGGCGCATTGTATGTACGCCGTAAGCCACGTATTCGTCTAGAAGCACAAATGCACGGTGGTGGTCACGAGCGCGGTATGCGTTCAGGTACGCTACCGACCCACCAAATCGTGGGCATGGGTGAAGCGTTCCGTATTGCAAAAGAAGAGCTTGAAAAAGATCAAGCACACTCACTGGCATTGCGTAACCGTTTCCTTGATGGCGTAAAAGATTTAGAAGCCGTTTACGTAAACGGTGATTTGGAACAGCGTGTTGCCGCCAACTTAAATGTGAGCTTTGCCTTTGTAGAAGGTGAGTCACTGCTGATGGCACTGAAAGATTTGGCTGTTTCTTCAGGTTCCGCATGTACATCTGCAAGCCTTGAACCGTCTTATGTTCTGCGCGCTCTAGGCCTGAACGATGAATTGGCACACAGCTCAATTCGTTTCTCATTCGGTCGTTTTACCACGGAAGAAGAAGTGGACTACGCGATTGAGCAGGTACTGAAAGCGGTTACCAAGCTTCGTGAAATGTCACCTCTTTGGGACATGTACAAAGAAGGTATTGATTTAAACACCGTTGAGTGGGCACATCACTAATCGGTCAAAGGATATTGAGGAATAGATCATGGCTTACAGCGAAAAAGTAATCGATCACTATGAAAATCCACGTAACGTGGGTGGCTTTGATAAAAACGACCCAAATGTGGGTAGTGGCATGGTTGGCGCCCCCGCGTGTGGCGATGTGATGAAGCTACAAATCAAAGTGAACGATCAAGGCATCATCGAAGATGCGAAGTTCAAGACTTACGGTTGTGGTTCTGCGATTGCATCTAGCTCTCTGGTAACAGAATGGGTTAAAGGCAAATCTCTGGACGAAGCGGCTTCTATCAAGAACGCCGAAATTGCTGAAGAGTTGGAATTGCCACCAGTGAAAGTTCACTGCTCAATTCTGGCGGAAGACGCAATCAAAGCCGCTGTTAGCGATTACAAGAAAAAGCACGAAGCTTAATACGTAAGAAGGGTTGTTGTACTTATGGCCATTACTATGACAGACGCAGCGGCATCACGTGTCCGCACTTTTCTTGAAAGCCGAGGTAAAGGCATCGGACTACGTTTAGGTGTTCGTACCTCTGGTTGTTCAGGCATGGCTTATGTTTTGGAGTTCGTTGACGAACTCCAAGAAGAAGACCAAGTGTTTGAGTATGACGGCGTGAAAGTGATCGTTGATAGCAAGAGTATGTTGTATCTTGAAGGTACGGAGCTCGACTTTGCAAAAGAAGGCTTGAATGAAGGCTTTCAATTCAACAACCCTAACGTAAACAGTGAGTGTGGTTGCGGCGAAAGCTTTAACGTTTAACACGTGAGATGACATGAATCATTTCGAACTATTCGGGCTATCATCTGAGTTTGAACTGGATGGTAGCTCTCTTTCTTCGCAGTATCGCGAACTCCAACGACGTTTTCACCCGGACAAATTTGCTACGGCCTCAGCTCAAGAGCGCCTGCTAGCTGTTCAGAAAGCGGCGCAAATCAACGATGCCTATCAGACGCTACGCGACCCCGTTCGCCGCGCGGAATACCTCCTTTCACTGAATGGGCTAGAACTGCGCGACGAACAGCAGACAATGCAGGATCCTGAGTTTTTAATGCAGCAAATGGAACTGCGTGAAGAGCTCGAAGAGATTGCAGATAGTGATGAGCCGGATGTATTGTTGTTTGACTTTGAGAAGCAGGTATCGACACTTCATCAAGCGCTGCTGAGTGAACTGATAGAACAACTCAATACTCAGCATTGGCCAGATGCGGCAGTGACGGTACGTAAGCTCAAATTCTTAGTCAAACTCAAGCAAGAAATCGAACGAATCGAAGATCGGCTGCTGGGTTAATTCACGGCGCAGTGGCAGATCAGGCTACAGGAACCAACATGGCACTGTTACAAATTGCAGAACCTGGTCAAAGTGCTGCACCGCATGAGCATAAGCTCGCAGTGGGTATCGACCTCGGGACAACCAATACGCTTGTGGCATCAGTTCGCAGCGGCACCTCAACACCCCTTGATGATCTGGATGGCCGATCACTGATCCCATCAGTGGTGCATTATGGCGACACCGTCACTGTGGGTTATGACGCACTGGCGATGTCTGAAACAGACAGCGCCAATACCATCATTTCTATTAAACGCATGATGGGACGCTCACTCTCTGACGTTCAATCACGCTATTCGCATCTGCCTTACCAGCTGTCTGCGTCAGAAAATGGCTTACCGCTGATCAATACCCGTTTAGGCGCAAAAAACCCGATTGAAGTTTCTGCCGATATATTGCGTGCTGTGAATGCACGAGCGGAAGCGTCATTAGGTGGTGAGCTTGAAGGCGTGGTGATTACCGTTCCTGCCTACTTTGATGATGCGCAGCGTGCGGGCACGAAAGATGCTGCCAAACTGGCAGGTCTTAACGTTCTTCGCCTTCTCAATGAACCCACGGCTGCAGCGATTGCTTATGGTCTAGATTCAGGCCAAGAAGGTGTGATAGCGGTTTATGATTTGGGCGGTGGCACTTTTGATATCTCCATTCTTCGACTGTCTAAAGGCGTGTTTGAAGTGTTGGCGACTGGCGGTGATTCAGCGTTAGGTGGGGATGATTTTGACCACTTAGTCGCAGATTGGATTGCTGAGCAAGCAGGCTTTGCCGAATTGTCTGGCGATGATCGTCGTCGACTACACAATGTGGCGACGGCTACAAAAGTGGCATTGAGTGACAACGCCAGCACTGACATTGATGTGCTGGGTTGGAAAGGCTCACTGACTCGTGCGCAGTTTGATGATTTAATTGGCGCATTGGTTAAGAAAACCTTACTTTCTTGTCGCCGTGCGTTAAAAGACGCTGGTGTCAGTACTGATGAAGTACTCGAAGTGGTGATGGTCGGCGGTTCAACGCGTGTTCCTTTGGTTCGCGAACAAGTGGGTGAATTTTTTAACCGCACACCACTAACCAGTATTGATCCCGACAAAGTGGTTGCGCTGGGTGCAGCGACTCAGGCTGATATTTTGGTGGGCAACAAGCCGGATGGCGAAATGTTGCTGCTGGATGTTATCCCTCTGTCGTTAGGCATTGAAACCATGGGCGGTTTGGTGGAAAAAATCATTCCACGCAATACCACCATTCCTGTTGCGCGCGCTCAAGAGTTCACCACGTTTAAAGACGGTCAAACTGGCATGAAAGTGCATGTGGTACAGGGCGAGCGTGAGATGGTCGATGATTGCCGCTCACTCGCCAATTTTACCTTGAAAGGTATTCCGCCAATGACCGCGGGTGCTGCGCATGTTCGCGTGACGTACCAAGTGGATGCTGATGGTTTGCTTTCTGTCACAGCGATGGAGAAAAGCACGCAAGTGCAGTCATCGATTCAGGTTAAGCCATCTTATGGTTTGAGTGATGATGAAGTGGTTAACATGATCAAATCATCGTTTACTCACGCGCAAGATGACAAAGATGCTCGCTACCTTGCCGAACAGCGGGTTGAAGCTGATCGCGTGATCGAGGGTCTGCTGGTTGCCATTCAAGCTGATGCGCAAGTATTGCTGACAGACATAGAACAGAAAGCCTTGGTGCAAGCGATTGAAGCACTGATTGCGCTGCGTAACGGCGACGATGCCGCAGCCATTGAGCAAGGTATTAAAGATACAGACAAAGCGAGTCAGGAATTTGCATCGCGTCGTATGGATAAATCCATCCGCGAAGCACTGGCTGGCCATTCCATTGATGAGGTTTAAACATGCCAAAGATTGTTGTTCTGCCACACCAGGATCTCTGTCCGGAAGGGGCGGTGTTGGAAGCGAAAACTGGAGAGACAGTGCTGGATGTAGCGCTGCGTAACGGTATCGCGATTGAACATGCTTGTGAGAAATCGTGTGCATGTACTACGTGTCATGTGATCATTCGTGAAGGTTTTGACTCTCTGAATGAAAGTGAGGAGCTGGAAGACGATATGCTTGATAAAGCATGGGGTCTTGAGCCTGAATCACGTTTGGGTTGTCAGGCTAAAGTGGCTGATAAAGATTTAGTGGTAGAAGTACCTCGCTACACCTTAAATCACGCGTCAGAGCACCACTAATTCAACCCTAGGGAGCAGAACAATGAGCTTAAAATGGATTGACTCTCGCGACATCGCGATTGAGCTTGTAGAAAAATTTCCGGAAACTGACCCTAAAGCAGTGCGTTTTACTGATCTGCACCGTTGGGTGATGGAGCTGGAAGACTTCTCTGATGACCCTAATCACTCCAATGAGAAAATATTGGAGGCGATCATCCTGTGCTGGATGGACGAAATGGATTAATCTTTGGGTATAGCCCTTGTGTTAGTCGTTTAATGCAGGCACATTGATCATATTGAAGCGGGCTAATGCCCGCTTTGTTTTATCTGATAAAAACGTCATACAAGTGGCGTAAAATAAAAAATATAATCAGTCAAAAAAATAGAAACGCCTTGCCCGAGATTGGCAACGCGAGTTGAAAAAGGAGTTCAGCATGACCGACAAAATGCGTATCGCGCTATCCCATGAATCTGCTGCAGATGTTTGGGGCGCCAATGCCGTTGTTTCTTTTGGCCAAGATGGCGCCACCGTTCACGCTACTGGGGAAGATACCCTTTCTCCTGTACAACAAGCCGCGCGCAAGCTCGAGTCACAAGGCATTCGCAAAGTCAGCCTGATGGGTGATAACTGGGATCTTGAAACCGCGTGGGCTTTCTATCAGGGACTTCGTGGCCCGAAATCAGGTTTTGAGTTTGAGCCGCCAGCGCTCGAACAAAAATCACTGAAAGCCTTGAATGACCGTATCACTGCGATTGATTGGGTGTGTCAGGTTATCAACGAGACGGCAGAAGAAGTGGGGCCACAGCAACTGGCTGTGCGTGCTGGGGAATTCATCAAATCACAAGCGCCGAGCCCTGAGAATGTTAGCTACAAAATAGTGTCTGGCGCAGATTTGCTTGAGCATGGTTGGGTCGGTGTTCATACGGTAGGCCGTGGCTCTGCCCGCAAGCCTGCTATGCTGCAACTGGATTACAACCCAACGGGTGATGAAAACGCGGAAGTGTTTGCCTGTATTATCGGCAAAGGCATTACCTTTGATTCGGGGGGGTACAGCATCAAGCAATCTAGCTTCATGGATGCAATGAAAGCAGACATGGGCGGGGCGGCGATGGCCACGGGGGGGTTGGGTTTGGCTATCGCTCAAGGCCTGAACAAGCGTGTGAAGCTGATCCTTTGCTGCGCTGAGAACATGATTTCGAGTAACGCCTATAAACTAGGTGACATCATTACCTACAAAAACGGTGTGACGGTTGAAGTGCTCAACTCTGACGCTGAAGGGCGTTTGGTGCTGGCTGATGGCCTATTGTATGCCAACCAATTCAAACCCGCCCTCACGATTGATTGTGCAACACTGACCGGCTCGGCGAAAATGGCGCTGGGGAATGACTACCACGCACTGTTCAGCTTTGACCAATCATTGGCACAACGCTGCTTATCAGCGGCGGATGCGGAAAACGAAGGCATGTGGCAACTGCCAGTGGCAGATTTTCATCGCAACATGTTGCCGTCAAGTTTTGCAGACCTCGCTAACGTAGGAGCAGGGCAATACTCACCGGGTGCCAGTACCGCAGCGGCGTTCTTGTCCTATTTCGTGGATGATTACAAAAACGGTTGGATTCACTTGGATTGTTCAGGTACGTACCGGAAAGGCGCTAGCGATAAGTGGGCCGTAGGCGCAACAGGCATGGGCGTGAAGTCTTTGTCCCGTATTTTGATGGATGAATCGTCACGATAATTCAAACAAAAGTTCCCTTGAATTATCAACACAGTTAACGGTTCCGCAATGTCAGTCTAGGGTCTGACATTGTGCTCTGGTAGGCTACCTTTGACATTACAAGCAGATAGCTCGTTTTCTACCTGCTGTCTGAAAATATAATAAGGAAGATAGAATGACTATTGAGCGCACTTTTTCAATCGTGAAGCCCGACGCCGTTGAACGCAATCTGATTGGCGCTATCTATCAGCGTATTGAAGCCGCTGGACTGCGAGTTGTCGCAGCCAAAATGCTTCACCTGAACAAAGAAAAAGCGCAAGGCTTTTACGCAGAGCATGAAGGCAAACCTTTCTTTGATGATCTGGTCGAATTTATGACGTCTGGCCCTGTGATGGTGCAGGTTCTAGAAGGCGAAAATGCAATCGCAAATTACCGAGAGTTGATGGGCAAAACCAACCCTGAAGAAGCAGCATGCGGCACACTACGTGCAGATTATGCCGTTAGCATGCGTTTTAACTCGGTACACGGTTCTGACGCCCCAGCTTCTGCGGAACGTGAGATAGCCTATTTTTTCGCCAGTGATGAGATTTGCCCTCGCAAAGCGTAATCTACTGTGAAGGAACAGGAAAAAGGGAGCTTGCGCTCCCTTTTTTATTTTTGGCATATAATAAGCCTACAAGTAACAGGTGGAATCCAGATCACAAAGACTGTACAATTTCGCGCCTTGATTTAAGGCTGTAAGCCCCTTATCAACCCGTATATAACCTGTTTCACGAGGCAATCTGATGACAACGGAAAAAATCAATCTACTGGATTTTGATCGGCAAGCAATGCGAGCGTTTTTCGCTGACGAGTTAGGCGAAAAGGCGTTTCGTGCTGATCAGATCATGAAGTGGATGTACCATTTTGGTGTTGATGATTTCGATCAGATGAACAACATCAATAAAAAGCTTCGTGAAAAACTAAAAGCGAAATGCGAAATCCGCGCGCCAGAAGTTACGCTTGCAAAGCATTCAAGCGATGGCACCATCAAATGGGTAATGCGTGTCGGCAACCAAGACGTAGAGACCGTTTATATCCCGGATGAAGACCGCGCAACGTTATGTGTTTCTTCACAAGTAGGCTGTGCGCTTGACTGCAAATTCTGCTCGACCGCTCAACAAGGCTTCAACCGTAACCTGAAAGTGTCTGAAATTATCGGTCAGGTATGGCGTGCAGCGAAAGAGATTGGTATCGAGAAGGACACAGGTCGTCGTCCTATCACCAATATCGTAATGATGGGCATGGGCGAACCACTGCTTAACATGAAAAACCTGATCCCGTCACTTAATCTGATGCTCGATGATCTGGGGTTCGGCCTTTCTAAGCGTCGTGTCACCGTATCCACATCGGGTGTGGTTTCTGGTTTGGATCAGATGACAGACAAAATTGATGTGGCATTGGCCATTTCATTGCATGCACCTAATGATGAGTTGCGTAGCCAGATTATGCCGATCAACGATCGTTATAACATTGCGACGTTTTTGGAATCAGTTCGTCGTTACATCGCATCGTCAAATGCGAACCGTGGTCGAGTGACTGTTGAATATGTGCTTCTGGATCATGTTAATGATGATATGGACCATGCGCGTCAACTCGCAGAGCTGTTAAAAGATACCCCTGCAAAGATAAACTTGATTCCTTTTAACCCTTATCCTGGGTCACCATACAAGAAGCCAAGTAACTCTCGCATTGACCGTTTCATGAAAACATTGATGGAATACAATTACACGGTCACCGTGCGCAAAACTCGAGGCGATGATATAGATGCAGCATGTGGTCAGCTTGTTGGTGATGTTATTGACCGCACCAAACGTACGCAGAGCAGACTGAATGTTGAGGAGCAAATCCCAGTAAAATCAGTCTGATCGCATAGACTGATAGGATGGGATGATGGCAAGGACGCTTAGTACACTGTTATTGATGGGATTATTAGCAGGCTGTGTCACAGTAACGGATAAGCAAAGTAACGTTAAGTTTGATAGTATTGATGCTGCTGAATCCCGAATCGCATTGGGTATTGCTTATTTGAATGCAGGCCAGTGGGAGCGGGCGAGGGAAAACCTCGAAATGGCAGTGCAGTTTGCCCCTAGGTATTACCGTTCTTTGATCTCCTTTGCTCACTATTTGCAGCAAGTAGAAGAGTTCGAACAGGCAGAAGAACAGTACATCACGGCCCTTCGCTACTCTCCAAAAAACGGGGACGTTCAGAATAACTATGGCGTCTTTTTATGTCGCCAAGAACGTTATGATGAAGCGCAAAAGGCATTTGCGAAGGCCATTGCACAGCCTTACTATTACAAGTTGTCTGGAAGCTTTGAAAATGCGGCACTCTGCGCATTGAAAGCCGGTAAAACAGAGGATGCCAAGCTGTGGTTTGCCAAGGCTGTCGATCACGAACCGAATCGACCTTTATCTTCGGTACAGCTTGCGCGACTGGAAGTCAAAGATAACCAGTTCAACGATGCACGTTTGCGCTTATTCAAATTTCATAAGCGGTACGGCTATCGAGCGGGCTCTCTCTACACACTCATTGAGCTGGAGCATAAAGCTGAACGCCCTAGCGAAGTGGCAAGATATGCCAATTTGTTGGCCAGACAATATCCTGAATCTAACGAATATAGACAGTACTTAGCGAATGAATACTGAACAAAACGAAGAGCAAGTGTTAGAGGTTGAGTTTACTCAACCGGGGAAGATACTAAAACAAGCCCGTGAGGCGTTAGGTCTTTCCGAACAAGACGTCGCAGATCGTCTAAGACTTCGTGTTTCCGTTATTCGAGACTTGGAAGAAAATTGTTGTGATAACAAACAAATAGCTACGTTTACTCGTGGCTATATTCGCTCTTATGCCAAACTCCTTGGCTTGAACGCAGATGATCTGCTTCGCGGCTATCAAGCAACGCCACAATCGGAAGAATCTTCGCAGAAAATGCAGAGTTTTTCTCGTAAAACGCGCCTTGATAAGCATGACAGCCGCGTCATGAGTTTAACTTGGGTGATTTTGGCCGTTGTTGTTGGCATCACTACATTTTGGTGGTGGCAGAACCAACAAAATGATCCCTTGATGTCGTTGTCTGATGATTTTGTCGCGTTTACTCAATCGGAGAGTAGCGCCGATAACAATGAACAAATATCAGAAACAGAGACAACCCTGATCTCGCCTGTGGAACCAGAGGCCGAAGTGAGTGCCGCTGGTGTTGTCGTGCCTGAAATGGCCGTAAAAGATGAGGTTGTCGAAACAGATAGCATCACGGCATCGGCTCCTGCTGATGTTCAACCAAAGGTTGAAACAAGCCCTGAGGTCAACACACCATCTCCTGTGACCACCGCATCGAATGCCGTGACGAGCAGCAATGAAGCCGCTAATCAACCGCCTACGCTTTCTTTGTCGTTTAAGGGGGATTGCTGGGTAGACATTCGAGATGCCAGTGGTAAGCGTTTGTTGACCGGAATTAAGTCTGCGGGCGAGAACGTAGATCTGTCTGGTCAAGCGCCGTTTAAAGTAGTGCTTGGCGCACCCGCTGCTGTAAACCTTGTCTACAATGGCGACAAAGTTGATTTAAGTAGTTACCCTTCTGGACGGGTAGCCCGTTTGAGCCTTCCGAAGTAATTCAGAGTACACCTAATGCATACCGAATCTCCTATTAAGCGTCGCCCGTCAACGCGTATTTATGTGGGCAACGTGCCAATCGGCGATGGCGCACCAATTGCCGTTCAGTCAATGACGAATACTCGAACCACAGACGTTGCAGCGACTGTCGCTCAAATTAATGCACTGGAAAAAGTGGGTGCAGATATTGTTCGTGTTTCAGTACCGACCATGGAAGCGGCGGAAGCATTCAAACTGATCCGCGAGCAAACCAACATGGCGTTGGTTGCTGATATCCACTTCGATTACCGCATTGCTTTGCGCGTTGCCGAGTATGGCGTGGATTGTCTTCGTATCAACCCAGGTAACATTGGTAATGAGCAACGTATTCGATCTGTGGTTGATGCGGCTCGTGACAAAAACATTCCAATCCGCATTGGTGTTAATGGCGGATCGTTGGAACGTGAAATTCAAGAAAAATATGGCGAGCCAACCCCAGAAGCTTTGGTGGAATCGGCAATGCGCCATGTTGATATTTTAGATCGCCTTAACTTTGACCAGTTTAAAGTGAGCGTGAAAGCGTCTGATGTCTTCTTGGCAGTAGAATCTTATCGTCAATTGGCTAGACGCATTGATCAGCCATTACATCTGGGTATTACAGAAGCTGGTGGCGCCCGCGCGGGTGCCGTGAAATCGGCGGTTGGTTTAGGTATGCTGCTGAGCGAAGGTATCGGTGATACTCTGCGTATCTCGCTTGCGGCGGATCCAATTGAAGAAATTAAAGTTGGCTTTGATATATTGAAATCGCTGCGCATTCGTTCGCGCGGTGTTAACTTTATTGCTTGTCCAACATGCTCCCGCCAGGAGTTTGATGTGATTGGCACCGTTAACGCGCTAGAGCAGCGTCTGGAAGATGTTGTGATACCGATGGACGTGTCCATTATAGGTTGTGTGGTTAACGGTCCCGGCGAAGCTGAGGTCTCTCATATTGGTGTGGCCGGAAGCAATAAGCGCAGTGCTTACTATGACGACGGGATTCGCCAGAAAGAACGTTTTGATAATGACAACCTGATCGATGAGCTGGAAGCGAAGATCCGGGCTAAAGCTTCAATGCTGGATGAGAACAACCGCATTGACGTAAACACGCAGGAGTAAGCCAAGCTGCTTGCTTCAAGACAGAATATAAAAGATCGGTTTCGAGAGTAAACGTGGCGAAAACAATTCAAGCGATTCGAGGCATGAACGATTGCCTCCCAACACAAACCCCACTTTGGCAAAAAGTTGAGGGTACAGTTAAAGACGTGATCAGCGCGTACGGCTACAGCGAAGTGCGTATGCCGATCGTCGAAATGACCCATCTGTTTTGTCGCGCTATCGGTGAAGTCACCGATGTGGTTGAAAAAGAGATGTATACCTTTGAGGATCGCAATGGCGACAGCCTAACCTTGCGTCCAGAAGGAACCGCAAGCTGTGTCCGTGCGGGTATTGAAAATGGTCTGCTGTATAACCAAGAACAACGCCTGTGGTACATGGGTCCAATGTTCCGTCATGAGCGTCCTCAGAAAGGTCGTTACCGTCAGTTCCACCAGTTTGGTGTTGAAGTCTTTGGCCTGAATGGCCCTGATGTTGACGCAGAGTTGATCATGATGACAGCCCGCCTGTGGCGTGAGTTGGGTATTCATGAGCATGTTCGTTTAGAGCTTAACTCCATTGGCTCGCCAGAAGCGCGTGCAGATTACCGTGAAGCGCTGGTCGACTTCTTGATGCAACATGAGGCGGTTTTGGATGAAGATTGCAAACGTCGTATGCACACCAATCCATTGCGTGTTCTCGATTCTAAAAATCCAGAAATTCAAGCGGTACTGACGGATGCACCTAAGCTATCTGCGTACCTAGATGATGAATCAAAACAACATTTTGCAGGTCTGTGTGAACTGTTGGACGCTGCAGGCATCCAATACACAGTTAACGAGAAATTGGTTCGCGGTCTTGATTACTACAACCGTACCGTTTTCGAGTGGATCACTGAAAGCTTAGGCTCTCAGGGTACCGTGTGTGGTGGCGGTCGTTATGATGGCTTAGTGGAACAGCTGGGTGGTAAAGCAACGCCAGCCGTTGGTTTTGCTATGGGTGTCGAGCGTCTGGTACTACTGATGGAAACACTGGAGCTACATGAAACCCGACCTGCTGTTGATGTTTACATGGTCACTGCGGGTGAAGGTACATTAGCTGCAGGTATGCAATTGGCGGAGCTCCTACGTGAACGCGTACCGGGTCTTCGTGTTATGACTCACTTCGGTGGTGGCAACTTTAAGAAGCAATTTAAACGTGCGGATAAAGTGGGCGCATCGGTCGCACTGGTACTCGGTGAAGATGAAGTGGCAAACAAAGTCGTGACTTATAAAGATCTTAAAGGTGGCGAGCAGCTGACCATTACTCAGGATGATGTAGCCGAAAAACTGGCTCAACTAGTTTAAGAGAGGACAAATCGTGGACGTCTACACCACAGAAGAACAGCAAGTCGAAGCAATTAAGTCGTGGTGGCGGGAAAATGGCAAAGCCATTCTCCTCGGCGCAGTGATTGGTTTGGGCGGTCTTTATGGATGGCGCTATTACCAGTCAGAGCAAGAAACGAGCCGTGAACAGGCATCAGAAGCTTACATGCAAGTGGTCGGTGCGTTGGCCGCGGGTGATGCTGAAGCCCAAGAGAAAGCAACAGCATTTCTTCAGTCTCATGACGGTGCTTACACGGCGTTAGTGGAGCTGCAATTGGCGAAGTCCTTTGTGGAAGCTGGCGATTTGGCTAAAGCGGCGGAGCAACTACGTTCGGTTAAAACCGCAAAAGATGATGCCTTGAAAGCAACGGCAACTGTGCGTCTAGCACGTATTGAAGCACAGCAAGGTAACTTTGATGCTGCGTTAAAAGAGCTAGATGGTGTGACTGGCGACAGCTGGAAACCACAGGTTGAAGAGCTTCGTGGTGATATTGAATTGCGTAAAGGCGATACTAATGCGGCGCGTTCAGCGTACGCAGCATCCATTGCCGCCGCGTCTAATCCTGTTGTTCAAATGAAACTGGACAACCTGCCTCAGTAAGGTTTGAGTATGATGCGCAAGGGATGGAAACGTGTTAGTGCAGTAGCCTTGCTTGGAACACTGCTTATTGGTTGTGCCGGTGAAGAAGATTCGATTGTCATGGCACCTGTGCCTGTGGTTGAGAATACCTTTACGCCCGAGTCATTTTGGTCATCTAACGTCGGTGATGGTGTTGGGCGCTATTATAGTAACCTCACCCCAGCTTACGAATATGGCAAAGTGTATGCAGCGGATCGTGGTGGTGAAGTAAAAGCCATTGACGGTGAAACAGGAAAAACGCTGTGGGCGGTTAACTTAAGTGCAGAAAAGCCTGCGTTAATCTCCGGTGGTATTACGGCATCGTACAGTAAGTTGTATCTGGGCACCGAAACAGGTGAACTGATTGCACTGGATGAAGAAACCGGAGATCTGGTTTGGCGTATTAACGCGGGTGGTGAAATCTTGTCGAAACCACTAGCGGACGAAAGCCTGATTGTGGTAAATACGAGTCGCGGTGAATTGGCAGCCTTTGATGCTGAATCCGGTGAAGAGCGCTGGCGTATTTCTACCGATGTTCCCAATCTGACGTTACGTGGTGATAGCTCACCGGTTGCTATCTCTGGTGGTGTGTTCTGGGGAATGGCAAATGGTCGCTTAGGTGCCGCTTTCATCGAAAACGGTAACATCATTTGGCAGCAAACTGTGGCAAGCCCTAAAGGTGCAACAGAAATCGATCGTTTGGTCGATGTTGATGCGACGCCGGTGATTTCAGGTTCGCTACTTTACGCCGTTGGTTACAATGGTCAGCTAGTGGCAATCGATTTGCGTTCAGGAAGACCAGCATGGAAGCGCACCTACAGTTCAACAACGGATTTCTTGGTGGTGGGCAGCTATTTGTTCCTTGTCACCGATAAAGACCATGTTGTCGCCGTTGATGCACGCAGTGGTACAGAGCTTTGGCAAAATCGCGATCTTGAATATCGCCAGCTAACAGCTCCAGTCGCCATTTCTGGTTATGTTGTGGTGGGAGATGCGGAAGGTTATCTGCATTGGCTTGACCCAACAACGGGTGAATTTGTTGCTCAACAACAACTGGATGACAGCGGCATTGCGGTAGCGCCAATAAAAGCGGATGACGCGTATATTGTTATCACGCGCGATGGTCGTATTAGTAAAAAGCAAACGCAGTAACATCAAGCGTTTATAAATTATTCGGCTCCTGGACCCTAAGGTTCAGGAGCCGCTGTTATTAATGAATATGAGATTTTAAGAGGTCAGTATGATTCCTGTAGTAGCCCTTGTTGGGCGTCCAAATGTGGGGAAGTCGACACTCTTTAACCGGCTGACAAGGACGCGCGATGCGCTGGTGGCCGATTTTCCGGGTTTGACCAGGGATCGTAAATACGGAAAAGCCATGCTGGGTGAGCATGAGTTCATTGTGGTGGACACTGGTGGTATCGACGGTACCGAAGAAGGTGTTGAAACCAAAATGGCTGAGCAGTCACTGGCGGCGATTGAAGAAGCGGATGTCGTGTTGTTCATGGTTGATGGCCGCGCAGGCCTGACGGTTGCAGATGAAGCGATTGCGCAGCATCTTCGCAGCCGTGAAAAGACAACCTTCCTTGTGGTGAACAAAGTCGACGGTATTGATGCTGATGCTGCCAGTGCGGAATTCTGGCAGTTAGGCATGAGCAACATGTTCCAAATCGCTGCGGCGCATGGACGTGGTGTACTTGGTCTGATTGACCGTGCATTAAAACCTTTTGCAGAATCGCTGGCTGAACAAGAAGCTGACGAGGAAGGCTTGGTTGATTTAACTGGCGAGCAAGACTTTGAAGACGAAGACAAAGAGCTGACTGAGGAAGATGCGGAATCGGCGCTAGAGCGTCTGCGTAATCGTCCGATCAAGTTCAGTATCATTGGTCGTCCAAACGTGGGTAAATCGACACTGACTAACCGTATTCTTGGCGAAGACCGTGTCGTGGTATTCGATATGCCTGGTACCACACGTGATTCCATCTACATTCCGATGGAGCGTGATGGCCGTGAATACGTGATCATTGATACAGCCGGTGTTCGCCGTCGTAAGCGTGTGAACGAAAAAGTAGAGAAGTTCTCTGTTATTCAAACGCTGAAAGCCATTGAAGATGCCAACGTTGTGTTATTGGTGATTGATGCGCGTGAAAACATTTCAGACCAAGACCTAAGCTTGTTGGGCTTTGCGTTGAACGCTGGCCGTTCAATCGTGATCGCCGTGAACAAATGGGATGGTCTGGACAATGATGTGAAAGACCGCGTGAAGTCAGAACTTGATCGTCGTCTTGGCTTTGTTGATTTCGCCCGTATTCACTTTATTTCTGCATTGCATGGAACCGGTGTTGGTCACTTGTTTGAGTCAATTCAAGAAGCGTATGAGTCTGCGACTAAGCGTATTAGCACTTCAATGCTGACTCGAATCATGAGTATGGCGCAAGATGATCACCAGCCACCAATGATCCGTGGACGTCGTGTGAAGCTGAAATATGCGCACGCAGGCGGTTACAATCCACCAATCATTGTTATTCATGGTAACCAAGTGCGTGAGCTGCCCGCTGCGTACAAACGTTACCTGATGAACTACTACCGCAAATCACTGAAAATCATGGGTACACCAATTCGCATTCAGTTCCAAAACAGCGAAAACCCATTTGAAGGCAAGAAAGAAAACCTGACTATCTCTCAGTCTCGCCAACGTAAGCGACTGATGGATATGGTAAAACATCGCGGTAAGAAGTAATCATACTGTGAAAAGAAGAAAGCCGACCTTAGTGGTCGGTTTTTTTATGCCTGTCATTCATACCAACCGGAACAAGTATTCAGTCATTCTTGCTGAACAAGCACCCTGTGGTTGCTTAGGTATTAGTCGCGTAACGACTGAGTGCAATCTCTTCCTTGCTCTTGTTGATTTTTCCTGCGTAAAGTTTAGTCCGATTACTATTAGCCGAAACGATGAAGATTGAATGACAGTTCATGTAATTTATACATTGGCGATATTCTTCCGATAATCTGTGGATAGTATCGCCATTCATTAGCGTCTATTTGATTAAAACTCGCATGATCTGACACTATTGATGTGTGATCTGTTGCTTATTTTGCAGCCTAATATAGATCTTTGTCACATTTACGGGGGCATGAAAGCGAGAAATATCGTTCTAGGGCACTAAGGTGATTTTTTACTCGGCTACTAAAGCAACTTGTATTTACTAAATACTGATAAATTTGATAATTTTTAAGTTTATTGGAATTTTATATCGCTTAAAATCCAAATGCAGAACATGTAACTTATGCTTTCGGGAGTTGTATTGATAAATATTCTTTTAGGGGTAGATCGCTGATCGGATCCCATAAACACCTCGATCAGACGATCTTGATAGGATCCAGCGAGAGGCTGTTCTGTTAGATCTCAGCGTTAAGTTAGAATAGCGCGTAAAACGAATACAGAAAATATGGGCGTATAAAAGTGCGACTTGGACAGCTAAGGGGAATGATGTATGGAAAATAACTGCCCAGAGTGTGGTGTGGTACTGCGTTGGGAACAGGGCACGTATCGCTGTGGACCTTGCGATAAAGTCTTTATAAAACAGGGGTATTGTCAAACCTGCGACGTGCAATTAGAAAAGCTGCAGGCGTGTGGTGCGACGAATTATTTCTGCAATCAGTGCAATGAGTTGAAGTCTCGCTCGAGCGCGAGAATTGTATTTGAGACACAAAAAACGGCGTCGCAATGACACCGTTCTAGACGTGCTTTGACGCGATCCTAGATCACTGTGGATTGGATCTCGCCGCTCGATAATACTGTGGTGATCTGATCGCCGGATTTCACGTCACGGTCAGACCGGATCACTTTGTTATTCTTGCCTCGAGTGATCGAATATCCTCGAGCCAGTGTGGCGAGCGGGCTGACTGCGTCCAAGGTTTCCATTTTTAGGGCTAATTCATGCTGATGTTGGCGTAACTGACGGTGCATGGCGTCAGTTAAGCGCTGCTGTGTGTATCCTAATTGCGTGCTGAGTCCTGGCAGTTGGTTCGCTGGCGAGAAACGCTCTAATCGCTGACTCGCTCTATCTAGGCGCTGCGCATCAGTTTGCAGTTTGGTTCGCATGGATTGGTAGAGACGACGTTCGAGCTCGTCAAACTGCTGTGCTTGCTGTTGCAGACGAGCTTGGGGGTGTTGCATTGCCAATCGGTGTTGCAGGCGTGTGAGGCGCTCCTGGCTGCGTGATAGGTGTCGACTGAACACATGTGCCAGCCGATCACTGCGTTGCGAAAACTGTTGGGCTCGTACTGAGGTATCTCTGCTCACCAATTCAGCCGCAGCAGAAGGCGTGGGTGCGCGCATGTCCGCAACAAAGTCGGCGATGGTTACATCGACTTCATGACCCACGGCACTGACAATAGGAATGCTGCTTGCTGCAATGGTGCGCGCCACTATTTCTTCGTTGAAACACCACAAGTCCTCTAACGAACCGCCACCGCGTCCCACAATAAGCACATCACACTCGTCACGACTGTTGGCTCGGCCAATCGCTTGCGCTATTTGGATCGCCGCGTCTTTTCCCTGAACTTGAGTAGGGTATATCACCACGGGCAGACTTGGGTCCCGGCGCTTTAATACATGCAAAATATCGTGAAGGGCTGCGCCAGTTTTTGAGGTGATGATCCCGACGCGTCTTGGCTGTTCGGGTAATGTTTTTTTGGTACTGGCTGCAAACAGACCTTCCGCCGCCAGTTGCATTTTCAGCTTCTCAAATTGCTGCTGAAGCATGCCATCTCCTTCCGGCTGCATGCTTTCAACAATGATTTGGTAGTCGCCGCGCGGTTCATACAAGGACAATCTGGCGCGAACCAGTACTTGATTGCCGTTGGCTGGCTTAAAGGTCACACGGCGATTGTTGCCTTTGAACATGGCACATTTCACCTGAGCACGGCTGTCTTTGAGGGTGAAATACCAGTGGCCAGACACAGGAACGGTAAGATTTGATACTTCGCCAACCAGCCAGACGATGCCCATTTCGTTCTCGAGCAGAAGACGAACTTCGGCGTTCAAACGAGAGACGGTGAAAATGTTTTCGTTAGGGCTTGTCATCACCAGTTAGCCTTCAATATCAGCGGGTTTTCGTCATGGTACTGGGGCAAAAAATGAATGCCAAACGTTTTCGTTAAAATCTATAGCCAAACGTTTGCGTCATCAGTATAATGCTGCGGCAATATTTAGTCCCCCGTATTTACTTTTGGCGTGAGATATTGCAATGTTACGAATAGCTAAAGAAGCACTAACTTTTGATGATGTATTGCTGGTTCCAGCACACTCCACAGTTCTTCCAAACACTGCCGACTTACGTACTCAACTGACGAAAACTATTTCTCTGAATATCCCTCTGATCTCAGCGGCGATGGACACAGTGACAGAAGCCCGTCTCGCGATTGCGTTAGCTCAAGAAGGCGGTATCGGATTCATCCACAAAAACATGACTATCGAACAACAAGCAGAACAAGTTCGCTTGGTGAAAATTTTCGAAGCAGGTGTGGTCTCCAACCCAGTCACTGTTACCCCAAATCAAACCATTGCAGATGTGAAAATGCTGACTGAGCGTAATGGCTTTGCAGGTTTCCCTGTGGTGACTGAGAGCAATGAGCTTGTTGGTATCATCACTGGCCGTGATGTTCGCTTTGTTATCGACCTTAGCCTGAAAGTGGCTGATGTGATGACACCAAAAGATCGTCTGGCAACAGTGAAAGAAGGCGCAAGCCCTGAAGAAGTGCAAAAGCTGATGCAACAATTCCGTGTTGAGAAAGTGTTGGTTGTGAATGATGACCACCATCTCAGCGGTATGATCACAGCAAAAGATTTCCAAAAAGCAGAACGCAAACCCAACGCGTGTAAAGACGAAAAAGGCCGTCTACGTGTCGGTGCAGCTGTTGGCGCGGGTGCTGGCAACGAAGAACGCGTTGCGGCACTGGTTGAAGCCGGTGTTGACGTGTTGCTTATCGATTCTTCTCACGGTCATTCTGAAGGTGTTCTTCAGCGTATTCGTGAAACACGTGCGGCATTCCCTGATCTGCAAATCATTGGCGGTAACGTCGCAACCGGTTCTGGTGCAAAAGCGCTGATCGAAGCGGGCGTCAACGCAGTAAAAGTCGGTATCGGCCCGGGTTCAATTTGTACTACGCGCATCGTGACCGGTGTGGGTGTGCCACAAATCACTGCGATTTCTGACGCAGTTGAAGTGGCTGACCAATACGGCATCCCTGTCGTTGCTGACGGCGGTATTCGTTTCTCTGGTGACATGTGTAAGGCGATTGTCGCTGGTGCATCGTGTGTAATGGTTGGCTCAATGCTAGCGGGTACTGAAGAGTCTCCGGGTGAAGTTGAGCTGTATCAAGGCCGCTCTTACAAGTCTTACCGTGGCATGGGCTCATTGGGTGCCATGTCTAAAGGGTCATCTGACCGCTACTTCCAGACAGATAACGCTGCCGACAAGCTTGTACCTGAAGGCATTGAAGGCCGCGTGGCTTACAAAGGCCGTCTGAAAGAAATTATTCACCAGCAAATGGGTGGTTTGCGCTCGTGCATGGGCCTAACGGGTTCTGCAACGGTTGATGCTCTGCGCACAAAAGCAGAATTCGTTCGCATCACAGGTGCAGGCATGACTGAATCGCACGCACATGATGTGACGATCACGAAAGAAGCGCCAAACTACCGTACTGGGCAGTAATCCTTTTTTACAAATACCAAGGGGCGTTGCCCCTTGAATCGCTGACATTTTGAGACAAGCTGAAATGACTAAAAATATTCACGACCAACGTATTCTGATCCTCGACTTCGGCTCACAGTACACGCAGCTTATTGCGCGTCGTATCCGTGAAATCGGTGTGTATTGCGAATTGTGGGGCTGGGACGTCGATGAGCAGGATATTCGTGACTTCAACCCAGATGGCATCATCCTTTCTGGTGGCCCTGAAAGTGTGACGGAAGCGGGTTCTCCTCGTGCACCGGAATATGTGTTCACCGCTGGTGTGCCTGTTTTGGGTGTGTGCTACGGCATGCAAACCATGTCCGCGCAACTTGGCGGTAAAGTTTCAGGATCAACGGAACGCGAATTCGGCTACGCAAAAGTCACTCTCGACAATGCGGGTAGCCTGTTTGAAGGTATCGAAGATTCTATCAACGAAGAAGGCTTAGGCATTCTTGATGTATGGATGAGCCACGGTGACAAAGTGGTCGAGATCCCAGCTGACTTCGTGAAAGTGGCGTCAACCGATACTTGCCCATTCGCGGCAATGGCCAATGAAGAGAAGCGTTTCTATGGTGTGCAATTCCACCCAGAAGTGACACATACTCGTCAAGGTCACCGCATGCTTGAGCGTTTCGTTCTCGACATTTGTGGTTGTGAGCGTCTTTGGACGTCAGCATCGATCATTGAAAACGCCATTGAAAGCATCAAAGAGCAAGTGGGTGATGACGAAGTGATCCTAGGCCTGTCAGGCGGTGTGGATTCTTCTGTTGTTGCTATGCTTATTCACCGCGCGATCGGTGACAAGTTAACGTGCGTATTTGTTGATAATGGTCTGCTACGTCTTAATGAAGGCGAGCAAGTTATGGACATGTTTGGCGATCATTTCGGATTGAACATCGTTCATGTGAAAGCGGAGCAACGCTTCCTTTCTGCACTTGAAGGCATTGCTGATCCAGAAGCTAAGCGTAAGAAAATTGGCCACGTGTTTATTGATGTATTCGATGAAGAATCGAAGAAGTTGGACAACGCGAAGTGGCTGGCGCAAGGCACTATCTACCCTGACGTGATCGAATCTGCCGCATCGAAGACGGGTAAAGCACACGTGATCAAATCTCACCATAACGTTGGCGGTCTGCCAGACGACATGGAAATGGGATTGGTTGAGCCGCTTAAAGAACTGTTCAAGGATGAAGTGCGTAAGATTGGTCTTGAGCTTGGCCTGCCTTACAACATGCTTTACCGCCACCCGTTCCCAGGTCCAGGCCTTGGTGTTCGCGTGTTGGGTGAAGTGAAAAAAGAGTACTGTGATTTGCTTCGTCGTGCTGATGCTATCTTCATTGAGGAATTGCATAACGCAGACTTGTATAACAAAGTGTCTCAAGCCTTCACGGTATTCCTACCTGTGCGCTCAGTGGGCGTAATGGGCGATGGCCGTAAATACGATTGGGTTGTTTCTTTGCGTGCTGTTGAAACCATCGATTTCATGACTGCACATTGGGCGCATCTGCCTTACGATTTCTTGGGTAAGGTATCAAACCGTATCATCAATGAAGTCGACGGCATCAGCCGTGTGGTTTATGACATTTCTGGTAAGCCACCTGCAACGATCGAGTGGGAATAATTCCTCTTTGATTAAAAGATGAAAGAGAAAGATGAAAGGCACGCATTGCGTGCCTTTTTTGTGTCTAACTTTCTGTCATGCGCTCTCAATACCGTGACGCTGCGTGCCCTAACCTTGCCTAATACTCTTTCTTTCGTTCTGAAGTAACGATTTCTTTGGAATTGTTGCCGCTCAGGATTCACCTTGTATCCATTGTGTTTATTTGTTGTGTGAATATTGAATCAATCTTCTTTTTTTGTGAGTTAAATTGATATTTACCCCTGCCAAAAAAGAATTAAGTATGTATTTTATGCTGCTGAATAATGATGACGTCGTCTGAATCGAAAGATTCAGAATACACGATGCAAACACACACAATTAACCATGGAGCTTTACATGAGTAACCATGCTATGGACAACATTCCAGACGCGCCGATGAGCGCAATGGACAAGTTTCTCAATGGGATTGAGAAAGCAGGGAACAAAATCCCTGATCCAGCATTACTGTTCTTTTACGGGTTATTAATCGTATGGGGTCTGTCTGCCGTTCTTTCTCAGGTTGATTTTGGCCTGATACACCCAATCTCCGGCCAGACTGTAGAAATTAATAACTTGTTGACTGGCACTGCGCTAGCTAACTTCCTCGCTAACATGGTCACCACCTTCACTAGCTTTGCCCCTATGGGTATCGTGCTGGTGGCGATGTTGGGTGTTGGTGTTGCGGATGCTTCAGGTTTTATCACCACCGGCCTGAAGAAAATGCTGAACGTGACACCGAAGAAATTGCTGACGCCAGCATTGATCTTGGTGGCTATCGTTTCGCACACCGCAGCAGATGCGGGCTACGTTCTGGTTATCCCGCTGGGTGGCATCATCTTCCACGCGGCAGGTCGCCATCCTCTTGTGGGTATTGCGGCGGCATTTGCTGGTGTATCAGGCGGTTTCTCTGCGAACTTCATTCCTTCTGGTATCGACCCGCTTCTTGCCGGCTTTACTCAATCAGCGGCACAAGTACTTGATAAAGATTACTTGGTCAATCCACTGGCAAACATTTACTTCACCGGCTTGTCTTCGATTTTGATCGTGGCAATCGGTTGGTATGTGACTGAAAAAATCATCGAGCCGCGTCTAAGCAAATTGCCTATTGATGACGATGCCGAGAAAGCCCCTGATCTGGGTAGCTTCACCGACATTGAAAGCAAGGCGTTCAATCGCGCAAGCTTTGCGATGCTGGCGGGTATTGCGCTACTAGTTTTTGCGCTTATTCCTGAAACATCAGCACTGCGTTCACCAGAAGGTGAGTTAACTGCATTCTCTGCACCGTTGATGAAGTCAATTGTACCGCTGATCTTTATTCTTTTCGTCATTCCTGGTGTGGTATATGGCCGCGTAGCAGGGACGTTCAAGAAGCAAGGCGACATCATTGTGGCAATGAGCCAGACCATGTCTACCATGGGTAGCTACTTGGTCATGTCATTCTTCTGTGCGCAGTTCCTTGCCGCATTCAGCCAATCAAACATTGGTACATTGTTGGCGTTAGAAGGCGCAGAGCTTCTAAAAGCACTTAACATGCCAGGTCAAATGACAATTATTGGCATGATCTTACTGACGGCGTGTGTGAACCTGTTGATTGGTTCTGCTTCTGCGAAGTGGGCGTTGATTGGTCCAATCCTTGTGCCGATGTTGATGGCATTGGGTATTTCCCCTGAGCTTTCACAAGCAGGTTATCGTGTCGGTGACTCTGTCTCTAACATCATTTCTCCGTTGATGGTCTTCTTCCCATTAGTGGTGGTTTACTGTCAGCGTTACGTGAAGAACACTGGTATTGGTACCTTGGCTTCAATGATGATGCCTTACTCGATTGCTATGTTGATCGGCTGGAGTCTTTTCTTGCTGGCATACTGGGCATTGGGTATTCCATTGGGTATTCAAGCACCGTACACCTATCAGTTGTAGCCGAGTGAGCAATAAGCGACTTCGCTTTTTCTGATTGGTATGACGTTATAGGCGGCTGTTTTCGTCAGGGAATAGACCGCAATGTTGATGGTGTTGGTTAACTTCAACATTCCACTGGGCTTCTAATGGATACCGTTAGTTGCCCCGTCAGATAAAAAAAACCGGCCTCGGCCGGTTTTTTGTTTTCAAATGCTAGCTAGATATTCAGCCTTTGAGGTGCTGTGCGTGAAAGCGAAGATGATCATCAATGAAACTGGCAATAAAGTAATAGCTGTGGTCATAACCTTCCTGCATGCGAAGCTCTAACGGGTAACCCGCTTCTTCGGCTGCTTGCAGCAGATGGCCCGGTTTTAACTGATCATGCAAAAACTGATCGCCATCCCCTTGGTCAACCAACATTGGCACGTGTTTCTCCGCGGTTTTGATCAGAGCGCATGCATCATATTCCAGCCACGTCGACGTATCGTCACCTAAATAATTGGTAAAGGCTTTCTGTCCCCAAGGCACGACTGATGGATTAACGATAGGGCTGAATGCAGATACCGAGCGATAGGCATCACTGTTTTTCAGTGCAATGGTTAGTGCCCCATGTCCGCCCATGCTGTGGCCTGAGATAGCTTTCACGTCGCTGACGGGGAAATGGCCTTCAATCACCGCAGGCAGTTCTTTCACCACGTAATCGTACATGTAGTAATAACGATTCCACGGTGCTTCGGTAGCGTTCAAATAAAACCCAGCGCCGACGCCAAAATCATACGCGCCATCGGGATCATCAGGAATATTGTCGCCACGCGGGCTGGTGTCAGCGGTGACAATCGCGATGCCTAATTCTGCCGCCAACTTGTGCGCGCCCGCTTTTTGCATGAAGTTTTCATCTGAGCAGGTTAAGCCTGATAGCCAATAGAGCACGGGCACTTTGTTTGATTCAGAAGCTTGCGGCGGAAGATAGATGGCGAATCGCATGTTGCAGTGCACAGTGCGAGAAGTGTGTGTGTATTGCTTGTGCCAACCGCCAAAGCTGCGATTGCTGCTGGTATTTTCAAGACTCATGTTGGGCTCCAGTGTGGGCGCACCATGAGTGCGCCCACGTTGTTGTCACCGTAAAGGGCTACTTGTCGAAGTGGATGACAGAACGAATACTCTTACCTTCGTGCATCAGGTCAAACGCCTCGTTAACGCCTTCCAAGCCCATGGTATGGGTAATAAAGTCATCAAGCTTGAACTCGCCAGCGAGGTAGCGATCAACAATTTCAGGCAGTTCTGAACGGCCTTTAACGCCACCGAATGCAGAGCCACGCCATACGCGGCCTGTCACCAATTGGAATGGGCGTGTTGAAATTTCTTGGCCTGCGCCTGCCACGCCGATGATCACCGACTCGCCCCAACCTTTGTGACAGCACTCGAGGGCTGAACGCATCACGTTGACGTTACCAATACATTCGAACGAGAAATCGACGCCACCGTCGGTCATTTCCACGATCACATCTTGGATTGGCCGATCGAACTTACTTGGGTTGATGCAATCGGTTGCGCCTAGCTTGGTTGCCAGTTCGAACTTGCTTTCGTTCAAGTCGATACCAATGATGCGGCTAGCGCCCGCCATCGCAGCGCCGATGATGGCAGATAGGCCAATACCACCCAGGCCGAAGATAGCAACGGTATCGCCTTTTTGTACTTTCGCAGTGTTAAGTACCGCGCCCATGCCTGTTGTTACGCCACAGCCTAACAAGCAGACTTCTTCGAGAGGGGCGTCTTTGTTCACTTTGGCTAGTGAGATTTCGGGTAACACGGTGTACTCAGAAAACGTTGAACAACCCATATAGTGGTAAATCGGCTGGCCATCTTTGTAAAAACGCGTGGTACCGTCTGGCATTAGCCCTTTGCCCTGGGTTTCGCGAATTTTCTGACACAGGTTGGTTTTACCGGATAGGCAGAATTTACATTCGCCACATTCTGGCGTGTAAAGCGGGATCACATGATCACCAACCTTAACACTGGTTACGCCTTCACCGATTTGCTCGACGATACCGCCACCTTCATGTCCCAGGATCGCAGGGAAAATACCTTCTGGATCATCGCCTGACAGAGTGAATGCGTCTGTGTGGCATACGCCTGTTGCAACGATACGTACCAATACCTCACCGGCTTTAGGTAGCATGACATCAACTTCTTCTATGCTTAGCGGTTTGCCTGCTTCCCAAGCGACTGCTGCGCGAGATTTAATAAATTGTTCCGCCATTGACTCTGTCCTCTATGCATGTGATCAGTCCTTCTCGACTAACCGTAGGTCAAATTTGAAGGGATCATGTGTCCAATTGTGTGACAACCCCACTTTCATTACCTAGTCTAATTGTTTCGTTGGTATTGATAATCCATAATCCTAGCAATTAACTTTTACTGGTGTGTAACAATGGCGAATTGGCAGGGTGTTTCTGAATTTCTGGCAGTGGTTGAAACAGCAAGTTTTACCAAGGCGGCAAAAAGGCTGGGTATTTCGACGGCACACGTAAGCCGGCAAGTCGCCATGCTGGAAGAAAGGCTAAATACGCGATTGTTCTATCGAACGACTCGCCGAGTGTCGACGACTGAAGAAGGTGATGTCTATTACCAGCACTGTCGTATGGTCGCTGATGCGCTAAAAGAAGCGGAAAGTGCCGTGACACAATTGCAAGAAACCCCTAATGGTCATATCAAACTGACCGCGCCTGTCACTTACGGGGAAAAGGTGGTCATGCCGTTGATCCTCGATTTTATGGACAGGTACCCTGAAATCCATGTTGATATCGACCTGACCAATACGCCGCTTGATTTGATTGACTCTGGCTGTGACTTTGCACTGCGATTGGGGCGACTGACGGATTCCTCCATGGTATGTAAGCGTCTTGCAACCCGTAAATTAATTGTCTGTGGTGCGCCAGAATTTCTCTCTAAATTTGGCACACCTCATACCTTGTCGGAACTACCGCATTTTAATTGCCTGCGCGGACAGCATGATTACTGGCGTTTTCGTGAGAGTGGCAAAGAGTGCACGGTGCGCGTTAAGGGCAGCCTGCGCTGCAACAGTGGTGTGGGCTTGGTTGATGCCGCCAAGCGCGGGATGGGGCTGGTTCAATTGCCTGATTATTATATTGATGAAGCGTTGGCATCGGGCGAGTTGGTTCGCGTGCTGAATGCGTATCAAGATATGGAAGAGGGGATATGGGCGTTGTTTCCTCATCGTCGCTTGCAATCATTACGGGTGAAATTGCTGGTGGATTTTTTGGCTGACGGTTTAGCACACGGAGCGAGATCAACCGCTACACAGAATGATATACTGCGCGCTGCAACATCCTCAGGCAGATAGCACAGTGACTCAAAACGAATTAGATCAGCAATTTATGCAGCATGCGATGACATTAGCTGCCAAAGCGGAAGCCGAAGGTGAGGTGCCAGTTGGTGCACTCGTGGTGCTTAACGGCGAAGTGATTGGTGAGGGGTGGAACCGTCTTATCGGTCAACATGATGCCACGGCGCATGCTGAAATGATGGCTCTTCGTCAAGCGGGTAAGGTGCTACAAAACTACAGACTGTTAGACGCTGTGTTGTATGTGACTTTAGAACCGTGCCCAATGTGTGCGAGTGCGATGGTGCATAGTCGCGTTGGAAGGGTCGTGTATGGGGCGCCGGATTACAAAACAGGCGCGGCGGGAAGTGTGATGAACTTACTGAGCTACGACGGTGTTAACCACCATGTTGCTTATCAAGGTGGGGTGATGGAAGAGGAGTGTCGGGCGCAGTTACAAGCCTTTTTCCGTCGTCGTCGCGCGGAGAAAAAAGCCGATAGAGATGCACGTAAGCGCATTAACGACTCAGCGCAAGACCCAGAGTAAGCGACGCTTTGCCGAATTAGAAACTCTCGTCCATCATGGCAAATTCTCGAATGGCAAAGGTGCGTTGACGCCACAATACTTTTTTCAGGTTAACGTTGCGCATGCGCTTACGTCGGTTTGATGCTGAGCTTGAGTTACGTGCAAAAGTGGACTGCGTTTTTCGTTTGTTAGCAAACATATTTTCAGTTCCTATTTAGACAAAAACGCAGCCAGTGCTGCGTTTTTGTTGTCTCTGACACCTAGGTTATAACCTGCCATTGTGAACACACTATGACAAGAGGGATCCCCTATTTGTCATTGGCTTCTTTTGCTGGGCTCTCTTCTGAGACAGGCTCAATCACATCGGTTTGTGTTAATGCTTCCACCTCATCGGGCGAAGTCTCAATATTGATCGTCTGCAATCCATCAAGATTATCCGTAAGGTCTGCACCAATTGCCTGCGCTTTATCCTGCTCATAGCCAACAATACTTTGATAATAACGGCGAATGTTTTCAACGTAACTCAAGGCTTCATAACCTCGGGCGTAACCATAACGCGTTTGTTTGTGGTACTGGCGTTTAGCAAGCAATGGTAAGCGCTGTTTCACATCAGCCCATGAATCAGGGTTGCCGCCTTGTGATTTCGTCAATCGACGCGCATCCATCATGTGGCCAAATCCGATGTTATAGGATGCCAGTGCGTACCAGATTTTTTCATTTTCGTTGACGCTGTCTGGTACTCGTTGCAGCATTTTATAGAGATATTCAGCGCCGCCACGAATGCTTTGCTCCGGATCAAGACGGTTTTTCACACCGACTGATTTTGCCGTGGGTAACGTCAGCATCATCATGCCGCGAACACCGGTGGGTGAAACAGCGCGTGGATTCCAGTGTGATTCTTGATAGGACAGTGCAGCCAGCATTCGCCAATCAAACTGATCCGCGTATTTTTTAAATAGCGGCTCCCACTTCGGCAGTTTACTGTCAATAGCGCGCAAAAAGGCGCGAGTATCGACGTAATCAAAACTGTCGACATGGCCAAAGTACTTTTCTTCTAGCGCTGCTAATTCACCGCTTTGTGTTTTTTTGCCGAAGAACTCAATCATCAAAGCGTAAACGCTGTCATCTTGTGATTTCTTCATGAACCAAGCGACGGGTTCGTCTTCTGTCAGCTCCAATGCAACAGTAATAGCGGGGTGAATGCGCTGAATTAACGCAATGTCGACGGAATCAGCAATGGTGAAGTCCAATTGGCCATCAGCCACTTGTTTCAGCAATTCGTCGTCATCGGTGTCTTTAACACTTTCCCAGATCATTTCTGGAAATTCACGTTGTATGGCTTGCAGTGTCAAGGCATGACTGGAATCTTCAACCACGGCAATGCGTGCACCATCTTTGTTCAGCTCTGACAGGTTTCGCGGACGCCAGTGACCCTTTTTGTAGACCAATTGCTGGCTGACATAATAGTAAGCAGGACCTGGGCGAAAATGGTCAAGGCGATCTTTGGTAATCGTTAGTCCAGCAGCAATGATATCGACGTCGCCACGCTCTAACGCTGGAAAGAGACCTGAAAGGGTGTAAGCAGGCTGCATTTCCAGTTTCACACCAAGACTTTGTGCGAATTGCGAGGCAAGTTCTAAGTCGAGCCCTGTTGGGCCGTCTGGGCCAATGTAATAGGAAAGTTGATTGTTCAGTGTCCCTACGCGAAGTACGCCACTGTCACGAATTTTGTCTAGTTCAGTTCTGTCATCGTATTTCCATTCACAACCGGAAAGAAACAGCACTAACATTGTGCCAACAAGCAGTTGATAGATTCGTTTTATAGCATTCGCGTTCAAAAAGTTATGCTCACTCTTTATTGATTACCGACTGTTATATCAAAGGTGGCATCCCGCATAAAGTGAAGCTGGATGGGTACCTTAGTTTAGACGCAGAATAATGACAGTCATCGTCGAGGAAAAAAAGTTGCGCAAACGGTTGCGTCAAGTGTTACGTCGCCCACATTTTTACCCTATAATAGCGCCCCGAACACTAGGAGATACCCTAGCAGCAAGAACAGAAGTGATATCGACGTAGCTTTCCCATTTATGTTACGACATAAAACTCATGGGGTTAGGCCAATATCACTTTAATTCACCGCTAACCGAGAGACGTACGCACATGGAAATTTTGCGTGGTTCCCCCGCTCTGTCCGAATTCCGAGTCAATAAACTGATAGAAAGCTGTCAGGCGAATGACTTGCCTGTGACTGGCCTCTATGCCGAGTATATCCACTTTGCTGATATCAGTACTCCCTTGAGTGCCGATGAGAAGCAAAAGCTGAATCGTCTGCTCACTTATGGGCCAACGATTGCTGAGCACGCGCCTACGGGCACCCTTATTCTTGTAACCCCTCGTCCTGGCACGATTTCTCCTTGGTCTTCAAAAGCGACTGACATCGCGCACAACTGCGGTCTAAATGCGATTAAACGCCTTGAGCGTGGCACGGCCTATTATGTTGAATTGGCATCTGAACTGTCTGTTGACCAACATAAAGTGTTGGCCGGTTTGCTCCATGACCGAATGATGGAAGTGGTATTTGCTGATATGGATGCGGCGTCAGCACTCTTTGCAGCAGCAACGCCAGCACCGATGAAAGCGGTAGATATCCTTTCTGCGGGTCGTGAAGCCTTGGAAGTGGCCAACGTGGAGTTGGGTCTTGCTTTGGCTGACGATGAAATCGATTATTTGGTGGAAAGCTTTACCAAGCTGGGTCGCAACCCTAACGATATCGAACTGATGATGTTTGCTCAGGCAAACTCAGAGCATTGTCGCCATAAAATATTCAATGCTGATTGGACTATTGACGGTGTGGATCAGGACAAGAGCCTGTTCAAGATGATCAAGAACACCTACGAGCATAACAACGACTATGTGTTATCTGCGTACAAAGATAACGCTGCTGTTATGGAAGGCTCAAGCGTAGGACGTTTTTTCCCGAACCCTGAATCACGTCAGTATGATTACCATCAGGAAGCGACACATATTCTGATGAAGGTGGAAACACATAACCACCCAACCGCTATTTCACCTTGGCCTGGCGCAGCGACGGGGTCAGGTGGTGAAATTCGCGATGAAGGCGCGACTGGTATCGGTGGTAAGCCAAAAGCAGGCTTGGTCGGTTTCTCCGTGTCCAACTTGCGTATCCCAGGTTTTGAACAACCTTGGGAAACAGATTTCGGCAAGCCTAGCCGTATCGTGAATGCGTTGGACATTATGCTAGAAGGCCCATTAGGTGGCGCGGCATTTAACAACGAATTTGGTCGTCCTAACCTATTGGGTTATTTCCGCACCTACGAAGAAAAAGTCACCTCGCACAACGGTGAAGAAGTCCGTGGTTACCACAAGCCGATCATGATTGCTGGTGGTATGGGTAACATTCGCGATGGGCATGTTCAGAAAAAAGAAATTCCAGTCGGCGCCAAGCTTATTGTACTTGGTGGCCCAGCCATGAACATTGGTTTGGGTGGTGGCGCAGCGTCTTCAATGGCCTCTGGCCAGTCAGCGGAAGATCTGGATTTTGCTTCTGTGCAGCGTGAAAACCCAGAAATGGAACGTCGTTGTCAGGAAGTGATTGACCGTTGTTGGCAGTTGGGTGACGACAACCCAATTGCGTTTATCCATGATGTGGGTGCGGGCGGTATTTCTAATGCCTTGCCTGAGCTTGTGGATGATGGCGAGCGTGGTGGTAAATTCCAATTGCGTAACGTGCCAAACGACGAGCCGGGCATGAGCCCGTTAGAAATTTGGTGTAACGAATCACAAGAACGTTATGTGATGGCGATAGCGCCAGAAAACATGGGCGTATTTGATGCGATTTGTCAGCGTGAACGTGCGCCATATGCGGTTGTCGGTGAAGCCACCGAAGCGCGTCATCTTGAGCTGGAAGACAGCCATTTCGATAATACGCCAATTGATATGCCGTTGGATGTTTTGCTGGGCAAACCCCCTAAAATGCACCGTGACGTGCAAACACAAAAAGTGGAAGGCAAAGCGGTTGAACGTGCAGGCATCTCTGTCGAAGAAGCGTCACAGCGCGTACTGCGCTTGCCTTCGGTTGCAGAGAAAACCTTCCTGATCACCATTGGTGATCGCACGGTCACAGGTTTGGTTGCACGTGACCAGATGGTTGGCCCATGGCAGGTACCTGTGGCGAACTGTGCTGTCACGGCAGCAAGTTACGACACCTACCATGGTGAAGCCATGTCGATGGGTGAGCGTACGCCAGTGGCCTTGCTTGATTTCGCCGCTTCTGCACGCTTGGCGGTCGCGGAAGCGCTGACCAATATCGCGTGTGCGGATATTGGCGATTTGAAACGCATTAATCTGTCTGCAAACTGGATGGCTGCAGCAGGTCACCCAGGCGAAGACGCGGGTCTTTATGAAGCCGTGAAAGCGATTGGTGAAGAGCTGTGTCCCGCGCTTGATTTGACGATTCCAGTCGGCAAAGACTCCATGTCGATGAAGACCCGTTGGGAACAAGATGGTGAGCAGAAAGAAAATACCTCTCCATTGTCTCTGGTGATCACAGCCTTTGGCCGTGTGAACGATGTGCGTAAAACGGTGACGCCTCAGCTTCGCACTGATAAAGGTGATAGTGCACTGGTGCTGGTTGATCTTGGTCAGGGTCAAAACCGCCTAGGTGCTACGGCACTGGCGCAAGTTTACAAACAATTGGGTGACAAGCCTGCTGACGTTGATAGCCCGGAGCTGCTTAAAGGCTTCTTCCTTGCCATGCAATCTTTGGTGCGTGACGAGAAGCTGTTGGCTTACCATGATCGCGGTGATGGTGGCTTGTATGTCACCTTGACGGAGATGGCGTTTGCGGGCCACACCGGCGTGGAAGTAGACATCAATACCTTGTCTGCCAATGAAGAGTGTGATGACGAACTGGCTGCATTGTTCAACGAAGAGTTGGGCGCAGTCGTTCAAGTCCGCACGGATGAATTAGATTCCGTACTTTCAACGCTGTCTGCGCATGGTTTGGAAAATTGCACTCACGTTATTGGTACGGTTATCGAAGACGATACGGTGCGTATTTGGAACGGTGATGCACTGTTGCTAGAACAAAATCGTACGGAACTTCGCGCTGTATGGGCGGAAACTACGTACCAGATGCAAGCAATGCGTGACAACCCAACGTGCGCACAACAAGAATTTGATGCCAAGAAAGACGTGACCGACCCAGGTTTGTCTGCGGCACTGACGTTTGATGTGAAAGAAGACATTGCCGCGCCGTTTATTGCGACAGGCGCGCGCCCTCAAATGGCGATTTTACGTGAGCAAGGCGTTAACTCTCATGTCGAAATGGCCGCCGCGTTTGACCGTGCAGGTTTTGATGCCAAAGACGTTCACATGAGCGATATTCTTGGCGGCAAGGTGTCATTGGACGGCTTTAACGGTCTGGTTGCCTGTGGCGGTTTCTCGTACGGTGACGTGCTGGGCGCGGGTGAAGGTTGGGCGAAGTCGATTTTGTTCAACGATGATGCACGCGACCAATTCGCGCGCTTCTTCCAACGCGGTGATTCTTTCTCGCTGGGCGTATGTAATGGTTGTCAGATGCTGTCTAACTTGCATGAGCTGATCCCAGGTGCGGATTTGTGGCCACGTTTTGTTCGCAACGAATCTGAGCGCTTTGAAGCGCGATTCAGTCTGGTAGAAGTGCAGGAAAACCCATCCTTGTTCCTTGGTGGCATGGCCGGTTCTCGTATGCCGATTGCCGTTTCTCACGGTGAAGGTCGTGTGGAAGTGCGTGATGCCCAGCATCTTGCTGCTATTGAGCAATCAGGCACCATTGCACTGCGTTATTTGGATAACTTCGGTAAAGTGACGGAAAGCTACCCATCAAACCCGAATGGTTCGCCAAACGGTATCACAGGGTTAACCACCACTGACGGTCGTGTAACGATCATGATGCCTCACCCAGAGCGAGTGTTCCGTACCGTCGCTAACTCTTGGCACCCAGACAACTGGGGTGAAGACAGTGCATGGATGCGTATGTTCCGCAACGCACGTGTGACTTTGGGTTAGCAGTATCCAACGAGCAAAATATGCAAAACTTGTGACACAAGCCGCTACCTTCGGGTGGCGGCTTTTTTATCTGATTGCGTCCAGTATTGGCGAGAGGGTAAAGTGTTTCGGCAAAACATGGAGAGAAGAGCAATGGATAGTGCAATCAACTTAACGCTAATTCCGACAGGGCAAGCCCCTGACACCCTTCAAGCCCGTTTTCCTTCTTTGTTGTCATTGGTGGTTCCGTCAAACGACCTGGAGTTACCCATGCTGGTGGCAGAGAAAGACGGTGTGCCTGTTGCTGTGGCCGTGTTACAGCATGAAAAGCGCCACAACGGCATCATGGTAAGTGATGCGACTATTACGCTTCTTGAAGTGGACGAGGCTTCTCGCCTTCAGGGTATTGGTAAGGCGCTGTTGAATGCATTAGAAGCGTACGCCGCGACCGTGACTCATGAATTAAAAGTGGACTGTGGCGCTGTGATTGGTCGTAAGCCCATGCAGGCATTGTTAGCCCATTCTGGTTATCAACCGCCATTTGCTTGTGAAGAAGCCAAAACCACACAATGGAAGAAATCACTGGTTTAACCCACTCATTTTTTTGTGAAAGCTGCGCGAAGCCTTCGCAGTGGGGTTACAATTAATACATTGGCGCTAACGCTTGGCTAAAGCTTAAAGCGGGTATTTAAAGGGAATGCGAAATGAAAAAAATTGAAGCGATTATTAAACCGTTCAAACTGGACGATGTACGTGAAGCATTGGCGGAAGTCGGCATCACGGGTATGACCGTCTCGGAAGTAAAAGGTTTTGGTCGTCAAAAAGGCCACACTGAGCTGTATCGTGGTGCTGAATACATGGTGGATTTTCTGCCAAAAGTGAAATTAGAAATCGTTGTATCGGATGATGCAGCAGATCGGTGCGTCGACACGATTGTTGAAACCGCACAAACGGGCAAGATTGGCGACGGTAAAATCTTTGTCACTGAAGTGGAGCGCGTGGTGCGTATCCGTACCGGTGAAGAAGACGAAGAAGCGATTTAATCTACTTCTGTACTTCTGTACTTCTGTACTTCTGTATCTTTGCGCGTTAGCGCAATGCTCGCGAGACAAACAAAAAGACCGCCAGCTTGGCGGTCTTTTCTATTCTAGAGCCTATTTGAGGCCGTTCAGTCAATAGCACACGACGTAGCGATCAGGCCTGTGGTTCATGGTGAGCACAAGGTTCAGCACAACCGCGCCCAGCACCGAACAGGCCAGCAGCCACGGCGAAACAAAGAAGAATGATGCCAATAGAATGCCGAGATCAATGGCCATTTGTACATTACCGGCACGAATGCCGAATTTATCCTGACAAATAAGCGCCAGAACATTGAACCCGCCCAAGCTCGCATTGTGACGAAAGATCATCAGCATGCCGACACCCATCAATAACCCACCAATCAAGCCGCAATAGAGCGGTGACAGCCAGCCGATGGTAAATACATGAGAGATATGATCAACAATCAGCGAGACCATACCGCCCGCGAACACACTGCGTAAAGCGAATTGAGTGCCAAATCGTCGCCAGCCCATGATGTAAAAAGGGATGTTGAATAAAAAGTACAGCGTACCAAAAGACAGATCGACGAATTGCGTAACAAGCAGGGCAAGACCTGTTGTTCCACCTGTGAGTAGCCCTGCTTGCTGAAGAAAGTACACACCTTGGGCGACAAGAAAAGTGCCAGACAAAATGGCGATCATATCTTCAATGGTGGTATGTTTGGGCTGTGGGATCAACGTTTCAACTCCTTAGAAAACGGCTAATTCACGTGTCGTGAATGAATGCGAAAATGACGCAACGACATGCAAAATAAATCAAAAAGCAGGGCATCTTAAAGACTATGCAATACGTAGAAAAGAGGACGGGCAAATTTGGCGCCTCACAAGTGTCAGCGCCTTGTTACGCACTGTAAAGATCAAAGGTTTACACACGGTTGTTTTGGTCAAAATGAATTCAATTCATGACTAGAATGAAAAATGACCATGTTTATTGATACAAAAAAAATGTGATTGCTACTACCTGTTGCGCAACAAATTTTGTAGAATCGCAGCGATAGGATGGTCATGACTAAAACGTTTGCGTCTACGCGGATACTGACGTTGTTGAATTGACAGTCATCTATCCATTGTGAGGTATTAACCAGGTTGACCTGATGCTTTGTTTCAACGAGTCATTCGGTCAGCTTGGTTACATTCGTTAGCCTAGGGAACAATCTGAGTCAGGAGATACAGATGCTAAAGCGTGACATGAATATTGCTGATTACGATCCGGAACTATTTACCGCGATCCAAGAAGAGACAGCACGTCAGGAAGAGCACATTGAGCTCATCGCGTCAGAAAACTACACCAGTCCTCGTGTTATGGAAGCGCAGGGTTCCCAGCTAACCAACAAGTACGCAGAAGGCTACCCAGGCAAGCGTTACTACGGCGGTTGTGAATATGTAGACAAAGCAGAAGCATTGGCGATTGATCGTGCTTGTGAGTTGTTTGGCGCAGAATACGCAAACGTACAGCCACACTCGGGTTCTCAAGCAAACAGCGCTGTGTACATGGCTCTGCTGAACCCAGGCGATACGGTTCTGGGCATGAGCTTGGCACACGGCGGTCACTTGACTCACGGTTCACCAGTAAACTTCTCTGGTAAGCACTATAATGTGATCCCTTACGGTATCGACGAAGCGGGTCAAATCAACTACGACGAAATGGAAGCGCTGGCGCTTGAGCACAAACCTAAGATGATCATCGGTGGTTTTTCTGCTTACTCACAAATCGTAGATTGGGCGCGTATGCGTGAAATCGCGGACAAGGCGGGTGCTTACCTGTTTGTTGATATGGCACACGTTGCGGGTTTGATCGCAGCTGACGCTTACCCAACACCCATCCCACACGCACATGTTGTGACCACCACAACGCACAAAACGTTGGCCGGTCCTCGCGGCGGTCTTATCCTGTCTAACGCAGGCGAAGACATGTACAAGAAGCTGAACTCAGCAGTATTCCCTGGTGGTCAGGGTGGCCCATTGATGCATGTTATCGCAGCAAAAGCGGTCGCATTCAAAGAAGCGATGGAGCCTGAGTTCAAAGCGTATCAACATCGTGTTGTTGCTAATGCAAAAGCCATGGTTGGTCAGTTCCAAGAGCGCGGTTATAAAATCGTCTCTAACAGCACTGAAAACCACCTGCTATTGGTTGACCTCATTGACAAAGACATCACCGGTAAAGAAGCCGACGCTGCTTTGGGGGCTGCGAACATTACTGTGAACAAAAACAGTGTGCCTAACGACCCACGTAGCCCGTTTGTGACTTCTGGTATCCGTGTTGGTACGCCTGCGATCACGCGTCGTGGCTTTACAGAAAGTGATGCTAAAGAATTGGCAAACTGGATGTGTGATGTGTTGGATAACATCAACGATCAGCAAGTGATTGAAGCGACAAAAGCGAAAGTGTTGGAAATCTGCAAACGCCTTCCTGTTTACGCGTAAGTTATGACTGATTGAAAAAGCACCTTCGGGTGCTTTTTTTGTGCCCGAAATTCCTTTAACACCGCTTACCCTTGCGATTAAATCGGGTACACTGTTGGTCAATTGTTTGAGGAGGCGAGATGCACTGTCCATTTTGTGGTGCGAATGACACCAAAGTCATTGATTCACGATTGGTCGCAGACGGCCATCAGGTGCGTCGCCGTCGTCAGTGTTTGGCGTGTAGCGAACGTTATACGACGTTTGAAACAGCAGAACTGGTGATGCCGCGTATCATCAAAACCAATGGCAATAGAGAACCTTTTGACGAAGATAAGCTGCGCGGTGGTATTCAGCGAGCACTGGAAAAACGTCCTGTCAGCACGGACGATATCGAAAAGGCCATCAACACCATAAAATCAACGATTCGAGCCACCGGTGAACGCGAAGTGTCGTCAACCATGGTAGGGAATTTGGTGATGGAAGCGCTGAAAGAGCTCGATAAAGTGGCTTATATCCGTTTTGCGTCTGTGTACCATAGCTTTGAAGACATCAGAGACTTCGGCGAAGAAATTGCTCGTCTGGAAAAGTAAGCGATCACATGTTTTCTATTTTTGATTCAGACATGATGCTGCGCGCCATTGATTTGGCGAAACGCGGCATCTTTACCACTGCACCGAACCCCAATGTTGGCTGTGTGATCACGCAAGATGATGACATTGTTGGTGACGGTTTTCATTTTCGCGCTGGCGAGCCGCACGCTGAAGTGCATGCTTTGCGCAGCGCAGGTGAAAAAGCAAAAGGCGCGACAGCCTATGTCACGCTGGAGCCCTGCTCGCACCATGGTAGAACGCCGCCATGTGCCGACGCATTAATTGCTGCTGGTGTCAGCCGAGTGGTTTGCGCCATGGTTGACCCCAATCCGAAAGTCGCAGGGCGCGGTGTTCAGCGCATGCGAGACGCTGGCATTCAAGTGGATGTTGGTTTGATGCAAATGCAAGCTGAAGCGCTGAATGCGGGTTTCATCAAGATGATGAAAACAGGATTGCCGTATGTACAGCTAAAGCTGGCGGCGAGCCTTGACGGTCGAACGGCATTGTCAAACGGAAAGAGCCAATGGATCACCGGACCCGAAGCGCGAGCCGATGTGCAGGTTTTTCGCGCCCAATCAGGTGCTGTGCTTTCGACTAGTCAGACAGTACTGGATGACAATCCTTCCCTGAATGTTCGTTGGGCGCAACTGCCGAAGGGCATTCAAGCTGACTATGATGTCGGTTCGTTGCGTCAACCTGTACGCGTTATTCTCGATACGCATGGCAAGGTTAAACCGGACGCGCATTTGTTCACCCTTGAGGGTGAGATCATCATGTTGACGGCGTCGACTGACGTGTCGTATCCGCATGAAAATGTTGATGTGATTTGTGTTCCCAAAGATGAACATGGGCTGGATTTGAATGTCGCATTGCGAGCGCTTGCCGCAAAAGGCATTAATCATCTTTGGGTGGAAGCGGGTGCTACATTGGCGGGTAGTCTGCTAAACGCGGGCCTTGTCGATGAGCTTATTCTCTATCAAGCACCTAAACTGATCGGGCAAGATGGTCGCGCACTGGCGAATTTCGGCGGTTTGACCGCGATGGATCAAGTGCCCTCTTTTGAATTGAAGCATGTTTGCCAAATGGGTAATGACGTGCGTCTTCGTATGAAAAAGCAGTAAAGAATCGTATGTTTACAGGAATTATCGAAGCGGTTGGTCGCATCGGAAAAATCACACCAAAAGGCAAAGACATTTCACTGACCGTAGAAAGCGGCAATCTGGATTTATCGGATGTGAAATTGGGTGACAGTATCGCGACCAATGGTGTTTGCCTGACCGTCGTGCAATTAACGGGTAATGGCTATGTTGCTGACCTTTCGATGGAAACGCTTCAGCGCACCGCATTTACGACGTATCAAGCGGGTCAGGTCGTGAACCTTGAAAAAGCCATGCTACCTACCACGCGATTTGGCGGTCACATGGTGTCGGGTCATGTTGATGGCTTGGCCTCCGTGGTATCTCGCACGCAATCAGGCCGTGCTATCGAATTTTGGTTGGAAGCCCCAGCAAGTCTTGCCAAATATTTGGCAGAAAAAGGCTCGGTGACCATTGATGGTATTAGTCTTACCATTAATGATGTCGATGGCAATCGCTTCAAGCTGACCATTGTGCCTCACACTGCGCTTGAAACGACCATTGAAGTGTTACGCGTCGGTCAGCAGATTAACCTTGAAGTTGATGTTATCGCACGCTATTTAGAGCGCCTGATGATGGGTGATCGTGCCGCTCAACAAGCAGGTACGGGTGGGCTTACCATGGCAAAACTTGCTGAATCTGGTTTTATTAGATAACTCGCTTAGATAAATAACGTCGTTAGCTCTCAGGGCTAACTCGCGTAGACAAATAATACCGTGCCGATGTGCACTGACAGTAACAGGGACAGAACAATGCCGATCAGTAGCGCTGCAGAAATCATTGACGATATTCGTCATGGAAAAATGGTCATCTTAATGGATGACGAAGATCGTGAGAACGAAGGCGACCTGATTATCGCCGCCGAAAAAATCTCACCGGAAGCGATTAACTTTATGGCGATGTACGGCCGAGGGTTGATTTGTTTGACCATGACGAAAGAGCGCTGCCAGCGTCTTGGCTTGCCCTTGATGGTTAGCGACAACAATGCACAGTTTTCCACGGCCTTTACGGTGTCTATTGAAGCGGCTGAAGGTGTCACCACGGGGATCTCTGCGGCCGACCGAGCGCGTACCGTCGATGCCGCTGTTGCACCTAATGCGGTTGCGGCTGACTTGGTTCAGCCAGGACATATTTTCCCGTTGATGGCTCAAGATGGTGGTGTGTTGACCCGTGCGGGTCATACTGAAGCTGGCTGTGATTTGGCGCGTTTGGCAGGGTGCTCTCCAGCCGCAGTTATCGTCGAAATCCTTAATGAAGATGGCACCATGGCGCGTCGTCCTGATTTAGAAGTGTTTGGCGAGAAGCATGACATCAAGCTTGGCACTATTGCGGACCTGATTGAATATCGAAATAACAATGAAACCACCATTGAACGTGTGGCAAAGTGTAAATTGCCGACGGAATATGGTGAGTTTGACCTGATTACTTACCGTGACACCATTGATAATCAAGTACACTACGCGCTGCTCAAAGGCGAAGTGTCTAATCAGCCAACGTTGGTGCGTGTACATCTTCAAGACACATTCACTGATCTGCTCCATTCCGATCGTTCAGCGGAAAGAAGTTGGTCACTGACTGATGCCATGAAACGTATTAACGCCGATGGCGGTGTTTTGGTGATCTTGGGTAAAGAATCGACCTCTGACGCTATTATCAATAAAGTACGTACTTTTGAAGCGCAAGATAACGGCGACCAGCCAGCGTCAGCAAAATGGCAAGGCACCAGTCGTCGTGTCGGTGTGGGCTCGCAAATCTTGGCAGATTTAGGGGTGACCGAAATGCGCCTGCTTTCTTCGGCCAACAAGCGTTACCATGCATTATCAGGGTTTGGCTTGAAAGTGGTAGAGTACGTTTGTGACTAAGCTGGCTATACACCGCCAATAAACGTACAGAGAAAAACGCAGCAACCGCTGCGTTTTTTAGTCATGTTAAACAGATTTCATCCGCTTGCTCCCGCTCCTGTCCTCCTCCTTGCAGGGCGTGAGCCAAGAGGGATAAGCGCTGGATGCTTTGCAGAAAAGTGTGTTAGAATCCCGCGGTTTCTAATCCGGATAAAAAAGTCACAGGAAGGCCCATGAAGGTAATCGAAGGTGCATTCGCAGCACCAAATGCTCAAGTTGCTATCGTTATATCTCGTTTCAACAGCTTCATTAACGAAAGTCTGCTGGACGGTGCTATTGATGCGCTGAAGCGTCAGGGCCAAGTTAGCGAAGAAAATATTACTGTAGTACGTTGTCCTGGTGCTTACGAGCTGCCATTAGTGGCGCAACGTGTTGCAAAAAGCGGTCGTTACGACGCAATTATCGCGCTAGGATCTGTGATCCGAGGCGGTACGCCACATTTTGACTATGTGGCCGGAGAATGTAACAAAGGTTTGGCACAAGTAGCACTAGAGTTTGATACTCCAGTTGCTTTCGGCGTGCTAACCGTAGATACCATCGAACAAGCCATCGAACGCGCGGGTACCAAGGCTGGTAATAAAGGGGCAGAGGCTGCACTGAGCGCGCTTGAAATGGTAAATGTCCTGTCCCAAATCGAATCCTAACGGGGGTTATCGTGAAACCAGCCGCACGACGCAATGCGCGTCATTTTGCACTACAAGCCATTTATTCTTGGCAATTGACCAAAGGCAACGTTGCTGATATTGAAGCACAGTTTCTCGCGGCAGATAACTACGAAGAAGAAGAACACCAGGCTGATGAGCCACGTCTTCGTCAACCAGACACAGACGTTGAGTACTTCCGTGATTTGTTCTCGGGCGTAGTCTTGAACTACCAAGAAATGGACAGCAAAATGCGTCCGTACTTGTCTCGCCCGATCCAAGATCTGGATGAGATGGAGCACGCACTGCTGCGTCTTGCTATGTATGAACTGTGCAAGCGCCAAGATGTTCCTTACAAAGTGGTTATCAACGAAGCGATTGAGTTGGCGAAGCGTTTCGGCGCCGAAGACAGCCACAAATTCGTGAACGGGGTGCTGGATAAAGCAGTACCGACTCTGCGAAAGAAATAAATAAAAAGTAATGACAAGGCCAGCCTCGCTGGCCTTTTTCTTATTCTCGTTTGCTTGGAAAGGAATGATGGCTGGTAACGAATTCGATTTAATAAACCGTTACTTCAAAGCACAGCCTGTCTCAAGAAAAGACGTTGTGCTGGGCATCGGTGATGATGCTGCAGTGATGACCATGCCAGAAAGCAGTCAGCTCGTGGTGACGACAGACACGCTGGTGGCTGGCAATCACTTTCTCCTTGATGCTGACCCTATGAAAGTGGCACACAAAGCGCTGGCGTCGAATCTAAGTGACCTCGCTGCGATGGGCGCAATACCTGCATGGTGTTCTTTGGCACTCACAATGCCTTCATCAGACGAAGTCTGGCTCAAAAGCTTTTGTGACGGTTTTTACAAACTCGCAGAATATTATCACGTCCAACTTATTGGTGGAGACACCACCAAAGGCCCACTGAGCATTACCATTACGCTGCAAGGCTTTATCCCATCAGGCAAAGCAATTTGTCGCCATGGTGCAAGCGCAGGTGATTGGTTGTATGTCACCGGAACGCTAGGTGATAGCGCGGCTGGGCTAGATGTTATCTTGCGTGATAACACCCCTTCAAATGACATAGAAAACACGCTACTGCATCGCCACTACTATTCGACACCCAGAGTGTTAGCGGGACAATCACTTCGTGATATAGCCTCTTCAGCGCTGGATATTTCCGATGGACTGATTGCTGATCTTAAGCACATTCTCAAAGCCAGTGACGTCTCTGCCGTGGTCAATGCTGATCAATTGCCGTTATCTGACGAACTGTTACAGTATGCTGGCAGTCGTGAGGCCGCCGCGAAGTTGGCATTATGCAGCGGCGAAGAATACGAACTTTGCTTTACTGTGCCTGAGAGTCATCGTGGCGCGTTGGATGCGGCACTTACCCATACCAACACACCAATTACTTGTATTGGTCAGATCCGTCATGGTGAAGGTTTGAACGTCATGTGGGAGGGAAAACAAGTTGATTGGTCTCTCTCTGGTTGGGACCATTTTTCAGCGTAAGGTTGTAGAAAAAAATGAATAATCCGATCAGTAAAATTCGCTTATCAAACCCTGTACATCTTCTTGCGACAGGCTTTGGCTCCGGCCTCTCTCCTTTGATCCCTGGCACGATGGGCACCTTGGCTGCCATACCTGTTTATTTATTGATTGTTTCATTGTCCACGACATTGCTCCCTGTTGCGATTGTTCTGGGTAGCGCAATAGGTATTTATCTTTGCGGCCGCACGTCAAAAGACATGGGGGTTCATGACCACGGCAGTATTGTGTGGGATGAGTTTATTGGCTTTTGGATTACCATGTTGTTGGTGCCGGTAATGGATTGGCAGACGATCTTGGCCGGTTTTGTGATCTTCCGTTTCTTTGACATGGTCAAACCTTGGCCTATTAGCTGGTTGGATAAAAAAGTTCACGGTGGTTTCGGCATCATGCTCGACGATATTGTGGCTGGTTTGATGTCGATGGTGATACTGTGGTTAGGACACGCTTATCTGGGCTGGTGGTAAGAACCAAGTGATGGCTAGACCTCAATACACCTCGGAAAAACGGCGCGATAGCGCCGTTTTTTATATCATCCGTTATTTCGTATTACCGATGGTTCTTTTTGTCAGGTACGATTGCATACGCTCGGTGCGCGCGCGATTTATGACGACAGAGTCTATGAGTGGGCAAAGTTCATCTTTGATCTTAGGGCTTTGATGCCACGTGGGGTCGAGTCTCCATTCCTTGGTCCAAGCGAGTACATTTTCAGCGCGCATAGGGCGCGAAATGCCAAAGCCTTGTCCGAATTCACAACCCAACCAGAGTAGCAGTTGTACCTGTTCTCTTTTCTCTACGCCTTCAGCCAGAACCTTTCTTCCAAAGGTGTTAGCCAGGGTGATAATGCCTTCTAAAATCGCTAAATTATCGTTGTTATCCAGCATGTCATGCACAAAGCTTTGATCTATTTTGAGTGTTTCTGCAGGCAGCTTTTTGAGATAGGTCAGCGAAGCGTAACCTGTGCCAAAATCATCAATCGCAAATGAAATTCCCATGGACTGACACCGCGTGATGATCTGTGATACGACAACAATATCTTCCAACGCGCTGGTTTCAAGAATTTCTAATTGTAACTGATTGGGATGAATGTGAGGGAAGCGCGCCAGTAGCAATATTAACTTATCCATAAAGTCAGGCCGCATCAGTTGGTGTGGGGCGATGTTAACGCTAACTTGTGTGACAAATCCTTTTTTTTGCCATTCCGTTAGTTGTTGAAGTGTGGCTTCCAATACCCAGTCACCCACCTCGACAATCAGACTGTGATTCTCTATGGATGAGATGAAATCATTGGGCATGAGCTTGCCCCGAGTGGGGTGCTGCCAGCGAATCAAGGCCTCTAATCCAATAATCTCGCCATTCCGAAAGCTCACTTTTGGTTGGTAGCACAGGTAAAATTCTTTTTTTCTTAGGCCATAGCCAATTGAACGTAAATGCTCATTTTGATTTTTAAGTGCTTGTTCAAGCTCTGCGTCGAAGAAATGATAACGGTGTTTACCATTCAATTTAGCTTGATACATGGCGTAGTCGGCTTGACGGAGAAGCGTGTCCGCATCAACGTCCTCTGCTTGTGGAAAGAGGGTGATACCAAAACTTGCGGATAATTGAACCAAATTGCCATTGGCATTGACGGGGCCAGAGGTTGCGGCAACGAGTCTTGGAAGCAAAGGAGGGCAGTCCTCTGGTGAGGTAAGCCCCGTTAAAACTGCGACAAATTCATCGCCACCAATACGGGCTATTGTGTCGCTATCGCGCATTGAACGTTGCATTCTCTTTGCGATTTCTTGAAGGAGTATGTCGCCAACTTCGTGCCCGTAGGTATCATTCACTGACTTGAATCCGTCAAGGTCAAGAAAAATGATCGCCACATATTGCTCATTGCGTTTTGCATGTTTCATGGCACTTTTTAAGCGATCGCCTAACAAAAATCGATTGGGTAACTCAGTGAGCGTATCAAAATGAGCAATTTGTTTTAGTTTATGCTCGTGTTCTTTGTATGACGTTATATCTGAAAAAACAGCGACATAATTCATGGGCTTATTGTCTTCGCCGAATACGCAACTGATGGTAAGCAGTTCTGGGTATATCTCGCCATTTTTACGGCGATTCCAAAGTTCTCCGCTCCAATGGCCTTTCTCCGTCAATGATTGCCACATCTTCTTGTAAAACTCGGCATCTTGGTGACCTGAGTGAAGAATGCTTGGCTTTTCACCTCGAACCTCGTCAATGGAATAGCCAGTAATGCGAGTGAAAGCGTCATTGACCTCAATGATGCGTGATTGACTGTCTGCAATGATGATCCCTTCCCGAGTGTGGGTGAACACCTTTGCGGCTAATCGCAATTTTTCCTCGGCTTTTTTATGAGCGGTAATATCTTGATGTGTGCCGAGTATTTTTAGTGGATGTCCATTTTTATCCCACTCAACAACATTTGCGCGCCCCAAAGCGTTAATCCAGAATCCAGAGCGATGTTGTAGCTTGACCTCACAGTCGTAGTATTCAATTTCTTTATTAAACAGCTTTTCCAAAAGGGTATCAGACTCGACTTTGTCTTCGGGGTGAATAAACGCTTTCCAGTCCAAATTAGGTGGGCCATTGAGTGCGGATATGTCCCAGCCCAATATGCCTTGCCACGCGCCATTGTAGTCAATATGCCCCGTTTCGACGTTCCACTCCCACGTGCCGGTACGAGTCCCATCAATGACATTTAGTAAGCGAGAGTGCTCCAGTCGCAACGAGTGGTGAGAGCAACGAATGACATCTAGCATGTTATTCATGGTTTGGCTGAGTGATGAGAATTCTTGGTTGCCAAATTCGGGAACATGAGAGAGTGGAATACCACTGTCATCTTGCGCAGCGATAGCTTGAGCAATTTGCTCTATGGGTCCAATGAAAAGGCGTTTGGCAAAATAGAGCAATACGGTAAGAAGCAATGTCGCAATGGTAATACTGGTCAATATGGTGTGTGTTAATTGATAATGTAACTCATCTTGGATGACGTCATTGCTTACATGGAGGGTAACTTTTCCGAGATTTTCATTCTGCTTGGAAAGGATAGGTGCAGAGACACTAAAGAGGCTAGCTTCAGCATTGTCGTTGAGTGGCATACCTTGTTGGTAGGGTTGAAATTGTTTGCCTTCTGTCTTCACGTAGCCAGTAATGTAGGCTGACTCACCGACAATACCTCCCATCTTGTAATCTTCAATAACAACGGCATGAAATTTCTTGAGTTTTGCTTCTGCATAAATGAGTTTTTCATATTCGTTGATCGAATAGGACGATAAGTAAGGTGCTAGAGTGCTGGTTAACCGCAAAAGACTTTCTTGGGCACTGCCCTCGAGGTCTGCCAAGAGTTCATCACGTTGATTGTTGTAAGTGATAAGAGCGGACAGCGTAAATGTACCAATCACAACGAGGCAGACAACGAGTATGAGATGCGTAAAAAGTGATGGCTTACTATCTGTCGATTTATTCATAGTTGAATGTCTTGTCCTAGCACATTTCGCTGAATGTCAGGCAATAACAAAGAGAGATTGGATTGCGACACGGAGAGTACGGGCAATGAAATTGTCTTTTTTACAGATTCTCCATTCAAATGTTTATCTAGTGTTTCTAATGCCTGCTCTCCCATCAAAAAGGGTTGCTGCATCCCCGCACCCACCAAACGACCACTGGCGATCATTTTGGTAAGTTCGGGCTCAGCATCAAAACAGATCAACAAGATTTCATTTTGCTTTTGTGCCTCTGTAATCGCATCTATTGCGGCTTGGTATTGTTGGGAGGTTTGAAGCCAAATAGCTCTCATGTTTGGGTTCGCTTTAATCAGTGACGCGGCAAAGTCATAGGTTTCTTTATAGGAAAAATCACGCAGCTGGTGAATGTTTGCTGACTTGTAACCCGCTGTTGTTATGGCTTCCAAAAATCCACGGGTTCGTGCGCGGCCATTTTCTCGTTTTTGTGGAATCGCAATGATGCCGATGCTTCCGTTGCGCCATCCTTTTGCTTTCATTGTGTTGACCAGCATTTGTCCGAGCTCAAGTGCGCCTGTGAAGTTGTCTGACGAAATGTAGCTGATGAAGTCGTTGCTATCAGAACCGACATCGGCAATCACAACGGGGATATTGGCCTGATTGGCGAGTTTGAGCACAGTGACAGCACTTGAGGAATTAACCGGAGACAAAATGATGCCACTGACCTTGTCTCGAATGGCGGCTATCGTGTTTTGCAATTCTTTTTGCTTGGAGTTTTCAGCGCTATAGATAATAACGTGATAGTTTAAAGGTTGTGCGCTGCTGTCGATGCCGTGAAGGAGGATATCCCAAAAAGGGATGCGACTGTCTGAGACGATATACGCGATTTTTTTAGGGGAATCGTTGGCCGCAACAGCATGCTGCGAAGACAATGCCATCAAGATAATAACGGTGAAACATTGACGGATTCTTTTCATCGCCATCATGGTTTTTTATCGCACCTAGTGATAAATAATTGATAAAAAGCACTTACTTATATTCACTAAGTGTAGTTTTAAAAATGAGACTTCGCTTAGAGTTTGCGACGATCAAAATATTATAAGAACGCAGATATGAAAACGGCGCCTGAGCGCCGTTTTTTGGGATGGGTATGTTGAACCATTGCGAGGTTGAAATACTATTCGAGGTAGCGGCGAATTTGTGCCTCGATACCTTTTCCGTCAAGTTCCAGTTCTTCGTGAAGCTCTTGCTGAGTACCTTGATGTATAAAGGTATCGGGCAAGCCAATTTGCAACACAGGCTTGATTTGGCGAGACTTCATCAAATATTCCACCACACCAGAGCCAGCACCACCAGCTATGGCATTTTCTTCAACCGTCACCAACACATCGTGCGTTGAGACAAGTTCGTCGATCATGGCTTCATCCAATGGCTTCACAAAGCGCATGTCTGCCACGGTTGCATTGAGATTTTCTGCCGCTGCCAGGGCTGAGGGTAGCATGGTGCCAAAACTCAGTATCGCCACCTTTTCACCCTGGCGGCGAAGCACACCTTTGCCAATCGGGAATTGGGTCATGGATGTTTCGACGGTTGCGCCACAGCCTGTGCCACGTGGGTAACGCACGGCGGTAGGACCATTGTGCTTATGTCCCGTGTATAGCATCTGGCGACACTCGTTTTCGTCGCTTGGTGCCATGATCACCATGTTAGGAATGCAGCGCATAAAGCTCAGATCAAACGCACCTTGGTGAGTTTGACCATCAGCACCGACCAATCCGCCGCGATCGATAGCAAACATCACAGGCAAGTTCATGGTGGCAACGTCGTGGATCAGCTGATCATAACCACGCTGTAAGAAGGTCGAGTAAATGGCAACAACGGGGTGATAGCCACCAATGGCCATGCCTGTGCCTAAGGTAACGGCATGTTGTTCGGCAATCGCGACGTCAAAGTAGCGATCTGGGAATTCTTTCGAAAAACGCACCATGCCTGAGCCTTCGCGCATCGCTGGCGTGATAGCAAGTAGCTTTTCATCTTCTGCGGCCATGTCGCACAACCAATCCCCAAAGATTTTGGAAAACGTTGGGCCTGAGGCTTGGGCTTTGGGCAGTTTGTTGTCAGCTGGGTTGAACTTAGGCACAGCGTGATAACCAATCGGATCTTTTTCCGCGGGCGCGTAGCCTTTGCCTTTTTTGGTCATCACGTGAAGGAACTGCGGGCCCTTCAGTCCACGCATATTTTTCAACGTTTTAACCAACTCTTCCACATCGTGCCCATCAACGGGGCCAATGTAGTTAAAGCCGAGTTCTTCGAACAAGGTGCCTGGTACTACCATGCCTTTGAGGTGTTCTTCTGCACGACGAACCAGTTCTTTGATTGGCGGCGCACCAGAAAGCACCTTCTTTCCGCCTTCACGGATAGAGGTATAGAAGTTACCAGATAGCAATTGGGCTAAATGATTATTGAGTGCACCGACATTTTCAGAAATCGACATCTCATTGTCATTGAGGACAACCAGCATGTCAGGATGAACATCACCGGCGTGGTTCATGGCTTCAAATGCCATACCTGCGGTAATTGCACCGTCACCAATCACGCTCACCACTTTTCGCTCACGGCCTTCTTTGGCTGCAGCAATGGCAAGGCCTAATGCGGCGCTGATAGAGGTGGAGCTGTGGCCGACAGAAAGAACGTCGTATTCACTTTCTTCACGCCATGGGAAAGGGTGTAACCCGCCCTTTTGACGAATGGTTGGCATCTGTTCACGGCGACCAGTTAGGATCTTGTGTGGGTAGGCTTGATGGCCAACATCCCAAATCAAATGATCAAACGGTGTGTTATAGACGAAATGAAGCGCCACCGTCAGTTCAACTGTGCCCAAGCCAGACGCAAAATGTCCGCTTGAGTGGCTGACGGAGTTCAATAGATAAGTTCTTAGCTCATCACATAGCGTAGGCAGAATGTCACGCGGAAGAGTCCGCAATTCATCGGGCGTATTCGCCAGCGCGAGCGTTGGGTATTTTGCGATATTGAGAGTCATAAATTCGTTTTGGCGCAACGTCATTGCTTTTAATTATTTCGCTCGATGATGTACCGGGCGAACAGCTCCAATTGCTCTGTATTGTAGGGGATCGCATGCAGAGCCTGTAGTGCTTCCTGATACAAAAGCGCGGCTTTTTCTTGCGCGCCTTCAAGACCAAGAAGAGCAGGGTAAGTACTTTTCTCTGCCGCTAGATCTGACCCCTGAGGCTTACCGAGCGTCTCTGTGTCACTGATGATATCCAGAATGTCATCTTGCACTTGAAAGGCAAGGCCGATGGCATTTGAAAAGGTATCAAGTTGTGTAAGACAGGCAACCCCTTTATTACCAGCGGCGTAAGCGCCCAATCTGACTGCACAGCGTATCAGAGCCCCCGTTTTGTTGCGATGAATAGTTTCTAAAGCAGTTAAATCGACCTGCCTCCCTTCTGCCGCCAAGTCGAGCGCTTGACCAAGACACATGCCCATGGCACCCGAAGCGGTTGCCAGTTCTTTGACCATATGAATGCGGTAAGTGTCACCTTCAGTCGAAAGCTTGCCGTCTGCCAAAATACTGAACGCCAAGGTTTGCAGTGCATCGCCAGCAAGAATCGCATTGGCTTCATCAAAGGCAATATGGCAGGTCGCTTGGCCGCGACGCAGACTGTCGTCATCCATGGCGGGCAAATCATCGTGGATCAGTGAATAGGCGTGTATACATTCAACGGCAGCAGCAGGCGTATCTAACGCATCGTCAGCCATGCCAAACAACTGGCCAGTGACGTAGGTGAGGTAAGGGCGAACGCGCTTCCCTCCCATTAATGTGCCGTACTTCATGGCCTTAATTAAAGATTGGTCAGTGTTACCTAGCGCATCAATCCAAAGCCCTAATTGCTCATTATTGCGTTGTTGATAATGAAGAAGAGTGGATTTTAAATCGTTGTTACTCATCGCGCGCGTCTTCAAAGGGCTCTAAAGGGGTATTGTCGTCTTGTGCAAGAAGGATTTCGACGCGTTGCTCTGCATCCGACAAGGTTTTTTGACCTTGTCGGGCGAGCGAAATACCGCGTTCGAATTGTTTTAGTGCCACATCTAACGGCAGTTCGCCATTTTCTAGGCCATTAACAATCGTATCTAGTTCCTTGAGGGTTTCCTCATAGGTCATGTTTTCTGGTTTCTTGGTCGCCATGATAATCCTAGATAGTAGGGAATGGCGGAGAAGTTAACTCAGTGCCTGATAGGGGTCAAACTCTTGAACGAATTTCTGTGTATCTAAAAGGGATTTCAAGGTGAATTCGTTGCGTGAGCGAAAAATGAAGAGAAAGAAAGACCGATTTACTCTCGTTCTGCGAGGGTTTTTGCTTAATACTGGAGATTGAGCTTAAAGTTGCGAACGAAATCTGCATCTTGAGACGAGTTGGGTATAAAATCATTAATACGCGCTAAATCTATTTTTGTTGCTGCCGATAACTTGGTCAGCGAATAGCGTTATTCATACTTCAACATTCACTCTTTTGTCGAAAATTAAGGGGATCGTTCTGTGGATCTGGCGACACTCATAGGACTTATTGGCGCCTTTGCCTTCATCATAATGGCGATGCTACTCGGTGGTACTTTGAGTATGTTTGCCGACGTCCCGTCTGCGCTGATTGTATTTGGCGGTAGTCTTTTCGTTGTGATGATGAAATACCCAATGGGGCAGTTCTTCGGTGCTTTCAAAATTGCGGGCAAGGCTTTTATGTTCAAAGCTGATGACCCAGAAGATCTGATTGCCAAAATAGTTGAAATGGCAGACGCAGCACGTAAAGGCGGTTTTCTTGCATTAGAAGAGATGGAAGTGACTAACTCTTTTATGAAGAAAGGTGTCGACATGCTGGTGGATGGTCACGATGCTGAAGTTGTTAAGATGACACTGCAAAAAGATATCCTCATGACGGATGAACGCCATGATGGAGGGGCTCAATTTTATAGTGCGCTCGCTGACGTTGCACCAGCGATGGGGATGATCGGCACACTGGTTGGTCTGGTCGCCATGCTTTCAAACATGGATGATCCCAAGGCGATCGGTCCCGCAATGGCGGTAGCACTTCTTACAACACTTTATGGTGCGATGCTCGCGAATATGATCGCGATCCCTATCGCGGACAAACTGCGTTTACGCAAAGATCAGGAAAAGCTGAATCGTCGTTTAATTATGGACGGTTTGCTTGCGATACAAGATGGTCAAAACCCACGCGTTATCGATGGCTACCTGAAAAACTACCTCAACGAGAAAAAACGCGCCGTTGACGTAGACGCATAAGGAGTCTGGTATGGAAGAAGAATGCAAATGTCCCCCCCCAGGCCTACCAGCTTGGATGGGTACGTTCGCGGATTTGATGTCGCTATTGATGTGCTTTTTCGTACTGCTCCTTTCGTTTTCGGAAATGGACGTACTGAAGTTCAAGCAAATCGCGGGCTCAATGAAATTTGCGTTTGGTGTGCAAAATCTTCTTGAAGTGAAAGACATACCCAAAGGTACCAGTGTGATTGCGCAAGAATTTCGCCCTGGTCGCCCTGAGCCGACACCCATTGAAGTGATTATGCAGCAGACCATCGACATGACACAGCGGTCATTGGATTTTCAGGATGGTGAATCTGACAGAGCGGGTGGCTCTCAACGTGAGTCCGCCAAACTAGATGGTGGTTCAACCGCGACTGAAGCGTCGATGCAAGAGCAAGAACAAGACACCGAACAGATGTCCAGTACCGCGCAAATGGTCGTGCAGGCATTAGAGCGGGAAGTAGAAGAAGGGGCTGTTGAGGTTGAAAACCTTGGCCAGCAGCTGATTATTCGTATTCGTGAAAATGGTGCTTTCCCTGCGGGCTCCGCGTTCTTACAGCCGAAGTTTAGGCCATTGGTGCGACAAATTGCTGGTTTGGTCAAAGATGTGCCCGGTATTGTCCGAGTTTCCGGCCATACCGATGATACGCCGTTGGATTCAGAGCTCTACCGTTCCAACTGGGATTTGTCCGCGCAGCGCGCTGTGTCGGTGGCTCAGGAGATGGAAAAAGTAGACGGGTTTGACCCGATGCGAATGCGAGTAGAAGGGATGGCGGGTACGACGCCTCGTGTGGCGAATGATACGCCAGAGAATCGCTCACAAAACCGCCGTGTGGAAATTGCTGTTATGCAAGGTAAGCCACGAGAATCTGATGAAATTTCAGCAGATACGCCTGTGCAACCTATTCAGGAAAATTAAGCGCATCGATGCGCTTATGTTACTAAGGCAGTGCGAAGGCACTGCCTTTTTCGTTTTAGTCGGTTATTTCGAATACGTTATGCTTGATGTATAATCCGCGCCTTTAAAGAAGCTGTAGCGAAACCTGATATGAAATTTATCGTAAAAATTCACCCTGAGGTGATGGTTAAAAGTGAATCTGTACGGAAGCGCTTCACGAAAATTCTGGAATCGAACATCAGAACTATTCTTAAGCGAAAGTCAGATGCTGTGGCGGTATTCAACCGTCGTGACCATATCGAGGTTTCGCTGAAAAATGCTTCTGATCGTGATATTGCACTTTCAGTCCTCACGAATACGCCAGGTATTCACCATGTGCTGGAAGTTGAACAAACGCCATTCACTGATTTGCACAACATCTATGAGATCGTCGCTGCAACAGTAAGCCACCAACTGGAAGGTAAATCATTCTGTGTGCGCGCTAAGCGTCGTGGTAATCATCCATTTACCTCTACTGAGGTAGAGCGCTACGTGGGGGGTGGGTTGAATCAAGATGTTGAATCTGCGAGTGTCCGATTAAAGAACCCTGACATCACCGTTCACCTTGATGTGGATAGAGAAAATGTCAACGTTGTGCGCGAGCGCTTTAAAGGCTTGGGCGGCTTCCCGCTAGGTACACAAGAAGAAGTGCTGAGTTTGATCTCGGGTGGCTTTGATTCAGGCGTTTCGAGCTATCTTCACATTAAGCGCGGCAGTAAGGTGCATTACTGCTTCTTTAATCTTGGTGGTGCGGCACACGAAATTGGTGTTCGACAAACGGCTTATTACTTGTGGGAGAAATTTGGTTCTTCTGCAAAGGTGAAATTTGTCTCTATCGATTTTGAACCTGTTGTGGCTGAGATCTTGGAAAAGGTTGAAGATGGTCAGATGGGTGTAGTACTAAAACGTATGTTTATGCGTGCTGCATCGATGATGGCTGAGCGAAACGGTATTCAAGCGTTGGTGACAGGTGAAGCATTAGGGCAGGTCTCTAGCCAGACGCTGACCAACCTTCGTCATATCGACAACGTGACCGACACATTAATCCTGCGTCCTTTGATCAACTGGGACAAAGAAGACATCATCAATATGGCGCGCCATATCGGTACTGAAGATTTTGCTAAAACCATGCCAGAGTACTGTGGTGTGATTTCTCGTAAGCCAACGATCAAGGCCGAGAAAGCGAAGCTAGATATTGAAGAAGCGAACTTCAACTTTGATATTCTCGATCAGGTGGTACGTGATGCACGTACCATTGATATTCGTGAGATTGAAAAGCAAAGTAAAGAAAAAGCGCCAGACGTTGAACTGGTTGATGAAATTGCTCATGGTGCAGTGGTGCTAGATATTCGCAGCCCTGATGAAGAAGATGGTAACCCATTGGTGATTGACGGTGTGGAAGTCACTCACATTCCTTTCTTCAAATTGGCAACCAAGTTTGGCGATTTAGATCAGAGCAAGACCTATTTGCTTTACTGTGACCGAGGCGTAATGAGCCGATTGCAAGCGTTGTATTTGCAAGAAAATGGCTACGCGAATGTGAAGGTATATCGCCCTTAAAGCCGGTCCTAGGAAGCGCATCTCATAGAGTCGAGAAAACCAAAGCCAGCATGTATGCTGGCTTTTTGTTTTATTGTAAGGGCTTGGATTAACTACGCAAACTTCTTGTCATAGTGAAGGCTCGGGATCATCACCATAGGATCGGTGACTTCCTTCGCTTTTTCTTTTCCAGCCAATACCAACACAATCTCAACGGCAAATTCCAACGCAGTGCCCGGACCTTGGCTGGTGATCAGTTTGTGGTCGTGATCGGTAAATACACGCTTAGTGTTCCTCTTTTCCTCGTTAATCTGTTCGATAAACGCAGGGTGACACGCTTTGTGTGCATCAGGGAACAAGCCGTTTTTCTCGAGTACTAACGCAGGGGCTGCGCAGATAGCCGCTACCCATTTTTGATCGCAGTGCTGCTGACGGAGCATTTCCAGTACCAACGCGCTTTCGCCCAAACACGTCGCGCCTTCGACTCCACCGGGTACCACAATACAGTCGTACTCTTCGTCAGCGACTTTGACTAATGGTGCGTCGGCAAGGATCTTTACGCCGCGTGAGCAAGTCACGGTAAGATTTCCATCTTCTGCCGCACTGGCGGTAGTGACGTTAAAACCGGCTCGTACCATAATATCCATCACAGCTACGGCTTCAATTTCTTCCGTGCCTGGAGCGAGGCACACCAATACACTAGGTGTTGTCATAGGATGATTCCAAATTCTTGATAGCCTTGTAGAGCGCCGTATTTTTTGGTGTGGCGATACCGTGTAATGCAGCTCTTTTGATTAAATAGCCCGTAATGAAATCAATCTCTGAGCGTCGCTGGTGGAAGATATCGCGATTCATCGACGAGTAGTTACTTGCGGTCGCTTGAGCAACGTCCAGTGTTTTGTGAAGAACGTCGTCACCGCTGGTCGCTATTCCTTCTGTATTCATTACTTGGGCAATTTCTTTGCTGAGTAAAAGCAGTTGCTCCTGATAACACGGAAGCAACAGGTCCCCATTCGGTATTTGATCAATGGCGCTCAATGGATTGATCATACAATTGATAGCGAGCTTGTGCCAAAGCGCTTGCTGGATATGCTCATCCCAGCAACACGGGGAGAGTGCGTGATCTAATACGTCCGTGAGAAAACCGCAGCGCTTACCAAGTGCGTTAATGCCACCCACTCGCGTTTCACCAATGCCCGTATGTTTAACTTCGGTAGAGGACAACATCAGGCTGCCGTGAGACGTGGTAGCAAACAGCAAAGGATTGTTGCTCACTAAACGTAGCGCCGTGTCAGTGGTTCCCATGCCGTTGTGCATCAGTACCACGGGCATATCAGGATGCAGGTTAGGAAGTATGCGGTGTATCGCGGCTTCGACATGAAATGCTTTCACGCAGATTACTATGCAATCACTGTCTTTGAGTAAATCTGGCTGGTTGGCAGCAAAATACACTGGCTGAGCCTTCTCAAAACCGCGCTCAAGCGTGACTTCTTGATGGCGAGTGAGAAGGTGCACTTGGTGGCCTGCTTGTCGTAGCTTTAAGCCCCAAAGCGAACCGATTGCACCGGTGCCAACAATCGTGAAATGCATTTTTTATTCCTCTTTCCTGTTTCGAAAACCAGCATACCATTATTGGTTCTTTCATCGAATGGAAAACAAAAAAGGCAGCCTGAAGGCTGCCTCTTGAAGCGCTTTTATACTTCTATAAATTAGAAGTTGTATTGTACGCGGTAGATCATGATGTCTTGGTAATCTTTACGCGCCAACTTGTTTACGGTGTAACGGTAAAGTACGCCCGTTGACCAGTTTTGGTTGATGTTCCACATTGCGTTAACAGAGCCGTTTAGACCCCAGTCATCGCCTTGCACTGCTGCGTATGCTTCTTGGCGACCAAACTCGTATTCAGCCCAAGAAGAGAACGTAAAGTTCTGGCTGCCGATGTTGGTGTTGTAGAAACCTACGAAACCAGCCATACCGCCGTTTGCGCCTTTAATGTCACCAGAGTTGATTTCGTGAACACCGATGAATGGCGTAAATGCCCAACCGTCACCGTTAAGGCCAGTGTAACCTAAACCTAGTACACGGTTTTGTTCGTGAAGCGCACCGCCGCGGCCGTCTTCGTCTTTGTCAGTGTTGTAAATCTGAGCGTAAAGGCTTACACCTGAGTCAGTCAGGTTGTAGTGGATAGTACCTTTTGCAGATGCACCACGGTTACCTGTTCCACGATCCACACCTTCGTAGTCGTAGAAGCCGTAGATTTGACCCCAAGTAAAGCCTGCGCCGCCTTCGATACCGACTACAGCTTGGTTACGATCTGAAATGTCGCCACCGAAGTTATCGTTATCGTTACCAATACCATGATCCCAAACTTGGTAGTCAGCATACATGCCACCAAAACCAAATAGGTATTCCGCTTGTGCAGGGACAGCCGCTGCTGCTGCCAGAACGCTCAGTGCTACTACAGATTTACGCATCGTTAGCTCTCTTTACATCGTAAGGATTGGAGTGGCAAAGACACCAAATGGTTGGACCTCGCCGTTGCGAGCGCCATTCTATGGGAAAGTTCAAAAAAGAAAATGCAATGAAATCGCAATCGTTTGCTAAATGTGATTTAGATCTCGTTGAAATGGATTACATGAGAGATAAGTGTTTCAAAAGATGACAGGGATAAAGGATTCAACAGGTTTGAGGGGGGGTAATCCGCGACAGGCGTCGCGGATTAAACACATTTAAGTGAGGTTTTGCTTGTCAGTAAGTGCTTGGAAGTGATGTCTGAGCCCAATAATCATGGCGAGACTTGGTAACACCATGACCGTGGTGAGGATAAAGAAGAATGACCATGGATTGAGCCATGTAATGTCATGCAGCCACTCAAAGCCTTCTATCCAATCGACAGTGGCACCACTAAACGATGACAGGGTTGTCCGACCTAAGTTGCCTAGCGATGCGAGCAGAGCATACTGTGTGGCCGAAAAGGCGCGTCCTGTTAGGAAGGTCAAGAAGGATACAAATGCAATCGTCGCAAAAGCACTCGTGAAGTTATCCACAATGATAGTGGCGAGGAATAAATCTTCGTTTGGACCCACTTGCGCCATGAGCGCAAACATAAGATTGCTAGCTGCCATGGAAATACCACCAATCAGCAGCCCTTTCACCACGCCGAAACGAACGTTGATAGCACTACCAATCAAGGTGAACACCACCATGGCGCCCCAGCCAATGAGTTTGGAATAGTGGCCAATTTGTTCGTTACTGAAACCGACTTCTTTGTAAAAAACGATCGACATTCGACCAAGGAATGCTTCTCCAATTTTGAACAGGAAAACGAATAACAGCAGGGTTAATGCGACTTTCACGCCGTTTCGGCGAAAGAACTCCGCAAAAGGCTCAACGAGGGTGACTGACAACCATAGCAAGACTCTGTTTTCGCCATGTTTAAGTCGTTTTGCATAGCGCGCTTCGGCTTCTGCCTGCAATGCTTCACGCTCAGAATCGGGTTCCCCGACGAAAAGTGTAAATAGGATTAATAGTCCAATAAAGACGGCCATCCCGTAATACACACCATTCCAACCAATGCTATCAGCATTGATGAAAGCGAAATAACCGGGGAGGCTGTAGCCTGTCCACCATCCAATGACGGCCATGGCAGCAGCTTGAGGCATTTTAGACTTTTCCTGCTCCTTGAAGCTGTCGATACGAAAGGCATCAATGGCGATATCTTGAGTCGATGATGCAAGGGCAATGGTAAGCGCCAGCACCGAGGTGAGCCACAAGTTGAATGAAGGGTCGGTGTTTGCAATAAATAAGGTGCACACTAACATGATCGATTGCATGAGCACGATCCAACTGCGACGCTGACCTAGTTTATTGTAAAGATAGGGAAGTTTAATTCGGTCAATGAGCGGCGCCCACATCCAGTTAATGGCATAAACCACAAAGATGGAGCCAAATAAACCAATCGCTGTTCGAGTGAGACCTGCATCCTTGAGCCAACCCGACATGTTTGACCCAATTAAAAGCCAAGGAAAGCCACTTGCACAGCCAAGAAGAAAAACCCATAAGAGTCGGCGGTCAAGGTAACTGTGAACGGTTTCTCGCCAAGTAGGGGATGGTGCTTGGGACATGTAGTGACGTCCTTGTGAGTAACATAAGTAACGTCATGCTACCGTGCTTCAAGGGCGAATGCCACGCGCGTAATCAGGAAATTTTCCCTTGTTCATCAAATAACAAGCACATTCTTTTACGCGCCGATTGGCGAAGCGATTACCACGTAATTCATCTTCTCGTCTCGACTCGATTAAGTACAACAAGTACCAATAAACAGATTCATAGTTGTCTTTTGGTGAGCCGCTGGGCATCGAAAGCTTCCACCAATCAATAAACTGCTGACGGCATATATCTTTCAGCTCATCATAAGGCGATTGCCTTAAAATGAAGCGGATGACTTCAGCGGCAAACGCCGGGGCATAAGTGTGAATATGCTCATCGGCGAGTGCTTGATTTATTTCAGGTTCGGGATTGTCTGCAATGAGTTTTAGCATTCCCTGATTCCTACGACTAATTGGTAATGATAATTTTCTCAATTAGTATAGGTTGCTGTGGAACATCTCGCATGCCAGCTTGAGCGATTGTGACCGTTTTCGTGTTCGCCATGTTTTCGATAACGTTGAAACCTGAGATCACTTTACCAAAAACGGTATAACCAAACTTGTTGGTAGAACCATTCAAGTTACTGTTATTTTGTAGATTAATATAGAACTGTCGCGTGGCTGAATCTGGCGTGGATTTACGCGCCATCGCAATGGTGCCGCGGTCATTGTTCAATCCGTTCTTTGATTCGTTAACCACTTCACCATAAGTGCTCGGGCGCGGATTAAAAGAAGCATCATAGCCGCCACCTTGAACCACAAACCCCTTTATCACGCGATGAAACTGGGTATCTACGTAACTGCCATCTTCGACATAACGTAAAAAATTCTCAACGGACTTGGGCGCTTTATCTGGATAAAGCTCCAGCTTGAAATTGCCCATGTTGGTTTCTACATCAACAATAGGATTGGCAGCCAGTGTAGGAAGTGCCAACGTCATTGTTGCCGCAACAACGATTGATTTAAACAAAGCTCGCATTAAAAGTTCTCGTTCATAAAGGTCATCAGTTGTTTGTCTTGAGCAATGTCTTGCAACACGGCTTCTAGCAGACTGTTAAGTGCGATTTCCATATCTTCAACTGACGCACTGGTCGCGCCTTCAGACGTTGATTTACCTGTGTAGCGCTTAACAAATTTGTTTTCACCGGTTTCTGCAACCAGTTGGATCTGCACATTGGTAATCATGTCGTGTGAGAACACTGAGTGCTCCACTTTCACCAATGCGTCGAGCAGATCTAAGCGAAGTTTTCCTTTGCCCTCGGTAATAACACGATAGCCTTGAGAGTTTAGCTGTCGGGTGAGTGCATCTTCCAGAACGACACGCACATTTGATGTGGATTGAATGGGTTGCACATTTTTACGGCCATTATCTACAACCGCGACAAACTGCGCGGTTCGTAAATCACGACTTTCAACCGCAACAGATTTGTTTTGAGCAACGGGTACGGGTGAAATTGTAGGTTGAGGTGCGACAGTCAATTGAGGCTCTTGAGGTGCAGAGCAGGCGCTCAAGCCGATGACAAGTCCGGAAACAAGCAGAAGTTTTTTCATGAGTTAACGCATCCCTTTAGAGTCTGGCTATTTGTAAGCTTCGACAATAACAAACTTACGGTTGGAAGCAATGACTTGTGCATTGCCAAAAAGACGTTTCAATTTAGTATGATAGCCGAGGTGCCTATTACCAATGACCACAATTCTGCCCTTGGGTTCAAGAACTCGCTGAGCGTCACAAAACATTTGCCATGCAATGTGATCCGTCACTGCTTGTAGTTGATGAAACGGCGGATTACACATCACGACATCTGCGCTTTCAGGTGCAAAGTCATCAAGGCAGTTATTGACGAGGCAATGCGTTCTTGTCGGCTCAATACCATGAGTGGCTAAATTCAGCGAGGCAGAAGCGATTGCCATGTGGCTTTCATCTACGGCAGTCACGCGTGCTTGAGGATTTAGCTTCGCCGCTTGAATCGCCAAAACACCGTTTCCACACCCTAGGTCAATAATGTGTTTGATGCTTTCGTCATGTGGCATGTGTTGAAGCATCAAATAGGCGGCAATATCCAAACTTTCTGAAGAAAACACGTTGGCATGATTTGCCAGACACAATTGGTAGTCCGGAACATCAAATGACGTCGTTGCTGGGGGCAATATATTCAACGACTTCTCTTTGTTACAGAAAACTAAACGCGCTTTCTTTTTTGCCAAAGAAGTATGGGTTGACCCCAAGTGTTTTTCGAAAAGTTTAAGTGTAGATGTATGAATATCTTTGGTTTTCGCGCCCGTAATCGTGGTGAGTTGGGCGCGTTCAAGTTGTGCAATTTGCTGCAACTGCCAAATCAAAAGGCGGTTGTTCTTTGGCAACTTCATCACAACCAGATCGACATCGTCAGGCAGTGTATCCAGCGATGACAAACACCGAACATGAGAAAGCGCGTTTTTATTCAGGTTATGTTGAATACTTTGTTGCGATAACAAAGAATCATTAACCGCAGTGACTTGGTAACCTTTCAGTGAAGCCCAGCAGCTAAGCGCACCGAATCCGTCATTCATGATCAGAATATGTGCACCGGATTCCAAATCTGTCGCTTCGATGTGCTCGATGAGATATTCATCGGCAGCATCCCAAGCTTGTAATGTTTCGTTTTTTTGAAGGGGATAGCGACGCAGTTCTAACGCTATGCCTTCGATTTGTAATGTGGTTTTCATGGGGGTATCAGCGAAGCGCTTGTGAGAATGAGGTATATTGTCGCAGATGACAGGAATACTGCAATTGTCTTGCAGCGATCGAAGAAAGACAATGCAGAAAAAAGCTAATATGTAAAAGAGGGACGTATGATTGTTCAAAAAAATATTGAGCAGAAACTGAACACTGCTTTTTCGCCTATCTTTTTAGAAGTGCTTAATGAAAGTAATATGCACAATGTGCCTGTTGGGTCAGAAAGTCACTTCAAAGTGACAATTGTTAGTGGTGACTTTGAAGGGCAGCGTTTAATCACAAGGCATCGTGCGGTAAACCAAACACTGGCGGATGAGTTGAAAAATGATATCCATGCATTGGCAATTCATACATATACTGAGAGTGAGTGGCATGATTTGAATGGGCATTCACCGAACTCACCACCGTGTCGTGGTGGGTCTTTACACGATAACAAATAATAATATCGCGATGGGCTGTTAAACAAACAACCCAATACTGCGCAGTAATATGTTCGACTAAGATTTCCAGCTGTTCAACATAACGGCTTTGGATTCAGTGTATGGCAATGGTCGTCAGCAGATTGTTAAGAAATGTAGTGTATTAATCAATTCAACATTAAGACAGGCTTTCGTGAGTTATGTTGATTTTGTAACACTTTTCACACACTACGTTTGCATGACATTTTGTGCACCGGCTCATACTTATCACTCTCAATTGGCGATAGTTTGCTCAGTTGTTGAAATTTCAGGGTGCATCACGGTGATTGCCGTGGAATAGCATCTTTGGTTGATGATAGAATCCATCGCTTGAAAACTGACCCCGTCCGCGGAATTGTTGCGGATTGGTGATGAGGAAGTTGCGAAGGCTTGGGATGTGTATCATCCCGCCAAACAGTAGAAAGTCGTGTATCAACTGCGCAATAACAGAATTTTTCCCGTTAATGTAGTGCAAGTGCGTATGATTACAATAAAAAAGGGCTTGGATATCCCAATTTCAGGGACTCCTGCTCAGGTGATAAATGATGGCTCAGCCATCACAAAAGTCGCCTTGCTAGGCGAAGAGTACGTTGGCATGCGTCCAACGATGCATGCTCGTGTTGGGGATGTAGTGAAAAAAGGTCAGATTCTTTTTGAAGATAAAAAGAATGTTGGCGTTAAATTCACTGCACCTGCAGCGGGTACTGTGGTTGAGATTAACCGTGGTGCAAAACGTGTTCTTCAGTCTGTTGTCATCGAAATCGAAGGCAACGAGCAAGTCACTTTCAATAAATATGAAGCCTCTGAAATTGCAGGTCTTGATCGCCAAATGGTTGTTGACCAATTGGTGGAGTCGGGTCTGTGGACTGCGCTTCGTACTCGTCCATTTAGCAAAAACCCTGCGGTTGATGCGAAACCTTCTGCTGTGTTCGTCACCGCAATGGATACCAACCCTCTCGCAGCAAACCCTGAGCTGATCATTAATGAGCAGCAAGAAGCGTTTGTAGCAGGCTTGGATGTTCTTTCGCGTCTGACAGACGGCAAAGTTTACGTGTGTAAAGGTGAGTCTAGCCTGCCACGTAGCTCGCAGTCTAACGTTGAAGAGCAAGTGTTTAATGGCCCTCACCCAGCTGGTCTGGTGGGTACTCACATTCACTTCCTCCGCCCTGTTGGCGCAGAGTTGCAGGTTTGGCACCTGAACTACCAAGACGTGATTGCGTTCGGTAAGCTTTTCCTTGAGGGTGAGCTGTATACCGACCGCGTGATTGCTTTGGCAGGTCCAGTGGTTAACAACCCACGCCTTATCCGTACGCAAATCGGTGCGTCAATCAATGAGCTGACAAACAGCGAATTGATGCCTGGAGAAATCCGTCTCATTTCTGGCTCCGTACTAAGTGGAACACAAGCTGGTGGTGTTCACGGTTACCTTGGTCGTTTCCACTTACAATTAAGTGCGTTGCGCGAAGGCCGTGAAAAAGAACTGTTTGGCTGGATCACTCCAGGTAAAAACAAATTCTCAGTTACGCGTGCGTATTTGAGTCAGTTCTTTAAAGGTCAGCTGTTTAACATGACGACTACCACTAATGGTAGTGAGCGTTCAATGGTGCCAATTGGTAACTATGAGCGTGTTATGCCACTGGACATCGAGCCAACACTTTTGCTACGAGATATCTGTGCAGGCGATCTGGACAGCATGGCTCAGCTAGGTGCACTTGAACTGGATCCTGAAGATCTTGCTCTGTGTACATTTGTTTGCCCTGGCAAATACGATTTTGGCCCGATGCTACGTGAGTGCCTTGATCAAATTGAGAAGGAAGGGTAACCGATGGGCCTGAAAAAATTTCTTGAAGATATCGAACCGCATTTTGAACCGGGCGGTAAGCACGAGAAATGGTTTGCGCTTTACGAAGCTGCAGCGACACTTTTTTACACCCCTGGTCTAGTGACAAAGCGCGGTGCTCACGTTCGTGACAGCATCGATCTGAAGCGCATTATGATCATGGTATGGCTGGCTGTATTCCCAGCAATGTTCTTCGGTATGTACAACTCGGGTAATCAGGCTGTTATGGCACTGAACTCGATGTACAGCGCTGATCAATTTGCAGCCATTGTGGGTGGTAACTGGCATTACTGGTTAACAGAAATGCTAGGGGGGTCGCTGTCTCCTGATGCAGGTTGGGCAAGCAAAATGTTGCTTGGTGCAACCTACTTCCTACCAATCTACGCGACGGTATTTATCGTCGGTGGTTTCTGGGAAGTGTTGTTCTGTATGGTGCGTAAGCATGAAGTCAACGAAGGTTTCTTTGTCACTTCTATCCTGTTTGCGTTGATCGTTCCGCCTACACTTCCTTTGTGGCAAGCAGCTATAGGTATTACCTTTGGTGTTGTTGTTGCAAAAGAAATCTTTGGCGGTACCGGTCGTAACTTCCTGAACCCTGCTCTTGCTGGCCGTGCATTCCTGTTCTTCGCTTATCCTGCACAAATCTCTGGTGATTTGGTTTGGACTGCGGCTGACGGCTTCTCTGGTGCAACGGCGCTTAGCCAATGGGCTGCAGGCGGTCAAGGCGCACTAGTGAACAACGTTTCTGGTAGCACGATCACTTGGATGGATGCTTTCATCGGTAACATCCCTGGTTCTATCGGTGAAGTATCGACGCTGGCTATCTTGATTGGTGGCGCAATGATTGTTGCAATGCGAATTGCATCATGGCGCATCATTCTGGGTACGTTGATTGGTCTTGTTGCAACGGCAACGCTATTCAATATTGCAGGCTCTAGCACCAACCCAATGTTCAGCATGCCTTGGCACTGGCACTTGGTTTTGGGTGGCTTTGCATTCGGTATGATGTTCATGGCAACCGACCCAGTTTCAGCGTCTTTCACCAATAAAGCGAAGTGGTGGTATGGCATCCTGATTGGTGCGATGGCAGTGATGATTCGTGTGGTTAACCCAGCGTACCCAGAAGGTATGATGCTGGCTATCCTGTTTGCGAACCTGTTTGCCCCGCTGTTCGACAACCTGGTAGTTCAGGGTAACATCAAACGGAGACTGGCTCGTGTCAAGCAATAACGATAGCATTAAAAAAACGCTGACCGTAGTTGTCGCGCTGAGCCTAGTTTGTTCAGTCGTGGTTTCTTTTGCAGCGGTGTCTTTGCGTCCACTACAGCAGGAAAATGCAGTACTCGATGTTCAGCGTAACATCCTGTCTGTTGCTGGTATTCCTGTTGGAGCGAGCAAGACCGAAGTTAACCAAGCTTTTGAAAAATTCATCGTTCCTCGCCTTGTTGATCTTTCAACGGGTGAGCTAACGGGTACGGAAGCTGAAGCTGAAGCTTATGACCAACGCGTTGCAGCGTCGGATCCTTCTCAATCAGTCAAGCTTGCTGCAGAGCAAGATTTGGCGAAGATTGGTCGTCGCGCTAATTTAGCGAAGGTCTACTTGGTTAAGAATGACCAAGGCGGGACTGACGAAGTGATCCTTCCTATGCACGGTAATGGTCTGTGGTCAATGATGTACGCTTTTGTTGCTGTTGAGACTGACGGTAACACCGTTGGTGGTATCACATACTACCAGCAAGGCGAAACTCCGGGACTGGGTGGTGAAGTTGAAAACCCACGCTGGCGTTCACAATTCGAAGGCAAAGTGCTGTTTGATGACAAAGGTCAGCCAGCAATTCGCATCGTTAAAGGTGGCGCACAACCGGGTGACATCCATGGTGTAGATGGATTGTCGGGTGCAACACTGACTTCAAACGGTGTTCAGCACACATTTGACTTCTGGCTCGGTAACAATGGCTTTGGCCCGTTCCTGAAGATGGTTCAAAAGGGAGAGCTGAACAATGGCTGATACTAAAGAACTGAAAGAGAATCTATGGGCGCCGATACTTAGCAATAACCCGATTGCCCTTCAGGTTCTAGGTGTGTGTTCTGCATTGGCAGTGACCACCAAGCTAGAAACTGCATTTGTTATGACGATAGCTGTTACGTTTGTAACCGCGTTTTCTAACTTGTTTGTTTCGGCTATTCGTCACCACATTCCTAACTCTGTACGTATCATCGTGCAGATGGCGATCATTGCATCGCTGGTCATCGTGGTTGACCAGATCTTGAAAGCGTACGTTTACGATATCTCTAAACAGCTATCTGTATTCGTTGGCCTGATCATCACCAACTGTATCGTTATGGGACGTGCAGAAGCGTATGCGATGAAGTCTGCGCCACTGCCATCATTTATTGACGGCATTGGTAATGGTCTTGGCTACGGCTTCGTACTGATCACTGTTGGTTTCTTCCGTGAACTGTTGGGTTCTGGCAAATTGTTTGGTGTGTCTATTCTGCCTCTGACTTCAGAAGGCGGTTGGTATCAGCCAAACGGTATGATGTTGCTGGCTCCATCAGCGTTCTTCCTGATCGGCTTTATGATCTGGGTTATACGTGAGTTCAAACCTGAACAAGTAGAAGCGAAGGAGTAAGGACGTAATGGAACATTACATTAGCCTTATGGTTCGTTCGATTTTCATCGAGAACATGGCGCTGTCATTCTTCCTAGGTATGTGTACTTTCTTGGCTGTTTCCAAGAAAGTAAAAACATCGTTTGGCCTAGGTGTCGCAGTTATCGTCGTACTGACCATCGCTGTTCCTGTCAATAATCTGGTTTATAACCTGATTTTGAAAGACGGCGCGTTGGCACCAGGCATTGATCTGAGCTTCCTGAACTTTATCACCTTCATCGGTGTTATCGCGGCGTTGGTTCAGATTCTGGAAATGGTCCTAGACCGCTTTTTCCCGCCACTTTACAACGCACTGGGTATCTTCCTTCCGCTTATCACAGTTAACTGTGCGATTTTCGGTGGTGTATCTTTCATGGTTCAGCGTGACTACAATTTCGCAGAATCAGTGGTATACGGCGCAGGGTCGGGGATCGGCTGGATGCTAGCGATTGTTGCGCTGGCAGGTATTCGTGAAAAAATGAAGTATTCTGATGTTCCTCCTGCTTTACGTGGTTTGGGTATTACCTTTATCACCGTAGGTTTGATGGCGTTGGGCTTTATGTCTTTCTCTGGTGTTCAACTGTAAGTCGGGTAAACCGCGATATAAGGATTAGTCAATGGACATTATTCTTGGTGTAGTGATGTTTACTCTTATCGTACTGGTATTGGTTCTGGTGATCTTGTTCGCCAAATCAAAACTGGTACCTTCAGGTGACATCATCATCTCTGTAAATGGCGATTCAAATCTGGCAATTACCACACAGCCAGGTGGCAAGCTACTGACCGCTCTTGCGGGCGCTGGCGTATTCGTTTCTTCAGCTTGTGGTGGCGGTGGCTCTTGTGGTCAGTGCCGCGTGAAGATCAAATCAGGTGGCGGTGACATTCTGCCGACTGAGCTTGATCACATCAGCAAAGGTGAAGCACGTGAAGGCGAGCGCTTGGCCTGTCAGGTAGCAATGAAAACTGACATGGACATCGAGCTGCCAGAAGAAATTTTTGGTGTGAAAAAGTGGGAATGTGAAGTTATCTCTAACGATAACAAAGCAACCTTCATCAAAGAACTGAAGCTGCAAATTCCAGATGGCGAGTCAGTGCCTTTCCGTGCGGGTGGTTACATCCAAATCGAAGCGCCTGCTCACCACGTTAAGTACGCAGATTACGATGTTCCTAAAGAATATCGTGAAGACTGGGAGAAGTTTAACCTGTTCCGTTACGAGTCCAAGGTTAACGAAGAAACCATTCGTGCGTATTCAATGGCGAACTACCCTGAAGAGTTTGGCATTATCATGCTAAACGTGCGTATTGCTACGCCGCCACCTAACAACCCAACTGTTGCGCCAGGCATTATGTCTTCGTACATTTGGTCGTTGAAAGAAGGCGATAAGTGTACGATTTCAGGACCGTTTGGTGAGTTCTTCGCGAAAGATACTGATGCAGAAATGGTATTTGTGGGCGGTGGTGCAGGTATGGCACCAATGCGTTCTCACATTTTCGACCAGCTCAAGCGTCTGAACTCTACGCGTAAGATGTCTTTCTGGTACGGTGCTCGCTCTAAGCGTGAAATGTTCTATGTAGAAGATTTTGACGGCCTAGCTGCTGAAAACGAAAACTTCGTTTGGCACTGTGCGCTTTCTGATCCACTGCCAGAAGATAACTGGGAAGGCTACACTGGCTTTATCCATAACGTGTTGTTTGAGAACTATCTTAAAGATCACGACGCCCCAGAAGATTGTGAGTTCTACATGTGTGGTCCTCCAATGATGAATGCGGCAGTTATCGGCATGCTGAAAGACCTTGGTGTTGAAGACGAAAACATCCTGCTTGATGATTTCGGTGGCTAAACACCGCTAAGTCGAAAAGACAAATGGCTGGCCTTAGGGTCAGCCATTTTGCATATACATCGATACGAACACATCGATATGAATACACAGATACCAATCTCAGTAGATATTTTCGCGTCTCATCAATTGGCTGTCTCTGCGACTGAGATACGTTGCTATCTCACCGCAAATACATACTGCGATTCGTATTAAGCGGACCTCAATCTCCCATCGTAATCATGGTCTGTGTGTCTAATTTCAACCAACTGGATGAAGTAATGAAAAAATTCCTGTTGTCTCTCGGTCTTATTGTAAGCAGCCTGCTTGTGCTTACAGGATGTGAACAAGCACCAAAACAAGTTCATCTAACAGGTTCTACTATGGGGACCTACTATTCGGTGAAATACATGTCGGATGGTGACGTGCCAAGTCATGATGTTATTCAGACCGAGATCGATATTCGCTTGGAGCGGGTGAACGACCAAATGTCGACGTACCGCAAGGACTCCGAGTTGAGTCGCTTTAATCAGCAAAAAGGCAGTGAGCCATTTTCTGTGTCGGCAGATACCGCATTGGTTGTCGCTGAAGCCATTCGTCTCAATAAGCTGTCTGAGGGTGCGCTGGATGTTACTGTTGGGCCATTAGTGAATCTCTGGGGCTTTGGTCCTGAGGGACGACCTGATCGCGCGCCTAGTGATGTTCAAGTGGCTGAACGCAGAGCAATGACCGGCATCGAATTTATCGAGGTTGATGGTCATTTTCTGACGAAAACCAACCCTGATCTTTATGTCGATTTATCGTCGATTGCGAAGGGGTTTGGTGTTGATGTGGTTGCTAACTATTTGGCGGAGTTAGGGATTAAAAACTACTTGGTTGAGATTGGTGGTGAACTTCAACTTCATGGCGTGAATGCCGAAGGTGTGCCTTGGCGTATCGCGATTGAAAAACCAAGCACTGAACAGCAAACTGTCCAAGAAATAATTGCGCCGGGTGATATGGCCGTTGCGACGTCAGGGGATTATCGCAATTATTTTGAAGAAGATGGCATACGTTACTCACACACCATTGATCCAAAAACAGCCAAGCCGATCAATCATCGTTTGGTGTCGGTGACTGTGCTGGATAAATCATGTATGACGGCTGATGGCTTCTCCACTGCCTTTATGGTGATGGGGCCAGAAAATGCACTTGCGCTGGCTAACAGTGAAAATATTCCAGCATTTTTCATTGTAAAGACCGATAATGGATTTAAAGAAATCGCATCGGACGCATTTAAACAATATCTAACACGTTAAGGGTAATGAGATGTCTGAGTATCTGATAACGTTTTCGGTTTTCTTGCTAGTGATTGCTGGCATGGCGATCGGCTACATTATTCAACGCAAAACCATCAGTGGAAGCTGTGGTGGTCTGGGCTCTGTTGGCATTGAAAAAGAATGTGACTGTCCAGAACCTTGTGATGCAAGGCAAAAGCGCGAAGCGCGTGCTGCCAAAGCAGCTGAGTGGAAGAAGAATCAAATCATTTGATCTATTTGAATCATCTGACTCATGAGGGCCAGTCACAGACTGGCCTTTTTTATCGGTAGTTCCCTGCCTCCAAAGCCCCTAACACCTTTGCTTCGAAGATTGACAACCGCATCGGTTGCTGTGTATACATACAGTATCTGATTGTCAGGCTCTCTATCCATGAAAAAAATTGTGCACATCGATATGGACTGTTTCTATGCCGCTGTAGAGATGCGTGATAGCCCTGAGTTGCGGGATATTCCTCTTGCCATTGGCGGCTCAGAAACGCGCAGAGGTGTGATATCGACCTGTAATTACCTTGCACGAAAATATGGTGTTCGCTCAGCGATGGCGACGGCACATGCTAAGAAACTTTGCCCCAACCTCACGGTAGTTCGTGGTGACATGAACAAGTACAAAGCCGTTTCTCTTCAAATTCGAGCCATTTTTGCTCGGTATACCGATAAAGTAGAGCCCCTATCCCTTGATGAAGCTTATCTTGATGTGAGTGACTGCTCACTATTTAGAGGCTCAGCAACGCTTATCGCTGAAGACATTCGACAAGCGATTAAACGGGAACTCGGATTAACGGCGTCAGCCGGGGTGGCACCCGTTAAGTTCATCGCCAAGGTGGCATCTGATTTAAACAAGCCTGACGGTATCTATGTGATCACGCCGGATGAAATCGATGCATTTGTGAAGAACTTGCCGTTGGAGAAAATTCCAGGCGTGGGTAAAGTGACCTTGGTGAAACTGCATGAACTTGGCTTATTTAAAGGTGAAGACGTTCAGCAGTTTGATCAAAATCTATTACTTCAGCGATTTGGTAAATTCGGTCATGCGTTATGGAATCGATGTCAGGGCATTGATGAAAGAGACGTTGAAACCGACCGTGTTCGCAAGTCGGTGGGGGTGGAGCGGACTTTGCCAGAAGACATTCACACCGAAGCGGAGTGCTTGGCCGTCATGGAGTCACTTTATGATGAGATGGAAACGCGTTTAAAGCGAGTGTGTCCTGATATGGACATTGCGCGCCAAGGGGTCAAACTTAAATTTTCCGATTTTCAGTTAACCTCGGTTGAACATCGTCAGTGGTGCTTCGATACGAATGTATTTCCTGACCTCTTAAAAGAAGCGTTAGCTCGCCAACAAGGAAGAGGTGTGCGTTTGATAGGGTTAAACGTCGGGCTTAAATCGGAAGACAAAGACAAGGCCGCGCAGTTGAGTTTTGAATGGTAAAAGAGCGCCAAGTGGCGCTCTTAATATTTCGTTAGCCCACACTAATAATTGTCGTGGTTAATCTGCTCGCATCCAATGCAGTTATGCTTTTTCCGGAATGGCACTGAGCATAGCAATCATTTGTTCCCAGAACAGACCAACAGTAGCAATGTTGACTTTCTCATCGGGAGAATGCGGAAACTTGATCGTTGGGCCGAAAGAGATCATGTCCATGTTTGGGTATGGCTCTTTGAACAAACCACATTCCAAACCTGCGTGGATCACCATGATGTCCGGTACGCGGCCATAGATGTCTTCATAGGTTTTGCGGAAGATGTGCATAATTTCTGATTCTGGATCTGGTTTCCAGCCTGGGTAAGCGCCTGAGAATGTCACCTCAGCGCCGGCTAGTTCACCCAATGATCGCAGCATGCTTTCAACATAACTGCGACCACTATCCCCCAGTGAGCGGATAAGGCAAAGCAGTGTCATGGTATTTTCTTCTGTGGTGATCACACCGAGATTTAACGATGTCTCTACGACGCCGTCAATATCATCACTCATACGGATCACGCCGTTAGGACAGGCATTAATACTGGCAATGATGCGACCTTGTACGTTAGATGTCAGTGCTTGCTCGCTGATCTCGTTATCTAATACTGATAATGCAATAGAGGTTTCAATGGCCGCCAATTCTTCTTTTAGCACTGTTTCAAAATGCATAAAGAGTGACGCTAATTTTTCGGCATTCTCAGCAGGTATAGCGACATGGGCAAAGGCTTCGCGTGGGATTGCATTACGCAATGTACCACCGCGAATAGAGATAAGGCGTAAGCCTAAATCGTCAGCGTGACCGGCAAGAAAGCGTCCAAGAAGTTTGTTGGCGTTGGCGCGACCAGTGTGAATATCAACACCAGAGTGTCCGCCTTTGAGACCTTTGATTTGCAGTGCTTTACCCACATAGCCTTCTCCTAGTGCTTCTCGCTCTAGGGTGAACGCAATGGAAGTATCGACACCGCCTGCACAGCCCATGTAAATTTCGCCTTCCTGCTCCGAGTCAGTGTTTAGCAAAATGTCACCGTCTAACCAGCCTTCTTTGAGGCCAAATGCGCCAGTCATGCCCGCTTCTTCGTCGATAGTGAGTAGCACTTCGAGAGAGCCATGAGCAATATCATTGGCGGCAAGTACAGCAAGACAGGTTGCCATGCCCATACCGTTATCTGCGCCAAGCGTTGTGCCGTCTGCCGTTACCCAATCGCCGTCAATGTACGGACGAATCGGGTCGGTGACGAAGTCATGATCTGTGTTTTCGTTTTTCTGAGGCACCATGTCTATGTGAGCTTGAAGCACCACGCCTTTTCGGTTTTCCATTCCTGGTGTTGCTGGTTTCTTGATGATGACGTTACCCACATCATCTCGACACACCGACAAACCTTCATGGGTTGCCCAGTCTACAATGTATTGTGCGAGCTGGTCTTCATGCTTTGACGGGTGAGGAATGGAACAAATTTTGTCGAAAAACTGCCACACAGGTTGCGGCGACAATTGGCTGATCTCTGACACGGGTGATCTCCAGAAAAACACAGAATGAAAAAAGGCATGCAGTACTGCATGCCAATAAGCTAACAGAATTTGCAGCCGAAAAGTATGCCTTGTTAAAAGCATATCGCTACATATCGTATGAAATGCCTACATCTTAAACTGCCCGATAGCGCTTTTAAGCTGAACGCCAACTGCCGAAAGCGCCAAGCTTTGCTCAGTCAAATCGCGACTTTGTTCTACCGTCTCTTTCCCTTTGTCGACAAGGTTGTGAAGATTGACATTGATCTCCTCCGTGGCCGCCGCCGTTTGGTGGCATGCGGACGCGATGGATTGATTGATGGCGGTGATTTCGCAAACTTTACCATCAATTTCAGTCAGAGAGTGGAGGACATGCTGACTATGTTCTGCGGTGGCTTTAGACAGATTTTGTGTTGTACCGAGTGTGTTATTTAACGATGTGGCACGTGTTTGCAATGTCGTGATGATGTTTTCTATCTCGTCTGTGCTTTGTTGAGTGCGAATAGCCAGTGTTCTAACTTCATCTGCAACCACGGCGAAGCCGCGTCCCTGATCGCCTGCACGAGCAGCTTCAATGGCCGCATTGAGTGCCAAAAGGTTGGTTTGCTCAGCAATAGTGCGGATAACGTCCAATACTTTACCGACATTTTTAGAATCATCAGCCAACACCGTGGCTTCGGTTGCGGCGCTTTGAAGGCTATCTACCATTGCCAACATTTGCTCGCGCATATCATTAACCACGCTTTGCCCGCCATTGCATTCGTCTGCTGCGTTTTGAGCTTCATCCGCAGCATGGGCTGCTGACGTTGCGATCTCCTGATTACTGGCAAGTAATTCGTTGACCGCGGCAGAAATACTATCTATCTCCGTACTTTGTTGGTTGGCAAGGCGTTCTGAGGTCTCGGATAGACGGGTTATCTCATTTGCCGAACGAGAGATAGTGTCAGAGACTGGGTTGATCTCGCTGACTATGCCACGGATCTGATCGATAAATCGGTTAAAAAAGCGGGCTATCTGACTAAGTTCATCTCGCCCTTTGAGTGATAGCTTATGGCTGAGATCACCTTCTCCGCTTGATATGTCTCGTAGTGCTTTGGCCGTTTGCGTACTGGGTGCAACGATAGATTGCCCAATGACGGCACTGATCAATAGAACGATGACCAATATGCCAAAGACGTTGATGAGCAAAAAGGTGAGTTCTTTGGTGAACGCGGTAGCAACGTCATCCACATAGATGCCAGTGCCTAGCACCCATCCCCATGGTTTGAACAATTTTACATAAGACGCTTTCTCGACGGGATTGTCTGAACTGGGCTTACTCCAGTAGTAGTCAACAAAACCACCCCCAGACTGAGTGGCAACCTGTGCCATTTCGACAAACAACCGTTTCCCAGCCTTATCCTCAAACGTTGTCAAATCCTGACCGTTAAGCTTTGGCTTGATAGGGTGAAGGATCATGGTTGGGTGACTGTCATTTATCCAAAAGTAGTTATTTTGATCATAGCGGAGTGAGGCTACAGCGTTGAGAGCGAGTTTCTTGGCTTGCGCTTCACTTAGTTCGCCATCGATAAAACGCTGATAATGATGTTTTACTAAGCTATGAGCACTATCGACCAGTACCTTAGTTTCATCCTTTTTAAAGACCATCAGATTGTTGTAGTTCTGAGTGGCAAAGAGGTAGATCGGCAGTAGCATTGCACTTAGTGTGATTGCAACCAGGAAGAATACGCGGTTGCGTATATTGATATTTCGAATTACGTCAACAAGCATCAATAACAATCCCTATTTCTATTGTTTTGTTGTTTCGGGATGGATACTTTTTCAACTAACTGGTTACGCTGCAAGCATGTGAGCCTAAATTGTTGCCACATATAACATTATTATTTTCGAGACGTTTTTATTGTGTAATTTAATTACACAATCGTTTCATATGCAGTAGTTAATGTGATTTAGATCTCTTTTTGTATTGTAATTAAATAACGTAAAGGCTACTATCTCACCGTCTTCTGGATGGGCAGTGAGCCCAAAGACACAGCCATGCGCTAGCATTTGTTTATGGATAAACCCGAAATTATTCGTCTCCACGGAACCGAGCTTTACTAAAGCTGCATTTATTCGATTCGAATTTTTTGAGGTACAAATGATGAAAGGCAACTCTGCGTGTCATTACTGGAATCGTAGTTCCGTATACACCAATAATTTTCGTTATCCGGCGACGTTCGGATACAAAAGCAAGTAACTAATGGCTTGCTGATAGAAGAATTACCCCGCTCTAACAGATATTTCGTTTCCATTTTGGAAATCAGACTTTTATCTGGCGCCACTTTTTAGTGGCGTTTTTTTTGTCTTAAATTCTGAAATATTGGCTTTGTCTCTGATTGAACAGGCACCTTGAAGTAAATGGGGGGTATGCTCGTCTCAGATTTACGGTTTGTTCATTTCTTAATCTAAATTCCCCTCTAATATGTATGCCTTAAACTGACTAAATCATCAGGATGATGATAAGTCGCTTGTTTCGCCACCGATCGGAGTCTAAGTGATGCAATTCACACTGGAAATTTCACGAAGTGGCGGGTAAGATTCGCGTCAAATTTCGACGCAAACGTTTTCGTAAAACGTTCGTGTCTTATTGACTGGCATACACACACTTTCCAAGGAACCGAAAGCCATGCTTGAGCGTCTATTTAAGTTAAAAGAGCAAGGTACAGATATTCGAACCGAAATCATTGCGGGATTGACAACTTTCCTGACAATGGCCTACATCATTTTTGTGAACCCAGCGATCTTGTCTGAAACAGGCATGGACCGTGGAGCGGTATTTGTTGCGACCTGTTTGGCTGCGGCAATTGGCTGTTTCGTGATGGGTTTGGTTGCGAACTATCCTGTTGCCCAAGCACCAGGTATGGGTTTGAACGCCTTCTTTACTTACACGGTCGTATTCCAAATGGGATATTCGTGGCAGGTAGCATTGGGTGCGGTCTTCTTGTCTGGTTTGTGTTTTATCGCTTTGAGCCTGTTTAAGGTTCGAGAGTTGATTATTCACTCCATACCTCTTTCTCTACGAACAGGTATCTCTGCCGGTATCGGTATGTTTTTGGCGCTGATTGCGCTGCAAAACTCCGGCATCGTTGTGGCACACCCAGCAACCTTGGTGTCCATGGGAGATCTGTCCTCATTTGCACCTGCAATGGCAGCACTCGGGTTCTTCCTGACCATTGGCTTGGTGAATCGCGGCGTTAAAGGCGCAGTGATGATTGCTATTCTTGTTGTGACAGGTATTGCTGTTGCGACAGGTAACGTTCAGTACGGTGGCATAATGTCTGCGCCGCCAAGTCTTGCTCCAACCTTCATGCAGATGGACTTGTCCGGTGCATTTGAAGTCGGCATGATTTCTGTTGTGTTTGCATTCCTTTTCGTCGACCTGTTTGATACAGCTGGCACCTTAGTGGGTGTGGCACAAAAAGCGGACCTGATGGACAAAGATGGTAAACTACCACGCTTGAACCGTGCGCTGTTGGCGGACAGTACTGCAACCACTGTGGGTGCCATGCTGGGGACGTCAAATACGACGTCTTACATTGAAAGTGTGTCAGGCGTTGCTGCTGGTGGTCGCACGGGGTTGACCGCTGTTGTGGTCGGTATCTTGTTCCTGCTTGCACTGTTCTTCTCGCCATTGGCGGGTATGGTGCCTGCTTACGCAACAGCAGGTGCTTTGTTCTACGTGGCTATTTTGATGATGTCTGGTTTGGTTAGCGTTAACTGGCGTGACCTAACAGAAGCGGCACCCGTTGTGGTTGTTTGCTTACTGATGCCGTTGACCTACTCAATTGCACACGGTATCGGTTTAGGCTTTATCTCTTACTGCGCAATCAAAGCGTTTAGTGGTAAGGGACGTGATGTACCTATCAGTATTTGGGTTCTGGCTGCCCTGTTCTTGCTGAAATTCGTTATGTAAGACACAATATGCCGCAATATTTTTTAGTGAGTTAAAAGGCGACCATCGCCTCCGAGGTTTTCTGAAATGAGCAACAAGTTTGTTATCACCTGGGACAACATGCAAATGTATACCCGCCAATTGGCTGAAAAGCTTCTACCTGCTGAGCAGTGGAAAGGTATTATCGCGGTGAGCCGCGGTGGTTTGGTTCCTGCTGCGATTTTGGCGCGTGAGCTGGGTATTCGTCATGTAGATACGGTTTGTATCGCGAGCTACGACCATGATCATCAGCGTGATATGCAAGTTTTAAAGAAAGCTGACGGCGATGGCGAAGGCTTTATCGTGGTTGACGATCTGGTCGACACTGGCGGCACTGCTGAAGTCATTCGTAACATGTACCCGAAAGCCAAGTTCGTGACGGTATGTGCGAAACCGGCGGGCAAACACTTAGTGGATGACTACGTTGTCGACATTGCTCAAGATTGCTGGATTGAGCAGCCTTGGGATATGGCTGTGACGTTTGTCGAGCCTGTTGCTAAGCGCTAAAATAACGATTTACTGAAAAGCCCCGAAAGGGGCTTTTTTTATGCTCAGAGTTAAGTAAATGTTGTTCGGTATTATTACCCCTCGGTAAGATCATGGTTTTCTGTTTACCATGGTTTACACTGGAGCCAGTTGAAATGAATGCTCTGGAGATATTCCGTGAGAGAAACAGAGTCAGAAAACCTATCCGTTAAGCTTTTCAAACCCACCAAACATGCAAAAGAAACCTCCACCATCGTAGGGAGTGTCAATCAAGCGTCAAACGACATTGATAGCGTATTAGACGGTGACAGTGACAACAGTTGGTATCGCGTGCTGCGTCGTCCGCAATGGACATGGCAAGGTGTTGATCCGATTGAGATGGAAGAAACGCTTGCGCGCATTGCTGCCTCAGACAACGACCGAAGCAATGATAAGCTGCTTGATACCGTAGTGGGTTACCGTTCGGGAAACTGGCCTTATGAATGGACACAGACGGGTATCAGCCACCAGAAAACGGCGCTGTTGAAAGAAGAACAAGGCGATAAAGAGGGTGCGTTTACTGATTGGTTACGTGCGAGCACCTGTTTCAGCATTGCAGGCTATCCTCACCTAAAAGGTGACCCTCTTTCACAGCAAACCGAAATCCTTGCTAACAAAGCGTTTCATTCCGCGATGGAAAAGTCGACGTTCAGAATTGAAAAAGTGGTGACCAAAGTTGACGGTAAGTCGCTAGAAGGGTTTCTTTATATTCCTCATACCGATGAGCCGCTTCCGACTGTTATTGTGAGTGGTAGCTTAGATAGTTTGCAGACCGATCTCTGGCATTTATTCCAAACCTATTTCGCGCCTGCAAACATTGCGATGTTAACCCTTGATATGCCTTCGGTTGGTAGAAGCAGCGCGTGGAAGCTCACTGAAGATAGCAGTCGTTTGCATCAAGCGATGCTCCATGAGTTGGTCTCAGTGCCTTGGGTCGATCAACATCGAGTTGGTTGTTTAGGCATTAGGTTTGGTGCGAATGCCGCAGTGAGAATGGCGTTTGTAGAGCAAAATCTAATTAAGTCTTGCGTTTCTGTTGGCGGTATTCTTCATGCCATGCTGACAGATGCTAAGCGTCTAAAGACTATCCCCCCAATGCACTTAGATACGATTGCTTCTCGTATGGGGAAAAGTAGTGCGTCTGCGTCGCTGCTGACACAACTTCAAGCATTATCACTTCGTCATCAGGGACTGCTCAACGGCAGAAAAACCAAGGTACCGATCTTGGCGCTTGGTCTGGATGGCGATCCAGTGTGCCCAGATTCTGATAATCAACTGGCTGCGCTATACAGTTATGGAGGAAGGGCAAAAACCTTGCCGAGCAAACCTATTCATGACGGATATCACAGAATTATGCTTGAAGCTATTGAGTGGTTCACAAGAACATTGTGATCTAGATCTTTTTACTGCCTTGGGATAAAGACAGATTAATCAAAGCTCTCTGCCAAAGGACGAATTTTATCCGGTTGCATGTTATACAGTGATTGTTTGCTGTTTAAGCGTTTCCTCCTTTTGGGGGTGATTAAAAGTACGGAATGGCGGTACAGCCAACTTCTTACGCTAGTAAACATGCGATTGATAATAAAGAGATGGATATTCGCCTTAAGGGAGCTTGCTATGACCGAAGAAACTAAAACCTTATCTCATGGACGCCTGCTGACAAGGTTTGCTCAGCTTGGTCCTTATTTGCGTCAAAAGAAATCGACGGGGGAAAGCTACTTTTTTGATTGCCTTTCTGCTTGTGTTAATGCCAAAAAAACGCCCGAAAGTCGTGAGTTTTGGGGGTGGTGGATGAAGTTAACGCCAAAAGAAGGCGGCTTCGAATATTCCTACACCTTTGGGAAATTTAATACCGAAGGCGAATGGCTGGAAGAAAAATTACCGAAGAAATGTGTGCAGGAAGTGACGGAATCTCTCGATACTTTCTATAAAAAAATTGCGGGCTTTGTTGAAGGGGAGTTGGCGCTAGAAATCACAGCGCTACCATCTTTGAAGAAACCGAAATTGGGCACTGCCGCTTAAAGGCCTTAATTTGTCGATTATCGCGAGACAGTTGCTTTAATCACTTGTTATCTTGGTCTGGGATTGATAAAAGAAAGGCATATTCGCTTTTATGTTGTCAATGTCATGTCAGGCCAAGAAAACGTTTCATCTTTGATTTCTGAATCTGGCGATACACAAGATCGCCAGACCATCGTTGTAAAATTGGGAACCAGTGTGCTTACTGGTGGCTCAACCAAAATCGATCGCGCTCACCTCGTCGAATTGGTGCGTCAATGTGCCAAGCTTATTCGCCTAGGTCATCAGGTTATTGTTGTCACTTCCGGCGCTATTGCGGCGGGTCGACAACACCTCAATCATCCCGATCTCCCCAATACTATTGCCAACAAGCAAATGCTGGCAGCGGTAGGGCAAAGCCGTTTAATTCAAGAATGGGAAAGCCTGTTCGCTATTTATGGCATTAACATTGGCCAGATGCTGCTAACACGCGCAGATTTGGATGATCGCGAGCGCTATCTCAATGCCCGCGATATGCTTCAAGCACTGCTAGATAATCATATCGTTCCCGTTGTGAATGAAAATGATGCGGTTGCGACGGCTGAGATAAAAGTGGGCGATAACGATAATTTGTCGGCGCTTGTGGCGATTCTTGCTGAAGCTGACAAATTACTACTTCTAACCGATCAGCCTGGCTTGTTTACTGCAGATCCGCGTAACAACCCAGACGCTGAACTGATCCGCGAAGTGCATACGATCGATGAGACCTTACACAAGTTAGCTGGCGGCAGTGTCAGTGGTTTGGGTACGGGGGGCATGGCGACCAAGCTACAGGCCGCTGACGTAGCACGTCGAGCGGGTATTGAAGTGACTATTGCAGCAGGTAGCCGCCCAGAGGTGATTCAACATTTGGTTGAAGGAAAACCTGCAGGCACACGCTTTTTACCGTTGGCATCACCGCTTGAAAGCCGCAAACGTTGGATATTGGCCGGCCCTCCGCCTGCAGGCGACATCATTATCGATCAAGGCGCAGCGAAAGCCGTGGTAGAACGCCATAGCAGCCTATTGTCTAAAGGCATCATCGGCGTGGAAGGCCGTTTTGATCGTGGTGCAGTCGCGCGTATTTGTGATCAAAACGGTAAGCTATTAGCGCGCGGTATCTGCCGCTACTCAAGTACAGATTTAAGTGCCATCGCAGGTCGACACAGTCAGGATATTCAAGATATTCTGGGCTATGCACACGGCGCCGTTGCAATACATTGCGACGATCTCGTCGTCATTGATTAATTAATTTGGTTAGTAGCATTGCTGCTAACGCTATGGATAAGCAATAGAGGCTGACATGAGTCTGCAAACAACCGGTCTACAAACCATGGGACGCGCAGCCAAAGACGCTGCATATGTATTGGCAACGGCACCAACAGCGCAGAAGAATCAAGCGTTAGCAGTGATTGCTGATGAATTAGAAGCGAATGCAGCTAGCATCCTTGCTGCAAACGCAAAAGATATCGATGCTGGTCGTGAAGCGGGCTTGCCTGATGCAATGCTAGATCGTCTTCTGCTGAACGACGAACGTTTGGCTGGTATTGCCGCCGACGTTCGTAACGTGATTTCGCTTTCTGATCCGGTCGGTAGCGAAATGGACTGCAAAGTGCTTGAGAACGGCATGACGTTGAGCCGTCGTCGCGAGCCTATCGGCGTGATTGGCGTGATTTATGAAGCTCGACCTAACGTAACGATTGATATTGCCTCTTTGTGCCTAAAAACGGGTAACGCAAGCATCCTTCGTGGCGGTCGAGAAACCTTCCATTCAAACGTTGAGTTGGTGAAAGTTATCCAAACCGCGCTGGAAAAAGCAGACCTACCCGCGGCCTCTGTGCAGTATATCGAGAAGCCAGATCGCGAATTGGTTGGTGAATTGCTGCGTCTTGATGACTATGTCGACATGATCATTCCTCGCGGCGGTGCGGGCTTGCACAAAATGTGTAAAGAAAACAGCACCATTCCGGTCATCATTGGTGGCTTCGGCATCAGCCATATGTACGTAGACAAAACCGCTGACTTGGACCGTGCATTGGATTTGATTATCAATGCTAAAGCGCAACGTCCGTCTGCCTGTAATGCCCTAGATACCTTGCTAGTGAATCAAGAAATTGCAGAAACACTTCTGCAAAAACTGACGCCATTGTTCAATGACAATAAGCTTAAGATTGTTGCTGAAGCGGCGGCATTGCCATTGTTGGGTGGTGTTGCAGACCTGCAAGAAGCGGGAGAGGGTGATTTTGATACCGAATGGTTGAGCTTTACCCTTGGCGTTGCATTGGTCTCGGATGTATACGCAGCGCTCAAACATATGCGTGACCACAATGCGAGCCACTCTGATGCGATCCTCACCAACGATTTGATGGCGGCAGAAGCGTTTATCAATGGCGCAGGGTCTGCGGCAGTGTATGTGAATGCCTCTACACGCTTCACTGATGGCGCCCAGTTCGGTTTGGGTGCAGAAGTTGCTGTATCTACACAAAAGCTTCATGCTCGCGGCCCTATGGGCTTAGAGGAGCTGACAACCTACAAGTGGGTAGGTAAAGCGGATTATCTGTCTCGCCCATAATCGGGAAGCAGATTTTCGATGAAAAGGCGCTGAATCAGCGCCTTTATTGTGTCTGGCGTTTGCGTATATCTACGTCTAATACCAATTGGTATTAGAAGGGTTTAAGGCTACGCTATGCCGTGATTGTTTGAATGAAGATGGTCTTCGATGGATTACGCCACACTTTCTCGTATTAGCGTTAAAAACCTCACCGTTATGCATGTGCTATTGATGACGCATAGTGTGACGTCAACGGCCAATATATTATGTGTGACGCCATCGAGCGTCAGCAAAGCGTTGGGACAGCTAAGAGCGCAGCTGAACGATGAGCTCTTTTTCCGCAGAGGAAACCAACTCGCACCGACACAATATGCGTTAAGTATTGGCCCCGCAATCCACAATGTTCTGTCGAACATGAATGGTATTTTTCAGCAAGGAGAATTCTTGCCTGAAACCTTTACGGGCATGCTTTCATTGTCGATGAGAGAGAGTACGTTTGAGCTTTTTGCACCTCAGTTGGGGCAAATATCTCAGCGATTGAATGACCATGCGCAGTTGGTTATTTCCACCAAAGAGCAATTTAGCTTCGAAGCGCTTTTGAATGGAAAAATCGATTTTCTGCTGCTTCCGCATGATATCAGTCAGCCGCCGACACACAGCAAGAGTCTTATTTGGAAAACGATTTTAAGTGATGAAATGGTCTGCTTGATGAACCCGGCACACCCACTTTCCAATGAAGCGCTGACTATTGAAAAGTATTTAAGTTATCGCCACATTCGCGTCATTGATAAGGATTTGGCTGAGCCTTATTTTGAACAGACACTTACGCAACGACATGGCGCGAGAAATATTGCTGCGATGGTCGCAGACTTTGGTTCAGCGGCTTTAATGTGCCAGCATTCACCGTATCTTTTTACCTGCTCGAAACGCTGGGCTGAAACGGCTTTGCAAGGCAAGGGGCTGGTGGCCAAAGCGCTGCCATTTGATTACGGCCAAGTGGCCTATAGCTTGGTATGGAATACGGTGAGTTTGAACAATCCAGCGTGTCGCTGGTTGCACGATCAACTGGTTGGTGACACGGCAGAGATTTAGGTATAAACCGTCGGCAATTGCATGGGCCGATTGATCTTCGAAAACAACAATTCGTGGAAGCGATTCATCTCGCTTTCACTGCATTTCTCCCACGTTAACGCTTCACCGATCACACCGTGATGTTGAAACGCGTTAAGGCGGATCTTCACACCTTCAGGCAGGGTCTTTAAGTAATCTCCCACCGCATCGACTTCGGTATCCAAATCGCTTTTTCCTGGGATGTGCAGCAAACGCACTTCGTGCAGCTTGTTCTGCGTAGCCAAGTAATCAATGGTGTCGATGACGCGGTGCTTATCTCGACCGACGAGCCACAAATGCGTGTCTGATTGCCAGGCTTTGAGATCGACCATGGCACCATCAAGGTAGGGCGAAACGCGCTCCCATCCCGTGCGGGACAATGAACCATTGCTGTCGATGAAGCAGGTTAAGTGTGCAAGCTCAGGGTCAGATTTTATGGCTTTGAACAATGACAGTATAAAAGGAAGTTGCAGTGTTGCTTCACCGCCAGAAATGGTGATGCCATTGAGGAAGAAATGATGTTTGCGGATCAGCGCAAGCATCTCGTCCACGCTGTAGCGAACAATCTTCGGGTTGGATTTGTCAGGGCACACATCAATGCAACGGTCGCAGTGTGTACATTTATCCGCATGCCAGATAACACGCTGTTGGTCGTTCTTTTGGGTATGGATGGACAGGGCATCGCTTGGACAGCTTTTCACGCAATCACCACAATGGGTGCAGTGGTTGATGGTGTGAGGATTATGGCAAGTGATGCAATCGAAGTTACATCCTTGCAAAAATACCACCAAACGGTTGCCCGGCCCATCAACACAAGAGAATGTCAGAATACGACTGACCAGTGCTTGGTTTTGCGTTGGCTTCACTGACATTCTCTTGCTCTCGTTGTGTTCGTTATTAACGGACGCTGTGATCGGCAATACTGTTACTTGTAAACAGGGGTTGATTCAAAGCTCACCACGCGTGGCGCACGGTTCAAAATCCCCGTGTTCTTCGATGCTTCTGCACCTAACCAGGTGGTGTTCTTACGTGAACCTTCGTCGTCAAATTTCGCAATATCAGACAGCTTGATCATGTAACCCGTCACGCGAACCAAATCGTTCGACGCGACATTGGCCGTGAATTCACGGTAACCCAAGTTGATAGCGCCTTTACAAAGGTTGTACATGGCTTCAGGGTTCGATTTCACGGTCTCATCAATGGTCAGAATGTCGCTGATGCCTGATGTGTAGTGTTTGTGGTGGCCCGCCGTTGCGTGAACATACGTCACAGGATCAGGTTCAGTACCGTAAGGGATACGCACGCCTGGGGTAGCGTCCATGTCTAGGCTGATACCACCTTGGGCATGAAGCAGTGCCTTACCGTTGTAGCCGTACTTCACTGGGTTTTCGTCAACCAGTGCAGCCAGCTTTTCAGAAATGGCATGACCCAGCTCGTTGGCGCTGATGTCATGTCCGTATTTGCCTTGCTTGCCATCTTTTTCCAACAGAGCATTCACTGCTTCAGCCATGCCGTAGATGCCAAACATGGGTGCAAAACGGCTCTCTTCAATCAGGCCTTCCATTGCAAGGAAGTTGGTAAAGAAATTTGAAGATTCGTGAAGGTAAGTGCTACGAACGTCCATCAACTCAACCATCAACTTGCTGTAAGTTGGCAACGTTGTGTTGATGAAGTCTTCTGCGCTTTCTGCTTTGCTCGCGGCTTCTTTTAGGTTCATACGCACTAGGGTGTTTGAACCGCCCGCTAATGGCAGAGAGTTGTAACAGCTCACGATGCCGAAACGTTTGTCACCGTAAGCGCCAGCATGCATTGGGTAGTTGGCAATGTGTGGCTTGCTGCATTCACAGATGTTGCGAGTGGCATGGCGAAGCAAATCGTCTGGTGTGACAGCAGGGTCATACATGAACGTTAGGTTTGGTGCGATTTGTTTTAATTCAGCATCGACGCGCAAGATAGTGCGGCAGATGATGTTGTCAGCAGGACCGATGTTCGCATGCATGAATGCATCTGGCAGAGTGCGATCAAGCATGATCCAGAAACGTTTAATTTTTTGGTAGATATCTTCGTCGCTCAGCGAACCAACGTAAGGCATCAGCACATCATCGAGTTGGCCGACATACACAGGAATGTTGGTCACGGAAGGAACGTGGTGATAGATGATATTCAGCATGTTGAGTGCATCATCAAGGTTTTCTGCTGGCGTCAATTCCAAGTACTCAGAACCTTGCGAAAGAAACTTCGCGTAATCTGGCAGCACGTAACGTGGTTTGAATGGCGCGTGTCCTTCAAACATGTCACAGATAACACCGTCTTTCATTGCTTGCGCTATGTCGTCTTCAATCGACAGGTAAGGCAGGCTTGCCTCCGCTTCCAATGCCAGAAATTGGTTCTTCTGCTTTGGAGAAAGCGTTGGGTTGTTGATGATCTGGTAAAAACGTTGCTGCAGTTCAGAAAGGTTGTTGTTCATGGAAAAGACCCTACTTTAATTTGGGTTTATTTTACGTTGCGGCTAGGAGTTTCCACTATTAACTTTATGGGAAGGTGATATTTCCATTTTGGAAATCCGCCAAGGGCAATCGGATTTTTGGGAAACGACCAACACAAAAACGCCGAGCATGGGCTCGGCGTTTAGCATGATGAAAAGAGCAATGGTGTCTACTTGATTTCCACACCCTGCGCTTGCAGATCAGCATGGTAAGACGAGCGAACAAACGGACCACATGCAGCGTGAGTAAAGCCCAGCTCCAATGCGATATCGCGTAGTTCATCAAATTCTTCTGGCGGCACATAACGCTCAACCGGCAAGTGGTGACGGCTTGGTGCCAGGTATTGGCCGAGTGTCAGCATGGTCACACCATGCTCGCGCAAGTCTTTCAGCACTTGTACGATCTCTTCTTTGGTTTCACCCAAACCCATCATGACACCCGATTTCGTCGGCACGTTAGGGTGCATCTCACCAAATTTCTTCAGCAGTTCGAGCGACCACTTGTAGTTGGCGCCTGGGCGAGCTTTACGGTAAAGACGCGGTGCTGTTTCAAGGTTGTGGTTGAACACATCTGGCGGATTGTCTTTTAGCAATTCCAATGCCGTATCCATACGACCACGGAAATCGGGCACCAGTGTTTCAATGCGGATCTCTGGGTTTAGGGCGCGAATTTCACGGGTACAATCCGCAAAGTGTTGTGCGCCGCCATCACGCAGATCGTCACGGTCTACGGAGGTCACAACAACGTATTTGAGCTTCATGTCGCTGATGGTTTTCGCCAGTTTTGCTGGCTCATTGTCATCTGGTGCATTCGGGCGACCGTGGGCAACGTCGCAGAATGGACATCGTCGAGTACAAATTGCACCCAAAATCATAAACGTAGCAGTACCGTGGTTAAAGCACTCAGCCAAGTTCGGGCAAGACGCTTCTTCACAGACAGAATGCAGATTGTTTTTACGCAATGCAGACTTAATTTCTTGAATACGTTTGCTGTCAGAAGGAAGTTTGATCTTCATCCACTCGGGCTTGCGCAGCACTTCTTTTTTCTCAGTCGGCATGTTCTTGACCGGGATGAGCGCCATTTTGTCTGCATCACGGTATTTAACGCCGCGTTCCATCTGGATCGGTTTGCTCATAATTGATTGCTTTCTGTTAGGGACTCGACCTGATCATAGTTCAGGTGCGATGTCAGTTTATCTACTAACACAGGGTAAAGCTCAGTCAGTGATGCTGGCCCCCCTAAATCGACGGTTTGTGTCATTGCCATCCCTGCATAGCCACAAGGGTTAATGCGTAGGAACGGAGACAAATCCATATTGACGTTTAATGCCAATCCGTGGAATGAACAGCCGCGACGGATCCTAAGACCCAGCGAGCAAATTTTGTTATCACCCACATACACACCCGGTGCGTCCGGTCGTGCATTTGATTCAATACCATAGTGAGCAAGCGTATCAATCACTATGTTTTCTATGCTGGTTACCAGCTCTCTTACACCCAATTTCTTGCGTTTCAAGTCAATCAGGATATAGGCAATCTGCTGACCAGGCCCATGATAGGTCACTTGTCCGCCACGGTCACTTTGCACCACAGGAATATCTCCTGTCGCGAGTAAGTGCTCCGCTTTTCCCGCTTGGCCTTGGGTAAACACAGGTTCGTGTTCGACCAGCCAAATCTCATCACAGGTTTCAGCCGTGCGTTCGTCAGTGAAAGCATGCATGGCTTTCCACGTCGGCTCGTAAGGACGCAATCCAAGTTGTCTGATAATGAGGCGGTTCTGTTGCAAAGTACACCTGCTTGGCTAAAAAGGGCTGAGAGATTAAGGGCACCGAGCTCGTCAGTTACGCCATTATAATGACAGACGGCTGAATTAACAGCCGTCTATTTGTAAGGGCATTGTCGTAAAGTATTGTGGTGATCTTGTCTATACGTGATCGCTTACAGAACCATACGAACGATTTCAATATCACCCAGTTCTTTGTACAGCGTTTCAACTTGTTCGATAGACGTCGCTGTAATGGTGACAGACACGGCATTGTAAGTACCTTTGCCGCTGGGTGTCACTCTCGGTGTGTAATCACCCGGAGCGTGACGCTGAATGACTTCCAAAACCAGATCTGTGAGTTCTGGTTTGGCGTAACCCATCACTTTATAAGTGAATGTACATGGGAACTCCAGAAGGTCTTTTAGTTTTGGTTGCTCTTCCATTTTTTACTCCAGAATTGGCGTCGGAAGCATTGTCCGGCGACCTATATTTTGTGCTAATGATCACGCATTGCGTTGGGGGAGAATAGTAATCGTCCTGTTATAAGAAAACAAGATCATGCGCTTGAGGAGGAATATGGGGGCGGGCGAGGCAAATAAAAAGGCAGCCAATAGGCTGCCTTCTAAATTCTTCCTGGGTGCTTAGAACAAGCTCTTGAAGAACATGATGATGTAATCAACCAAGCGACTGAATAAACCACCTTCTTGCACGTTATTAAGCGCAACTAGTGGGTATTCCGCCACATCTTCGCCATCAACTTGATAGTAAAGCTTACCGACCACATCGCCTTTCGCGATAGGGGCTTCAAGTGTTTTTTCTAGCACAAAGCTGGCTTCTAAATCTTTCGCTTTACCGCGAGGCAGTGTGACATAGGTATCTTCGCTCACGCCCAATGCAACTTGGTCGGTATCACCCATCCATACTTTTTCGGTTACGAAAGTTTCATCGGCTTTATGCGGTGCAACGGTTTCGAAAAAGCGGAACCCGTAATTCAGCAGCTTCTTGCTTTCTGCTTTACGTGCGTTAGCGCTGTTTGTACCCATGACAACAGCGATCAAACGCATCTTGCCTTCGGTTGCAGAGCTGACGAGGTTGTAACCGGCTTTGTCTGTGTGGCCGGTCTTAATACCATCAACATTCATGCTCTTATCCCAAAGTAGACCGTTACGGTTGTATTGGGTGATGCCGTTGTAGGTGAACGATTTCTCTTCGTAGATGCGGTATTCTTCTGGCACATCACGGATAAGGGCTTGGCTTAGAAGTGCCAGATCATAAGGTGTTGAGTATAATTCATCATGATCGAGGCCGTGTGAGTTGGCGTAGTTGGTATCTTTCATACCGAGGGTTTTCGCCCAGCCATTCATGAGATCGACAAATGAATCTTCAGAGCCCGCTACGTGTTCAGCCATCGCCACACATGCATCGTTCCCTGATTGAATAATAATACCGCGGTTCAAGTCAGCAACTGAAACAGTGGTACCTACTTCGATAAACATCTTCGAACTACCTGGGAAGTTTTTCGCCCAAGCATTTTTACTGATAACAACTTCGTCTTCGAGGCTGATATTGCCGCGTTCAACTTCCTGACCGATAACATAGCTTGTCATCATTTTGGTTAGGCTGGCTGGGTTTAGACGTTCGTAGGCATTATTCTCGGCCAAGACTTTGCCCGAGTTGTAGTCCATCAATACATAGCCTTTTGCTGCGATTTGAGGCGCATCAGGTACGACAGATGGTGCTGCAATCGTTACAGCGGAAGTGGATACGGCAGTCAACAAGACTAAAGAGCGCAACAAAGAAGGTGATTTTTTCATAGATATAAGTACTTACTTGAATATTTCTCTAGTCAAAAGCAGTCGACACTATATCAGATAGCCCTGATAAGTGTCAGATGGGGTTACAACAACTTACTAATTAATGACACTCTATTTCAGAGTCGGTTCATTACTCATTGGCTCAACAACGATGAAGGCCTCATTTATTTGATGTTCTTGTGCAAGCATTGCAGCATGTTGCGTTTGGTCATAGTCATGAAATGGGCCGAGACGAACACGATACACTTTTCCCGACTGATGAATGTCAGTGGGAAGTTCGAACTGCTGGCTAAAACTCGCCGCCGCTTTTTCTGCTTTGGTTTTATCGGAGATCGCGGCTAATTGCACAAAGTAGCGATTGAGTCGCGCACCTTGCCATTCATCGTTCTCCACGGGTTTGTCGACTTTAAGTAAGGTGACTTTGACGGGAGCCGTACCCGAAGCCAAAACCCCCAGTTTCGATGCTGCTGCGTAACTTAAATCAATGACACGTCCTTCATGGAACGGCCCACGGTCGTTAACACGTACAATGGCTTTTTTGCCATTGGCGGTGTTTTCCACTTCGACATAACTCGGCAGTGGTAATGTTTTGTGGGCTGCTGACATTGAATACATATCATAAATCTCGCCATTCGAGGTTTTATGGCCATGAAATTTCTTGCCATACCAAGAAGCAATACCGGTTTCAGTGGTAAACGTTTCGGGATCTTTGATCACTTCGTAGTCTTGACCAAGAACCGTGTAGTTCTTGTTTCCCGCTCGGCTGTAGGGTTCGTAACGAGGATGCGCATCCTCAACATGTTCCAAAGTGGGTGTTGCTTCAGGCGCCTGGTCTTGCGCAATACTGTAGCGTTCGTCGTTCTTAGTGGCACAACCTGACAATACAATCGCAATCAATACGAGAAGTTTTTTCATTACAAAGCCTTTGAAAGCATTTTTCTGTGAGTGTGGATAGACATCAAAATCCCGAAGCCTGCCATTAGCGTCACCATGGATGTACCGCCGTAACTGACCAATGGAAGTGGGACGCCAACGACGGGTAAAATACCACTGACCATGCCAATATTAACAAATACATACACAAAGAAACTTAGCACAATACTGCCGGCCATCATGCGACCAAAGGCCGTTTGTGCTCGGCTTGCCAGCATTAAACCTCGCGCGATAATGAACAAATACAACATGAGCAAGCAAGCGACGCCGACCATTCCCCATTCTTCAGCAATCACGGCAAAGATAAAGTCGGTATGGCGTTCTGGCAAGAACTCCAGTTGTGATTGTGTGCCTTGCAGCCACCCCTTGCCTGAAATACCCCCGGATCCAATCGCTATTTTGGATTGAATAATATGGTAACCGGCGCCAAGCGGGTCTGATTCTGGATCGAAAAGTGTCCGCACACGGACGCGCTGGTATTCGCGCATGAGGAAAAACCAAAGCACTGGAATAAATGCCGCGACCAAAGCCCCTGCGCCAAGAATGATGCGCCATCGGATACCAGAGAGAAACAAAACGAAGATCCCTGATGCCGCAATGAGTATCGACGTTCCCAGATCCGGTTGCTTGGCGATGAGGATGGTAGGTACAAAGACCATCACCAAGCCAATAATCAGGTTTCTAAAGCGAGGCGGAAGAGGTTCTTTACCAATGAAACGTGCCACCATAAGAGGCACGGCAAGTTTGATTAACTCAGAGGGCTGAAAGGTGAGGATACCGAGATCCAGCCACCGCTGTGCCCCTTTGGCTGTTTCGCCAAAAAATAGCACGGCAATCAGCATGATTATGCCAGTGACATAGAGATACGGCGCCCAGAACTCGTAATGTCGCGGCGATATTTGCGCTAGCACGAACATCACTCCGAGAGCCAGCAGCATGCGGAAAACCTGACGCTCCATCATGGCAACGCTTTGTCCGCTGGCGCTCCATATCACCATTAAACCAAAACCCATCAGTAAAATAATGCCGAGCAACAGGGGAGCATCGAGGTGCAAGCGCTCAAAAATGGTCTTTTTTTGGCCTGTGGACGCGAACATACTCATTGAACCTGCTCCTCGTTATTTTTATCTTTCCCGAGCAACATATGGTCAAAAATACGACGGGCGATCGGAGCACCATTGGTGGACCCACCCCCAGCATTTTCTAACACCATAGAAACCACGACTTGAGGATCATCGAAAGGTGCAAAGCCAGTATACAAGGCGTGGTCACGCAGATGCTCCGCAATTTCATCTGCTTTATATTCTTCGTCTTCTGCCAATCCGAATACCTGTGCGGTGCCCGATTTGCCACCCGTGACATAAGGGGCATTGGCAAATGCACGTCGTGCAGTTCCTTTTTTGCCATGGTTAACCAAACGCATACCTTCAAGTGCTGCATTCCAGTACTTGTCGTTAACATCAGCAATGGGCGGGTACGGCGCGATCGGTGCGATTTCCACTTCACCTTCTGATTCTGTGCGCATTAAAAGGTGCGGTGGATGGACGATGCCTTTGTTGACCAATACGGTGGTCGCCTTAGCGATTTGCATCGGTGTTGATGTCCAGTAACCCTGACCAATCCCGACCGGTATTGTGTCACCTTTATACCAAGGCTGTCGGTAACGTGCCATTTTCCATTCTCTGGTTGGCATGTTGGCTTTGCTTTCTTCGTGGATATCGATGCCTGTGTAATCACCAAAACCAAACTTGCTCATCCATTCAGACAGCTTGTCTATCCCTAAATCGTAGGCGATTTGGTAGAAGAACGTATCCACTGACTCTTCAATCGATTGAACGATATTTACTCTACCATGACCCCATGCTAGCCAATCTCGAAATGGTCGAGAGGTTGAATTAGGTAAATGCCAATAACCGGGGTCATTACGTGTGGTATTGAGAGTGAGCGTTTTCTCTTGAAGCGCAGCGACAGCAATAAACGGTTTTATTGTTGAGGCTGGTGGATAAATACCGAGTGTCGCACGGTTGACCAAAGGTCGGTTTTTGTCTTCAAGTAATCCGCGATATTCTGGGCTAGATATGCCATGAACAAATAGGTTCGGGTCATAACTTGGCGATGAAACCATCGCTAAAACGGACGAATCTTCAGGGTCAAGTACGACAACAGCACCACGGCGCTCACCCAAAATGGAACGGATGTAGAGCTGAAGATCCACATCAAGATTGAGCACAAGATCTTTACCTGGCTCAGGGGGGACGTATTTCAATGTGCGAATGATACGTCCTCGGCTGTTCACCTCAACTTCTTGATAGCCCGCGGTTCCATGAAGATCTCTTTCGTAAAAGCGTTCAATGCCGAGCTTGCCAATATCGCGAGTCGCTCTGTAGTTGGTGCTCATTTCGTCGCGCTCAAGACGCGCAACGTCTTTGTCATTGATTTTGGCCACGTAACCCAATACGTGTGTCAGTGCATCGCCGTAAGGGTAATAGCGCTTGAGGTAGCCTTTAATCTCAACACCTGGGAATTTGTGTTGGTTGGCTGAAAATATCGCGACTTCCTCTTCGGAAAGCTGATTTTTGACGGCAACCGCATTAAAGCGACGAGAGCGTTTTTTGTCTCGTTCAAACGCGGCGATTTCACGATCAGAAATCTCGATCAATTCCTGTAAACGCGCAATGGTTCCAGGAATATCTTTGACCTGCTCAGACGTAATTTCGAGTGCGTAAACGGGGCGGTTTTCGGCTAATAGTTTACCGTTTCTATCAAAAATGAGGCCGCGATTAGGCGCAACCGGCACCACTTTGATGCGATTGTCGTTTGAGCGGGTGATGTAATCATCATGGTCATCAACCTGAATGGTGTACAGATTGAGTAAAAGCAGGCCGACTAAAATAACAATGCCGCCGAAAGCCACAATGGCTCGGCGGATAAACAAAGAAGATTCGGCCTGATGATCGCGTATTGGGCTACGCCTGTATCTCATGAACTATTCCCGATGATAAGGGTGATTCGCGGTAATGCTCCAGGCGCGATAAAGACTTTCAGCCATCACTACACGGACCAATGGGTGAGGAAGTGTCAATGGTGACAGAGACCAACTCTGCTCTGCGGCCGCTTTGCATGCAGGTGACAGTCCCTCTGGGCCACCAATCAAGATGGAAACATCTCGAGCATCCAGTTTCCAACTTTCCAATTGCTCAGCCAGCTGCTCTGTGTCCCAGCGCTTACCCGGAATATCCAGTGTCACAATGCGGTTTCCTTTTGGAACCGCCGCCAGCATCGCTTCGCCTTCTTTTTGCAAGATGCGCGCAATGTCAGCATTTTTCCCGCGTTTACCTGCCGTAATTTCGATCAGCTCAAGGGGCATATCTTTTGGGAAGCGGCGACTATATTCTTTGTAGCCTTCTTCGACCCATTTCGGCATTTTGGTGCCAACCGCGATCAGTTGTAATTTCATCGAATCAGTTCCACAGCTTTTCAAGCTCGTACAACTGACGTTGGTCGTCTTGCATGACATGTAACATGACGTCACCAAGGTCTAGCACAACCCATTCGCCTTCGTTTTGTCCTTCCATACCCAATGAGCGAACGTTGGCAGCCAGTGCTTCATCAGCAACATGCTCGGCAATGGAGGAAACGTGACGTTTAGAGTTGCCGGTGCACAGCACCATAAAATCAGTGATGCTGCTTTTGTTTCTGACATCAAGAGTCACGATGTCTGCCGCTTTCATATCATCAGCTTTGTCGGCAACGAAATGTTGAAGTTGGTCCGGAAGCAATGTTTTCCCCTTAATGGTGGCTATTGGTCAGTGAGATCTCATCGAGAAAATTATAACACTGGCTGTTGCGATTAAAATACGGTGGTGTCGCGTTGATACTCAGCGAATGGGCTCAAGGTGCACAGGGTGGCCACACATATCAAGACAAAACGCGGACAGCGCAGGCCAAGGCTGGCTATCAAAGTCAGTTTTTACCATCATTTCGATGTTGGCAAGGCTGTTGACCAAGTGCATTAATCTTGACAGTGGCAGTCGGTGCAAGGCTGAGGTTAGCGGTGCTCGGCGAGCTTGCCATACGCGATAATGGTCAAATATCTTATTTATCCCCATGCCCGACGCGCCATATTCCTGCATCTTGCAAAGTTGTATTAACTCTTTTTGGATCACGCGAAGCAATATGGTGATCTCGACACCTTCCGCTTCCAATTGGCGCGTAATTCTCACGGCACGTTTGGCTTTGCCATCAATCAACGCATCGGTGAGCTGAAAGGGCGTGTAGTGATTGTTTCGTGACAGGGCGTTTTGCAAACGTGGCAAAGTGAGTGCGCCATCGGGATACAACAACTGCAGCTTCATCAGGCTTTGCGACAGAGCGAGAAGGTTCCCTTCGTGCCATTGTGCGAGCAATTGGACGGATTCATGATCTGGCTTTAAGCCAAGTGCATGACAGCGCGTTTCGACGAAGCGAGGCAATTGGCGTGCATCGGGTGTATTACATGGCACATAAAGGCCATTTTTTTGAAACAGCGTGAACCACTTCGCTGATTCTTGTTTTTTGTTAAGACGCGGGCCTTCCAGAATCAACACCAGATCTTGGTGTAGCAACGGCTCGAGTTCTTTTAATGCATTGGCTTGAGCAGTTGTCAGCGCGTTTTCAGGCAATGTCAGGACAATGACCTGACGGCTGGAAAACAGACTCAGTGCCTGACAAGTATCGTATATGTCTTGCCAGTTGAGCTGGTTGTCGACCGTATAGCGGTGCTTTTCATCAAAACCTTGGCGTGCCGCTTCTGCAATGACACTTTGTTGGGCTTCTTGTTTAAGCAGTGGTTCATTACCGAACAGAAGGTAAGTCTGACACAAACCTTGAGATAGGCGTTGTGTCAGTTGTTCTGGGTAGATCCTCATTCGACGTTTTCACCGTCAGTGGTGTAGCTGGACAGAGGTTTACCGCGGTTTTCCTCTTCCTTGCCGTTAAAACGCGTTTCAATAGTGAGGTCAGGGTTGGTGCTATCGACGCCCTGATAAAGCTCACGTAAGGCTTTCTCTTCGGCTTCTTTGCGCTCAAAGGCTTCGATATGCGCATTCAAACGCGCGAGTTGTCGCATGATTTGCTTTGTCGCTTCAACTCGCATTTCTTGCGCAAGCATTTCCTCCTCCACTGACTTTGCTAATGCAGTCAATGGGTTATCAAGGTATGTGCGGCTAAGAGACGTAGAGAATCCGTAGTTTCCTTTACCAGGCACCGTCACGGAATAGCTCACAGTGTAAGCAAATTGCTTTTCTGCAACGCGGCTATTTTGGTAAAGAGAAAGCGTACTTTCACCATAGCTCTCACCATTCAAACGTAGATTTGAGATAGTTTCAGCCGGTGGTACGAGATCAATATCGTAAAGACGAAGCTGTGATTTCATTTCACGGGTCAGTTTGCCGTATTGGTCAAAACTCGTGATAGAAAGCTTTTGAATTTCATCAGGCAGGTTGTAGCTGCCACGAAGTTGGAATCCGCAAGACGCGGTGGCCAAAGCGGCCACCACGACAAGCAGGGTTCGGAGAGAGCGAAAGATCGATGTCACCGAATTCTCCCTGTTGTTGTTGGCAAAGATGCGAACAAATTAGTTAGCAACAATGTTAACCAGTTTGCCTGGTACGTAGATCACTTTACGAACGGTTTTCCCTTCGGTGAACTTCACTACGTGCTCATCGTTTTGTGCCATGGCTTCAACGTCAGCTTTCGCTGCGTCAGCCGCAACGGTGATTTTTGCGCGAAGCTTGCCGTTCACTTGAACGATGATTAGCTTCTCGTCTTCAATCATGGCATCGCTGTCTGCGATAGGCCATTGCGCGTTGTCGACATCACTTTCACCCAGAGCAATCCACAATTCATTGCTGATGTGCGGCGTGATTGGGTAAAGCATAGAAACCACGGCTTTAAGTGCTTCATCAAGGATCGCGCGATCCGTGTCGGTTTCCTGCGGCGCTTTCGTTAGGCGGTTCATCAATTCCATCACGGCAGCAATCGCTGTGTTGAAGGTTTGACGGCGGCCAATATCATCGCTTACTTTCGCGATGGTTTTGTGTACTTCACGGCGCAGCGTTTTCTGATCGGCGGTTAACGCAGAGGCATCCAATGCAGAAACCGACCCTTTTGCGGTGTGCTCGAAGACCAGTTTCCAGATACGTTTCAGGAAGCGGTTTGCGCCTTCAACGCCAGACTCTTGCCATTCCAGCGTCATATCCGCTGGCGACGCAAACATCATGAACAAACGCACGGTATCAGCACCGTATTTGTCCACCATCTCTTGAGGGTCGATACCGTTGTTTTTCGACTTAGACATTTTGGTCATGCCTGAGTGAACAACCTCGTTGCCTTCGTTATCAACTGCCTTAGTGATGCGGCCTTTGTCATCACGCTCAACGGTCACGTCAGTTGGAGAAACCCATACTTTCGTGCCTTTTTCGTTGTTGTAGTAATAAGCATCCGCCAACACCATGCCTTGGCACAGCAGTTGTTTGTATGGCTCATCACTTTCCACCATGCCAGCATCACGCAGCAGTTTGTGGAAGAAGCGAGAATACAGAAGGTGCATACAAGCGTGTTCAATACCCCCCACATATTGGTCAACTGGCAGCCAGTAGTTGGCCGCATCTGAATCCAACATTTGGTCAGCTTTTGGTGAACAGTAACGCGCGTAATACCAAGAAGACTCCATGAAGGTGTCAAACGTATCGGTTTCACGCAGCGCAGGTTGACCGTTATAGGTGGTTTCTGCCCATGTTTTGTCTGCTTTGATAGGGCTAGTCACGCCATCCATCACTACGTCTTCTGGCAGAAGAACGGGTAGCTGATCTGCTGGGACAGGGTGTACTTGACCGTCTTCTGTGGTGACCATTGGAATAGGTGCACCCCAGTAACGTTGACGAGAAACGCCCCAGTCACGTAGACGGAAGTTGACTGTCTTGTGGCCTTTGCCTTCTGACTCAAGTTTTGCCGCAATCGCGTCAAACGCTTGCTCGAAAGCCAAACCGTCGAATTCGCCAGAGTTAAACAGAACACCTTTTTCGGTGTACGCAGCTTCTGAAATATCTAGCTCGCTGCCATCTTCTGGTTTGATAACACCGATGATTTCGATGCCATATTTGGTGGCGAATTCGTAGTCGCGCTGGTCGTGACCAGGAACCGCCATGACAGCGCCTGTGCCGTAATCCATCAGAACAAAGTTGGCCACATAGATTGGCACTTCACGGCCATTCAAAGGGTGGATAGCGGTCAAGCCCGTATCCATGCCTTTCTTCTCCATGGTCGCAAGCTCTGCTTCTGCAACCTTGGTGTTACGGCACTCTTCGATGAATGCTGCTAGTTCTGGGTTGTTCTCTGCAGCTTTCGCGGCCAGAGGGTGACCTGCGGCGATACCCACGTAGGTGACGCCCATCAGGGTGTCAGGACGTGTGGTGTAAACTTCTAGGTCTGAATGGCCAGCAACGGTGAACGACAATTCAACACCTTCAGAGCGACCAATCCAGTTGCGCTGCATGGTTTTCACCATGTCAGGCCAGCCTTCTAGGGTGTCCAGATCGTCCAGCAGCTCTTGCGCATAAGCGGTGATTTTGATGAACCACTGTGGGATTTCTTTTTGCTCTACAGGCGTATCACAACGCCAGCAACAGCCATCTTCAACTTGTTCGTTAGCCAGTACGGTTTGGTCGTTCGGGCACCAGTTAACTGAAGACGTCTTCTTGTATACTAAGCCTTGAGTGTACAGCTTGGTGAAGAACTCTTGTTCCCAACGATAGTATTCAGGCGTACAGGTCGCGAATTCGCGATCCCAGTCATAGCCAAAGCCCAGCAGTTTTAGCTGGTTCTTCATGTATTCGATGTTTTCGTAAGTCCAAGGTGCTGGTGCAGTCTTGTTCTTCACCGCGGCGTTCTCCGCCGGCAGGCCAAATGCGTCCCAGCCGATAGGCTGCATCACATTTTTGCCTTGCAGGCGCTGATAGCGAGCAATCACATCACCGATGGTGTAGTTACGAACGTGACCCATGTGCAGGCGACCACTTGGGTATGGGAACATTGATAGGCAGTAGAACTTTTCTTTGCTAGGGTCTTCTTGAGCAACAAAAGTTTTGTTCTTGTCCCAATCGGCCTGAACCTTAGGCTCTATGTCCTGTGGACGGTATTGTTCTTGCATCGATGACATCCGGGAAATTTGTGAGATAGGTATGAAATGTACCAAAATAATCGACATAGAATAACTAAAGGTAGATGGCGCAACAACAGTTGAATGCAGAGGTGCCCAATGTCAGAGCAAAAAACGGAATATAAGTTGCTAACTCAACGAATTAGCAACGCGTTAAAGAACAGCCCTGTAGAGCTCCAACGCTGGGTTGACTTGTCTGAGCGATATTTTGGTGCTGCGGCAGACATGACCAAAGATGAACTCGCCTTGATTGAAGCATACTTCAAGCGCGATGTTCAGGCGTTCAGTGAGCGTTACAATCAGCCAGAGACAGGCGCAGATGATGGTCAGTTATTCCGCAGTTTGATTGCCAATTCTATCTGGCAGCAATTGGCCGAAATCACAGACAAGACCCAACTGGAATGGCGTGAGGTGCTGCAAGATATTCAGCATCATGGTGTGTATTCTGCCGGCGAAGTGGTTGGTTTGGGGATTCTGGTTTGCGAGAAGTGCGCGAATCAGACCGAGCATACCCATGTTGGCGTGTTGATCCCGTGCATCAAATGCGGCAACAAACAGTTTAGCCGTAAGCCATTTCCGGCGTAAATGTGGGGTAGACAGGGCCTAGGAAAAAAAGGTCCTAGGAAGAGCGAAAGCTTGATTCAGGTCGTCGCCTAATCAAAAGCTCCCTGGACCCAGCTTGCGTCTTATTTTAGCGGCTCAATGTTAAATTTCTGCCCAGCGAGTGCTGCTTCCACCATTAGCCCGCCTTTGGCTTGGGTGAAAATGGCGGTGCCGTTTATGTAATAAGCCTTGGATTGCACGTTGCCTGCGCTGGCTGATGTGCCCGTGGTGCCCACATGTGCCGCGGCACCTTCAGTGAGCGCCGTAGCGGAAGCTTGTGCGCCTAGTTCAAAGCTGCCCGCCATAAAACTGTCGAAAGTCTCTTTGTCTTCAAAAAACAGTATTTCGCTGAATGCTTGCCCACCAAACGTAAGCCCAATCGACACTTGAATAAGCTCGGCTTGTGCGACGGTATTATTGCCTTGAAAGACTAAGCCTTTTCCATATGCACCGCCTATCCAGAACCCGCCTTTTCCGACAGATGGAAACACGGCGTAGCCATAAGCCTTTTCGAAAAACGGCTTTACTTGATTAAAACGGTGGTAATTGGCAAGGGCTGCACGGGTGTCGGCAAATAATTCCGGATCAGGTTCGGCCGAGGCGGGTGTGATAAAAAGCGAAGAAGAAAGGATCACTGTTAGTGACAAAAGTCGTGCTAAGGCGCGCATTTGAATCTCCCTATGAAGCAAATAAAAACAAGGCTGAGACGAGATGCTCAGCCTTGTTTAAGACACAGGGGGGTAGCGAATGTTCGCTCTTATTATTGCGACTTGCTGTCAGATGATGATGTTTGACCGCGTGTTAACACAATCAGTGCAATCCCTGACATAAGAATCCACAGATAAAGCGGCCAGTCACCAAAACGGGTATAGGGCGTTTGTCCTTGTGTTGTCGGCACATCGGCGCGCAATACGATGGTTTCAAACTGCGGGATTTGTGCGATCACGTCACCTTGATAGCCAATAGCAGCAGTGAGCCCGGTATTGGTTGAACGCAGGACAGGCTTGCCATTTTCCAGCGCACGCATTCGTGCTATTTCAAGATGCTGATGTGGGCCGATAGACGTACCAAACCAGGTATCGTTAGACAGGGTTAAAATGAAATCAGATTCGGGTGTTAGGCTTTGGCGGACTTGATCGCTAAATGCAATTTCATAGCAAATCGCAGGGGCGAGTTGATAGCCTTTTGCACTAATGTTCGACTGCGTATAGTCACCGCGACTAAATGATGACATCGGTAGATTAAACAGTGGCGCTAACGGACGCAAAATGTCAGCAAACGGCACAAACTCACCGAATACCAGCAGATGGTGCTTACTGTAGCTTTGCTGCGCCGGATAATCGTATCCTTCCATGCCATTATCACCGAGGGTGATCACGTTGTTATAGAATTGCCCTTCTTGGTTTTGATCAAGGACGCCCGTAATAATAGCAGTGTCGTTGTTGATCGCCGCCGAATCGAGACGGGCAAGGAAGTCGGGTATATCGCGCTCCAATGCGGGTATGGCAGCTTCAGGCCAGATAACAATATCAGCGTCCCAGTTTTGACGTGTCATGTCCTGATAGCTCAGTAACGTCGGCCAGCGCTGGCTCGGTAGCCATTTCAGCTCTTGAGGAACGTTACCTTGCACCATGGCGACATCAACGCTTTCGCCTGTTTCCTGTACCCACGGAATTTGACTGGATACCGCGGCAACAATCGCCACCACAAGTGCCGGCAATAGCGCCGAGACTTTACGAACGATGAGCGTGTGCGCAATCGATGCTGAAATAATCAGTAGCGCAAGCGTAATGCCCTGTACGCCCAGCAAAGGGGCAAAGGCAGAAAGAGGGCCATCAATTTGACTGTAACCAGGCCACAGCCAAGGGAAGCCCGTTAAGAACCAGCCGCGGAACCAATCAATCAAAAGCCAAAGCGAGGGGGCGAATAACAAATACGATAACGCGAGTGGCAGTCGAGTGCGTCTTAGGATGAATGCAAACAGCGCAGGGTAGAGCGCTAAGAACATCACCAACAAGCCGATGAGACAAAGCCCTATCGCCGTTGGTAAGCCACCGAATTTCTCGATAACCACATACACCCAACCAACGCCGGTACCAAATTGGCCCAGACCCCAGCTAAAACCGATTAACGCGGCGCGCTTAGGTGATTGCTGGTGGATAAGTAGGAGAAGTGCGATCAAAGAGACCAGCATGGCTGGCCAGAAGGCGTAAGGCGCGAACGCCAGAGTAGCAAGTGCACCAGAAAAAGCGGCCCCGAAGATCCGCATGAATTCTTGGGGCCGCTTTGAAGTTTCAATATTTAGCATTTGACGATTAAGCCGTTTCCTCTGCAGTCGTATCGGGGATAGTAACCTGCAATTGGATAACGCGTCGACTGTCAGCTGCGGTGACTTTGAAATGGAAGTTTTCGATGTCCACTTCTTCGCCGCGGGTTGGAAGGTGACCAAAGCTGGTCATGACCAATCCACCAATGGTGTCGATATCGTCATCATTGAACTGAGAACCAAATTTCTCGTTAAAATCTTCCAGCGTGGTCAGCGCTTTCACCGCAAAGGTGTGCTTGCTGAGCTGGCGGATTTCTTGCTCTTCTTCGTCGTCGTATTCGTCTTCAATATCGCCAACGATTTCTTCAAGAATATCTTCGATAGTCACCACGCCGGATACGCCGCCGAATTCATCGACAACAATCGCCATGTGATAGCGTTCTTCCTGAAACTCTTTCAGCAAGCGGTCAACACGTTTGCTTTCCGGCACGACAACAGCGCGGCGGATTACTTTATCAATGTCGAACGGTTCGCTGTCGGCCATCAGGTAGCGTAGCAAGTCTTTTGCTAGCAGAATGCCTTCAACATGGTCTTTGTCATCGCTGATCACCGGATAGCGCGAATGCTGGGCGTCGTTGATAACCGTGATAATCTCTTCGAGAGGTTGTGAGCGTTCGATGGTTACCATCTGCGAACGCGGAATCATGATGTCTCGAATGCGCATTTCAGAAATCTGCATGACGCCTTCGAGCATATCCCGTGTATCGTGATCGATCAGATCGTTCTGTTCTGAATCACGGAATACATCTACCAGTTCCTGACGATCTTTAGGTTCACCCTGAAAAATCTGTCCTAAACGTTCGAAGAAGGTCTTTCTACTCGGACCTTCAGAGCTTTGTGAGTTGTCTTCGTTCATTGTCTCAATATTTACAACGTTAATTTAGATAAAGTCGGCCGCGTAAGGGTTGTCGAACCCAAGCGCATTCATGATAGAAATCTCGAGAGATTCCATTTCTTCTGCTTCTTCATCATCAATATGATCATAACCTAGCAGATGGAGACTGCCGTGTACAACCATGTGTGCCCAATGGGCAAAGAGGTCTTTATTCTGTTCTTGTGCTTCTTTTTCGACTACCTGACGACAGATAATTAAGTCGCCTAGTAGGTCTAACTCTACACCAGGAGGCGCTTCAAACGGAAATGACAATACGTTTGTTGGCTTGTCTTTACCGCGATAATCACGGTTAAGAGTTTGGCTTTCAAACTCATCCACTATGCGAATGGTCACTTCTGCTTGTTCGCAAAAAGATTTTACTGCTTGTTCAAACCAGTGTTGGAACTGCTCTTCACTTGGCAGGTTTTCGGTGTTTTGTGTCGCGATTTGAAGATCGACAAAATACTGCATGTTACTGTTGGTTCTCTTCTGATTGCGGCGTCGAGAATGTGGCATCGCGTTCTTGACGGCGACGTTCTTCTGCGTGTTTTCGAGCTTTGGCGTCTTCTGCTTCCCATGCTTCATAAGCAAGGACAATGCGTGCAACCACAGGATGGCGCACAACATCGTCTGCTTGGAAGAAGTTGAAGCTGATTTCATTGACATCCGCTAACACTTCAATGGCATGACGCAGGCCAGATTTTGCATTGCGCGGTAAATCTATTTGCGTGACATCACCGGTTATCACCGCGCGGCTGTTAAAGCCAATACGGGTCAGGAACATTTTCATTTGCTCAACGGTGGTGTTTTGGCTTTCATCAAGAATAATGAAGGCATCATTCAGTGTGCGACCACGCATGTAAGCAAGCGGCGCGACTTCAATCACGTTACGTTCGATCAGCTTTTCGACACGCTCGAAACCCAGCATTTCAAAAAGGGCATCGTAAAGTGGGCGTAAGTAAGGGTCGACTTTTTGGCTAAGATCGCCGGGTAAGAAACCCAGTTTCTCACCCGCTTCTACTGCGGGACGCGTCAGCAGAATACGGCGAATTTCTTGGCGCTCAAGTGCATCAACAGCAGCAGCAACAGCGAGGTAAGTTTTACCTGTACCTGCAGGCCCGACACCAAACGTAATATCATGCGTCACCATATTGGTGATGTACTGCGCCTGATTGGGTGTACGTGGCTTGATCACGCCTTTCTTGGTTTTGATGTTGATCTCTTTCCCGTAGGGGATAGAAGATTCTACCTGCTGCTCAAGTACACCGCTTTCTTTGATGGCGAGGTGAACTTGCTCTGGTTCCAAATCGGGAAAGCGATGCTTAACAGGGGCAGTTTCTACATAAAGCGTTTTGAGAATTTCGATTGCCGCAGTGGCAGTGTGTGGCTTACCCACAACGGAGAAGTGATGGCTGCGGTGGTTGATTTCCACTCCTAAACGGCGTTCGAGTTGCTTGATATTGTCATCGAAAGGGCCGCATAGGCTGGCTAGGCGTGAGTTATCAGCTGGTTCCAGTGATACTTCTAAGGTAATTATCTTGTTCAATACTGTCCTCGCAAACCTGTCCTCACAAACATCACCGGTGCCTGAATAGCACACCGGTAACCATTGATTCTCCCCGCCGAAACGGGGCTTGGCACGGCGATGTGATTCCGTACTATTACGGAGTATACACGCCTACGCCTAGATCATCTTCTTTGCGTGTTTTTGCAATCATCTCGGCTGGAGATACTGCGATACGCAGGTTCATTTCCTTCTCGGTACGAACCAGTTCGCCGCGCAATGAGTTTGCATGCACGTCGGTGATTTTCACGTCAACGAATTGACCAATCAAATCCATCGATCCCGCGAAGTTAACCACACGGTTATTCTCTGTACGGCCGCGCAGTTCCATCAGGTTTTTGCGAGATGGCCCTTCAACAAGAATACGTTGTTCTGTCTCTAGCATCTGACGCGCAAAGATCATGGTCTGCGCAGTGATTTGCTGTTGAAGTTCAGACAAACGGTCTTTCTTCACTTGCTCTGGGGTGTCATCCGGCATGTCTGCCGCCGGTGTCCCCGGGCGTGGTGAGTAGACAAAACTAAAGCTCATATCGAAATTGATGTCACGGATCAACTTCATCGTGGCTTGGAAGTCAGCCTCTGTTTCGCCAGGGAAGCCAATAATAAAATCAGAGCTCATGGCGATATCAGGACGCACTTCGCGCAGCTTGCGGATTTTTGACTTGTATTCAATCGCCGTGTGCGGGCGTTTCATCATCGTCAAAATACGATCTGAACCACTTTGAACAGGCAAGTGTAGGTGGCTAACAAGCTCTGGCGTGTCGCGATACACTTCGATGATGTCGTCAGTGAATTCTATCGGGTGGCTGGTGGTGTAACGAATGCGGTCGATACCATCTAGCGCAGCCACGTAGCGCAGCAGTTCTGCAAACGTGCAAATATCACCATCGTGCATTTCGCCGCGGTATGCGTTGACGTTTTGACCCAACAGGTTAACTTCACGCACGCCTTGCTCTGCCAGTTGTGCGATCTCGTACAATACGTCATCCATTGGACGGCTGACTTCTTCACCGCGTGTGTATGGCACAACGCAGAACGTACAGTACTTTGAGCAGCCTTCCATAATCGATACAAAGGCTGTTGCGCCTTCAGCTCGTGGCTCTGGCAAGTTATCGAATTTCTCAATCTCTGGGAAAGAAATATCCATGACAGGACCGTGGTCTTCACGAGACTGTTTGATCATCTGTGGTAAACGGTGCAACGTTTGCGGACCGAAAATTACGTCAACATAAGGAGCGCGTTCACGAATGTGGTCGCCTTCTTGGGTTGCCACGCAGCCGCCTACGCCAATCACGAGATCGGGCTTCTGATCTTTCAAGTTTTTCCAGCGTCCTAGCTGGTGGAACACTTTTTCCTGGGCTTTTTCGCGAATAGAGCACGTGTTGAGAAGCAGTACATCGGCTTCTTCAGGTACTTCGGTTAGCTCGTAGCCGCCAGCCGCATTAAGAAGATCCGCCATTTTAGATGAATCGTATTCGTTCATCTGGCAGCCCCAGGTTTTGATCAAAAGTTTTTTAGCCATGTAACTTATTGCTCATAGTAATGTTTTACGTGTTTCGGCTGAAAGGTGATGTGTGGTAACGCTGTGTTATAACTGCAACCTCAGCCGAAAAGCATTGTCCAGTTGTTGCCAAACCGTGAGAATTTCAACGAGGTTTGGACATTGGGGGCGTATTGTACTGCTTTAGCCAAACTGTGACCAGATCACCTTCTCCCCAATTTTTTGCAGGATTTATGTGGTGCAGAGGTCAGAGGGAGTCGCAATTGGTGGCGTGAAGGGTAAAATGCCCTCAGGACTTAAAGAGATTGTGTTATGAAACAATTCGATATTATCGTCGTCGGTGGCGGTATGGTGGGGGCGGCGACAGCGCTTGGTCTTGCCAGACAAGGAAAACGCGTGGCAATGGTGGAGCGTATTGCGCCACAGGCTTTTTCGCCAGAGCAGCCAATGGACTTACGTGTGTCGGCTATTTCGCCAGCATCTGTATCACTGCTTACTTCGCTCAAGGTATGGGATTCGGTGCTCAAAATGCGCCTGTGTCCGTATCGTCGCCTTGAAACCTGGGAGCATCCTGAGTGCCGTATCCGCTTTGATGCGCAAAGTATGGATTTGTCTGAACTAGGTTTTATCGTTGAAAACCGTGTGCTTCAACTGGCGCTTTGGAAGGCCTGTGAAGCGCAAGAAAATCTGGCTTTGCTGTGTCCTGCCAATATTGTTGCCATGCAGCCTGATGGTGATGGACACCGCGTAGAATTGGAAAGCGGCGAGGTGCTTCATGGGCGCTGGTTAGTGGGCGCTGATGGTGCGAATTCCCGCGTTCGAGATTATGCCAACATTGGTGTGACTGCTTGGGATTATCGCCAACACTGTATGTTGATTAATGTGAAAACCGAATTGCCTCAGCAAGATGTCACATGGCAATGGTTTACGCCGGATGGACCGCGCTCATTCCTGCCTCTTACTGGTCATCAAGGTTCGTTGGTGTGGTATGACTCACCCTCACGCATTAAACAACTTGGTGCTATGACACCTGCAGCGCTGAAACAAGAAATCTTGAGCCACTTCCCTAAAGAGCTAGGTGATATTGAGGTGCTTCAACACGGTGCGTTTCCGCTTACCCGACGCCATGCGCAGTCTTATTATCGCAATAATGTGGTGGTGCTCGGTGATGCTGCGCATACCATCAACCCACTGGCGGGTCAGGGTGTTAATCTCGGATTTAAAGACGTGGACGCGTTATTGGATGTGGCTGCTGATGCTGGCGTGGAATGGCTCAATGACTCAGTGCTGGCAGCCTACGAGCGTAAACGTAAACCCGATAACCTCATCATGCAGGCGGGCATGGATCTCTTCTATGCTGGATTTAGCAATGAAATTGCGCCGCTGAAATTGCTACGCAATGTTGGACTAAAGCTGGCGGAGAAAAGCGGCCCAATAAAGAAGCAGGTTTTGAAATACGCAATGGGGCTTTGAGCCCCATTTTTGTTTTCGAATATACTTTCAACGTTTGGTTAAGTTAAGTCCCGCAGAAGGTTCTAAGCACGCGCTCGTTAGGTGCCGGCGCGGCTTGTAAGTCTTGGTTTTCTTCACTCACGGTATACGGTGTTTTCAATGCCTCATTCAAACGATGGAATAGAGCAAAATCGTCACGCTCTGTCGCATCTTGAATCGCCTGCTCTACCTGATGATTTCTCGCGACAAGCGTGGGATTCGCGGTTCGCATCGCACTCACTGTCTCGGTTGAGTGTTCCCTAATTTCCTGCCAACTGTTCAACCACTGCTCGCCTTTTTCTTGGTTTGAGAACAAAGCCAGAACGTCACTGTTAGGCGAACCCTGTGCTACGCGTGTAAGCGCATCAAAAAATTGAGTAAAGTCCATACCCTCAGCGGCAACCATCGGCAGTGCATGGTTAACAAAGTCTTCCGCATCTGGTGTTGATACCGTTACGCCTAATTTTCGTTTGAGCCCTTGCTCAAAGGCATGCTGGAATGTGTTGATGTAGGTGGTCAGTGGTGCTTGTACCTTCTCTACGGCTTTGTCCGAATCGCTATCTAACAGTGGCAAGAAGGTTTCAGCGAGACGCTGTAAATTCCAATAGCCAATATTGGCCTGTTGGTCCCAAGCATAACGACTCTCACGGTCGATAGAACTAAACACTTTGTTTGTTTTGAATTCATCCATAAATGCGCATGGACCAAAATCGATGGTTTCACCCACCAGCGACATATTGTCTGTGTTCATCACACCATGAATGAAGCCGACTAACATCCACTGTGCAATAAGGTTTGCCTGACGCACACAAATCGCTTCAAACAACGCGAGGTATTTATCGTCACTTTCAGTAATATCGGAAAAGTGATGCTCAATAAGAAAGTCCGCCAGTGCTTTTACGCCGCTCTCACCCAGTTTGGCATAAGCATACTGGAAAGAGCCGACGCGAATATGGCTGGTTGCGGTGCGTACTTGAATGGCACCAGGCACCATTTGGTAGTCGCGCATCACTTGATCGCCCGTCGATATCATGGCCAATGTTCGTGTAGTGGGGATGCCTAACCCAGCCATGGCTTCGCTGATGAGGTACTCTCGGATCACTGCGCCTCGCGTGGCACGACCATCACCACCTCGGGAATAGGGTGTGCGTCCCGAGCCTTTGAGTTGTACATCGATTAATTGGCCGTTAGCGTCTTTAAATTGCCCCAGCATATGAGCCCGTCCATCACCTAACTGCGGAGAGTAGTGACCAAACTGATGACCGGCATAGCCCATAGCAATAGGATGTTGCTCGGCATAGTCATGATTACCGGCAAGAAAGTTAATGCCCTCTGCGCTTTCAAACCATGATGAGGCGAGGCCGTATTGTGAAAGCAGATCGTGATTGAGAGCGAGTAGCGAAGGCTGCTCGACGCGCACCGGCGGGACGTCGCTGTAAACATCATCAGGAAGAGCGTGATAAACCTGATGTTGAATAGGATTGCTGAGGTTGTCATTTTTGTTCATGTTTTACTGCGTCCCTGTCGTACAAACGGTTTGATACGCGATCGAAAGCGATCCGATCAGCACATGTTCACCATAAGCCTACAGGGATTCAATACCAATTCAACCATACAGACGCCAAGGAAAATGTTACGGGTACAGGCAGAAATAAAGAGGGGGAAGGAGTACAAAAAGAAGGAAATCAGAAACAAAAAAAGCTCGCTGAGAGCGAGCTTTTAAATGTTGTGGCTGGGATACCTGGATTCGAACCAGGGAATGGCGGCATCAAAAGCCGCTGCCTTACCGCTTGGCGATATCCCAACAGAGTTCACGCAATGAAGCATGAGTCTTAAAGTATGGTGCGGAAGGAGAGACTTGAACTCTCACACATCGCGGCGCCAGAACCTAAATCTGGTGCGTCTACCAATTTCGCCACTTCCGCATTTTTGATCAGTTTTCTATCTTGTCTGACCGTCTCTACTATGCATTAAAGCGCAAATAAAGAACAAGAGGATTGGTGCGGAAGGAGAGACTTGAACTCTCACACCTCGCGGCGCCAGAACCTAAATCTGGTGCGTCTACCAATTTCGCCACTTCCGCAATCCTAGTCGTTTCAGTTTTTTAGTCTTGTCTGAAACCTTCTATTCAACGTTAAACGTTGAGAGAAACAAGATAGATGGTGCGGAAGGAGAGACTTGAACTCTCACACCTTGCGGCGCCAGAACCTAAATCTGGTGCGTCTACCAATTTCGCCACTTCCGCTTTGTATTGCTTGGCACTGAAAAAAGAATGGTGGCTACAACGGGATTCGAACCTGTGACCCCATCATTATGAGTGATGTGCTCTAACCAACTGAGCTACGTAGCCATCTTATTTTCGTCAGGGTCTCCCCTGAGTGCGGGGCGCATTATGCGAAGAAGCTAAGACCCCGTCAACCTTTTTCCCGCGGTTTTTTCAGTGATTTGGTGTCTTCGCTTGGATTTTGAGCAGGGAGGGCCGTTTTTTGATCGAATTAAGCGGTTTTAGGTAAAAACAGGCGCTGAAAAATAAAAAAGCTGGCAAAAGCCAGCTTTTAAAATTTCATCAATGAAGCCAAATTACACGTTAAAGCGGAAGTGAATAACATCACCGTCTTTAACGATATATTCTTTGCCTTCCAAACGCCATTTGCCCGCAACTTTCGCGCCGGCTTCACCGTTGTTAGTGATGAAATCGTCGTAACCGATGATTTCGGCGCGAATAAAGCCTTTTTCGAAGTCAGTGTGGATCTTACCGGCAGCTTGTGGCGCGGTTGAACCAACTGCAACCGTCCATGCACGCACTTCTTTTACGCCAGCGGTGAAGTAGGTTTGCAATGTTAGCAGGTCGTAGCCAGCACGAATCACACGGTTTAGACCTGGTTCTTCCAAGCCCATTTCTTCAAGAAATACTGCCGCTTCGTCTGTTTCTAGTTCAGACAGCTCGCCTTCGATTTCAGCACAAACAGCAACAACGGTAGCACCTTCTTTTTCAGCGATCGCGTGCACGATGTCGAGGTATGGGTTGTTTTCAAAACCGTCATCGTTAACGTTCGCGATGTACATGGTTGGTTTCATGGTCAGGAAGTTGAGGTAATCAACCGCAGCTTTTTCTTCTTTGGTCAGCTCTACTGAACGCAGCATGTTGCCTTCTTCCAGCACAGGAAGAAGCTTGTCAAGCACAGCGATCTCGATTTTCGCGTCGCGATCACCGCCTTTTGCTTTCTTCGCTTGACGCTGAATAGCGCGCTCACATGCTTCCAAATCTGACAGTGCCAGTTCCGTGTTGATCACTTCGATGTCGTCAGCAGGGTCAACTTTGCCAGCGACGTGGATGATGTTGTCGTTTTCGAAACAACGAACAACGTGACCGATCGCGTCAGTTTCGCGGATGTTTGCAAGGAATTTGTTACCCAGACCTTCACCTTTTGACGCACCAGCAACCAAGCCCGCGATGTCTACGAATTCCATCGTGGTTGGCAAAATACGTTGTGGGTTAACGATTTTCGCAAGCGCATCCAGACGCAGATCAGGCACAGGTACCACACCCGTGTTTGGCTCGATAGTACAGAACGGGAAGTTTGCCGCTTCGATACCGGCTTTGGTCAGAGCGTTGAACAGTGTTGATTTACCTACGTTTGGCAGGCCAACGATACCGCATTTAAAACCCATGAGATGGTAACCTTTCGTTAAAAATATTATTGCGCCTTGAATGTATGAAGGCGGTTCTGCGCCTTAGCTAAATCATCTTTCAGCAGAATGTCGATACAGCGAACGGCTTCGTCGACAGCTTCTTCGATTTGGCTTTGTTCATTAGCAGGGGCTTTCGTTAATACAAAACCCGCTACTTTGTCTTTGTGGCCGGGATGTCCGATCCCGATGCGAAGACGATAAAACTCTTTGTTGTTGCCCATCTTGCTGATGATGTCACGCAGACCATTATGACCGCCATGCCCACCACCCTTTTTGAACTTGGCAACACCTGGCGGCAAGTCTAGCTCATCGTGAGCTACCATGATCTCTTCCGGTTTTATTTGGAAGAAATTGGCCAGTGAAGCCACAGATTTACCGGACAGATTCATGAATGTTGTTGGGATCAATAAACGTAGATCTTCACCACCCATGCTAATTCTGGCCGTTAAACCGAAATATTTTTTGTCTTCTTTCAGTTGCACATTATGAATACGTGCTAACTCTTCAACGACCCAAGCTCCCGCATTGTGACGGGTTTTTGAATATTCTGGTCCAGGATTCGCCAGACCCACTAAAAGACGAATTTGGTCGCTCACGGTGAGATTCTCGTTGTTATGGTTGTCATCGGTTAGGCGCTAAAGATCAGATGACGCCACCCGACCAACGCCAAAGGCGGCATATCCTAACACTATACGTAAGCGACCTCAAAATGATGGCGTAAAGAGTTCGCTTGAGTCAGTACTGTGCAAAACAAAACGCCCCGCAAAAGCGAGGCGTTTTACTCTAACAAGGTGTCGATTAAGAATCGAACATTGCAGAGATTGATTCTTCATTGCTGATGCGGCGAATTGCTTCAGCCAGCATGCCTGACAACGTCAGCTGAGACACTTTACCCGTCGCTTGCATTTCTGCACTCAACGGGATTGAGTCGGTGACAATCACTTCGTCAATCACAGAATCTTTGATGTTTTGAGGCGCGTTACCTGAGAATACCGCGTGTGTTGCGTAAGCGAATACACGCTTCGCACCACGGTTTTTCAGCGCTTCTGCTGCTTTGCACAGAGTGCCACCGGTGTCGATCATGTCGTCAACGATGATGCAGTCACGGCCTTCAACGTCACCAATCAGGTGCATAACCTGAGACACGTTTGCACGTGGGCGGCGTTTATCGATGATAGCGATGTCAGTGTCGTCCAGCAGTTTTGCTGTTGCACGAGCACGCACAACACCACCGATGTCTGGAGAAACGACCACTGGATCTTCCAGTTTCTTCGCTAGCATATCTTCAAGCAGTACCGGTGTACCGAAGATGTTATCTACGGGTACATCGAAGAAGCCTTGGATTTGCTCTGCGTGCAGGTCAACCGTCAAAACGCGGTCAACACCGACGTTAGATAGGAAGTCTGCAATCACTTTCGCAGTGATTGGAACACGCGCAGAACGCACACGGCGGTCTTGGCGAGCGTAACCAAAGTAAGGAATAACTGCGGTGATGCGACCAGCAGATGCGCGACGCAGTGCATCGATCATCACAACCAATTCCATTAGGTTGTCATTGGTAGGTGCACACGTCGACTGGATAACGAATACGTCGCTACCCCGTACGTTTTCGTTGATTTGTACACACACTTCGCCGTCAGAAAAACGGCTAACGGTAGCGTCACCTAGTGACATATATAGGCGATTCGCAATGCGTTGGGCGAGCACAGGCGTTGCATTACCAGCAAACAGCTTCATATCAGGCACGGTGGAAAACCTCGGGGTTGTATCCATTGAGTTTTGTCTGTCTCATTGTTTCTGCGCTTTTAGCGTGGTTAAGAGCGGTGAAGTGTTCACACCACAAGCTACAAAACCAGTGAGCCAGTCGGGCAATTTGTTAAATGTTAAACGAGCGTCGTCCTCATTCTCGAACTCCGCGAAAATACAGGCACCCGTTCCAGTCAATCTTGACGGCGCGTATTCTACCAGCCACGAAATGGCCTTATCAACCTTTGGAAACAACTCTCTGACTATCTTTTCGCAATCGTTTTCGTAATTTCCCGCCAATAGCACATTTAATGCGCGTTTTGGCGTGTCTCGTGGCAGGTTAGGATGACCAAAAATTTTTGCTGTTGCGATACTAACATCAGGTTTTGCGACCAGATACCATTTTTCTTCAGCGTAGGCGGGTTGGAGTACTTCGCCAACACCTTCTGCAAACGCTGTCACACCGCGCACAAATACCGGGACATCTGCGCCCAGTGCTAGCCCAAGGTCTGCCAGTTCATCGCTTGATAGTGCCGTGTTCCAAAGGTGATTGAGTGCGACCAATGTGGTGGCTGCATTGGAAGAGCCCCCACCAAGCCCGCCACCCATTGGTAGCATTTTTTCAATGTGAATATGCGCGCCTTGCTTGCTGCCTGATTGGGCTTTTAGCGTCATTGCTGCGCGATAAATGAGATTATCTTCAACCGCTACCCCTTCGATGTCTGGCGATAGGGTGATTTTGTCTGTTTCATTGGGCGTGATATGTAACGTGTCGCCATAATCGAGAAATTGAAACAGCGTTTGTAAGTCGTGGTAGCCGTTTTCGCGCTGACCTGTGACATATAAAAAAAGATTCAGCTTGGCGGGGGAGGGCCAAGTGGTGGTGTCCGAGTATTGTTCTATTGCGGATTGTGTCATTGCGGGTAGATCCATTCGGAAATCACCAGATTCACTTTTTGCGTGTTCTGGTTCATTTTGATTTTGGCCGGAAGCAAACTGTCGGTGTTGGCATCATAGGTGCTGTATTCCAATTGCCAACCTGGCTGATTGGACTCGGCGCTGTTTTCGCTTAAAAAAGCCAGCCGATTATCGGCACCTAAGGTGAAATCGTTTTGCTCCGTTGGCAATCCTTTGATCCATTGCGTCATGTCGTCCACGGGTAAAGCAATACCGGTTAATTTTTCTAACAGGCTGGCGGCATCTCGCCCGACGTAACGCTGGCCTTCGTTATCCACCAAAATAGCGATGTCAGGCGTAGCCTCTAGCGTTAATAACGTCGTGCCAAGGAAATTAGTGAGCCTTAAAGAGAGTTCATCGTCTTTTTGTTGCCAGAGGAAGTTGGCGGAAACACGTTGTTCTGGACTGATCAGGGCCACTTTGCCTTTTGCGGTGAAGTTTGTAATACCAGCGAGCGCCTCTTGGTGGGTTTGCCACTCAGTAGACGGTGCAGGCACTGAAGTGCATCCCGAAAGAGCGAGAAAACCAAGCATGAAGGTCAGAGCAAGCTTGATAGAGCGAGACATGATGAAACTCCGTTTATATAGCGGTCGCGAACAATTATACAGATAATTATCGGCAATCATCAGTGGCTTATCCGCGACAGATCAAGAAAATTCACACAAACAGACAAATGAAACAGAAAGTTGGGCGACATCTTGAAATATAATCAATGATTAGTTGTTGAAAAAATGGACGAAAAATTCGCATTGAGTGCGAAATAGTCACACTTCTGGTTGTTAGCGGGAACAGGAAACTAATGTTATCTTTTATTCGACGAGCCCATAACGTAAAATCCACGGTTCGGATTTCATCTGGTGCTGTCGGTAACCCTGCTTAATGAGCTTGCTAGTTCTCGGAATTAATCATAAGACCGCTACGGTCGACTTGCGTGAAAAGGTCGCCTTTTCACAGCAACAACTTCGCGATGCACTACACCAGCTGAAAGAAAAGCAGGTCGTGCAGAGTGGGGTTATTGTATCTACCTGTAACCGAACCGAGATCTATTGTGAATTAGACCAACCTAGCCCAGGTGCAGTCGTGGATTGGCTTCGTGATTTCCACAGCCTGGACAGTGATGCCTTACTTCCTTGCTTATACACCCATCATGATCAAGCTGCTGCACAACACTTAATGCGTGTTGCCTGTGGGTTAGATTCGCTTGTGTTGGGAGAGCCTCAGATCCTTGGGCAAGTCAAACAAGCCTATGCGGAATCCGTTGAGCTCAATGCGATTAACGGCCCGTTAGAGCGTTTATTTCATAAAACCTTTACGGTTGCCAAGCGTGTTCGTACCGAAACTGATATTGGCGGCAACGCCGTTTCTGTTGCGTTTGCGGCTTGTTCCTTGGCGCGTCAGATCTTCGAATCTTTGGAAGCCTCAACCGCATTGCTAGTGGGAGCGGGTGAAACTATTGAACTGGTTGCTAAGCATTTGTATGAGCACGAATGTAAAAACATCATCGTAGCAAACCGAACGCGTGAAAGAGCCAAGCCGTTTGAAGATGCCTTTGGGGCAAAAGTGATCTCGTTGGAAGAAATTCCCGAGCACATGCACAAGGCCGATATCGTGATCAGCTCGACCGCCGCGCCATTGCCGATTATCGGTAAAGGGATGGTGGAAAAAGCCTTGAAAGCACGCCGGCATCAGCCCATGCTGCTGATCGACATTGCCGTGCCTCGTGATATTGAAGAAGAAGTGGGCGAGCTTAATGACGCCTATTTGTATACCGTCGATGATTTACACTCGATTGTCGAACGCAATCGAGAGCAACGAAAAGCCGCAGCCGTTCAGGCTGAAGCCATCGTTGAAGAAGAAAGCCATGGGTTTATGACCTGGATGCGCTCACGCGACGCCGTGGACAGCATTAAACAATATCGTGCAGATTCTGAAGCACTAAAAAATGAATTGCTCAGTAAAAGCCTACAGGCGCTGGCTAGCGGTGCAGACCCACAAAAAGTGCTGGCTGAACTGAGCAATAAACTGACCAATAAATTGATCCATGCGCCGACTCAGGCCATGCAGGAAGCTGCCAGAAATGGTGATGAGCGTACACTCGACACGCTGCGTCAGAGCTTAGGTTTGGATCCCCTAAAATAGTTGTAAAACTTACTATGAAACCATCTATTCTCGCCAAATTAGAAGCGCTCGCTGAGCGTTACGAAGAAGTACAACATCTACTGGGTGACCCTGGTGTTATCGGTGATCAGAACAGATTCCGCGCCTTGTCGAAAGAATACAGTCAGCTAGAAGAAGTGACCAAGTGCTTTGTCCTTTATCAGCAAGCTGAAGAAGACCTAGCCGCCGCAAAAGAAATGGCGGACGAAGACGATCCTGAAATGCGCGAAATGGCGCAAGAAGAAATCAAAACCACGAAAGTGGAAATCGAACGCCTAGAAGAAGAACTTCAAGTTCTGCTGCTGCCAAAAGACCCGAACGATGACCGCAACTGTTTTCTTGAAATTCGCGCCGGTGCAGGCGGTGATGAAGCGGGTATATTTGCAGGTGACTTGTTCCGCATGTACAGCCGTTTTGCAGAATCAAAAGGCTGGCGTGTTGAAGTCATTAACGCCAATAGCTCTGAGCAGGGCGGTTACAAAGAAATGGTTGCCAAGATCTCAGGTGATGGTGCTTACGGTGTGATGAAGTTTGAATCAGGTGGTCACCGAGTCCAGCGTGTGCCAGCAACAGAATCGCAAGGTCGTGTTCATACTTCTGCATGTACCGTCGCGATTTTGCCTGAGGTTCCAGAAGCGGAAGTTCCAGATATTAATCCATCTGATTTGAAAATTGACACCTTCCGTTCATCGGGCGCGGGTGGTCAGCACGTCAACACCACCGATTCTGCTATTCGTATTACTCACTTGCCAACGGGCACCGTGGTCGAATGTCAGGACGAACGTTCACAGCACAAAAACAAAGCCAAAGCGATGTCTGTGCTGGCCGCGCGTTTGATTAAAGCGCAAGAAGAGAAGCTGGCGGCAGAGCAGGCAAGCACACGACGTAACCTGTTGGGTTCTGGTGATCGTTCGGATCGTATCCGTACCTATAACTACCCGCAGAGCCGTGTGTCTGATCACCGTATCACCCTGACGGTATACCGCTTGGATGAAGTGATGGAAGGCAATATGAATTGCTTGATTGAGCCAATCGCTCTTGAGTTCCAAGCAGATCAACTGGCGGCGCTGGCTGAACAGCACTAATGCCAACCGTTATCGAACATGCGCTGCGTGATGCAGCACTTTTGTTAGCCGATCACCAAAGCCCGTCACCGAGGATTGATGCCTCGGTGTTGCTTTGTCATGTGCTTGATAAACCGAGCAGCTACTTGTACACCTGGTCGGACAAAGTCTTGTCTGAGCAAGAAAGCAAAGATTTTGATGCGCTGATTGAACGTCGAAAATTGGGCGAGCCTGTTGCGTACATTATTGGCTATCGTGATTTTTGGTCGTTGCGACTGAGTGTCGAACCCAGCACATTGATCCCACGTCCTGATACCGAACGATTGGTTGAATTGGCGTTGGCGCGTTTACCTACGGGTGAAGGGAATGTGTTAGATCTTGGCACAGGAACGGGTGCTATTGCGCTGTCTATGGCCAGTGAGCGTCGTGACATCCAAGTCACGGGTGTGGATTTGCGGCCTGAAGCAGTGGCACTGGCTCAACGCAATCAACGCGAAAACCACATTACCAATGCCCAATTTGTTCAAAGTAGCTGGTTTGATAAAATTCCTGCACAAACCTTTACCATGATTGTCAGTAACCCCCCGTATATCGACCCCGAAGACCCGCACCTTGCTCAAGGTGATGTGCGCTTTGAACCGAAAACGGCATTAATTGCAGATGAACATGGGTTGGCGGATATTCGCCACATTTGTCAGCAAAGCCCTCAGTATCTCAGTCGCGATGGCTGGCTATTGATTGAACATGGCTTCGATCAAGGTGATGCCGTCAGGGCACTGTTTACAGAGGCTGGATTTTACGATGTTGAAACCCAGCAAGACTATGCAGGACATGATCGTGTTACGCTAGGTCGTTCGACGCGCTAATACCCATTACCTCAAATATCTGCCGACAAGTAAAGTTGCCGATAGATACGACTATCAATAACGAAATAGAGAATTACGGATTATGTACGCTGCATTGAAGCACTCCCACTTTTTGTTTATCGCCTTGAGTGTAAGCCTTTTTATCCTTCGTTTTGCGTGGCTTATGATGGGCAGCAAAATGTTGGAAAAAAAGTGGGTTAAAGTCGTTCCACACATTATTGATACTGGATTGTTAGCAACGGGGATCGCGCTGATCGCCATCACTGGCTTTATTCCCTTCACGCCAAGCGCCGTTTGGATGACAGAGAAATTGACCTGTGTACTGGCTTATATCGCGCTGGGATACGTGGCTCTGCATTACAGCCAGGGCACACTGTTTAGACTCTTTGCCTTTTTTGGTGCTTTAGGTTGGGTATTTGCGGCCGCTAACTTAGCGATCACCAAAACACCGCAGTTGTTGGGGTAAATATGATCGAGTTTACTGATCAGGAATTAGATGCGCTAACGATGGTCGAGGGTGCATTAGCACTCAATGCCGCCGTTGATCCCGCCACATCCATGCATTGGGTGCGTGCGGAGCTAGAAGTGCTTGCCAAGGATGCTGAACATCTTTTGGCGGGAGAAACCAATGATGAGCTTCGGCTGGAAGGCTTAATCCGCCTATTCTACAAAGAATGGGGATTCAAAGGAGACTTCGAACAATACTTTTCATCCGACAATGCCTTTGTCGAAAAAGTATTGAAGCGTCGCAAAGGTATCCCGGTAAGTCTGGGCGCCATTTTCCTTTTCTTTGCTGATCGCTTGGATTTACCGCTAGAACCTGTTGGTTTTCCCACTCAGCTAATCTTGAAAGTGGATTGGCATCATCGCGAAGCGCAGTATATTAACCCGTTTGATGGCGAGTTTTTATCACCACGTGTGTTGCGCGGTTGGCTAGTGGGCAAAGAAGGCTCAATGGCACAGCTACAACCCGAACACCTTGAAGGAACGGATAACCCGACCTTGATTGGCCGTTGGTTGGCAGTGATTAAAAGCGCATTGCTTCGTGAAGAAAATTACGCCATGGCGTTACGCTGCAGTGAGCTAGCATTGTCCTTTAGCCCTGATGATCCTTATGAAATTCGAGACCGTGGCTATATCTTCCAGCAGCTAAAATGTGACTGGGTTGCGGCAGAAGACTACGAATACTTTATTGCTCAGTGTCCCAATGATCCGGCCGCTGAGCTTTTGAAACTGCAGGTCAAAGTGTTGACTGCAGAAGCCCCTATTTTCCATTAATCAGGAATGTAGCATGACAGCACAAAAAACAGTTCAGATTGGCGATATTAACGTTGCTAACGACAAGCCATTTGTTCTTTTTGCCGGAATGAATGTGTTGGAGTCTCGCGATCTTGCGATGCAGATTTGTGAGCATTACGCGGAAGTGACGCAAAAACTGGGTATTCCATACGTTTTTAAAGCGTCTTTCGACAAAGCTAACCGCTCATCAGTGCATTCTTATCGTGGTCCAGGCCTCGATGAAGGCATGAAAATCTTTCAAGAGCTGAAAGAAACGTTCGGCGTGAAAGTGATCACCGACGTTCATGAAATTTGGCAAGCACAGCCAGTTTCTGAAGTGGTTGATGTGATTCAACTACCGGCATTCCTTGCACGTCAAACCGACCTGGTGGAAGCGTTTGCGAAAACCAATGCTGTTATCAACGTGAAAAAACCTCAGTTCATGAGCCCAGGTCAGGTTGGCAACATCGTCGACAAGTTTGCTGAGTGCGGAAACGAAAAAATTATTCTGTGTGAGCGTGGCTCATGCATGGGCTATGACAACTTGGTTGTTGATATGCTGGGCTTTGACGTAATGAAAAAAGCCAGCAATGGCAGCCCAATCATCTTTGATGTGACGCATTCACTGCAATGCCGTGACCCGTTGGGTGCAGCATCGGGTGGTCGTCGTTCACAAACTGTGGATTTGGCGCGTGCAGGTTTAGGCACCAAGATTGCGGGTCTGTTTATTGAAGCACACCCAGATCCAGACAACGCGCGTTGTGACGGACCTTCTGCCTTGCCACTGGATAAGCTAGAGCCATTCTTAAAGCAAATGAAAGCACTGGACGATCTGGTGAAAAGCTTTGATGAATTAGATATTCGCTAAGGCGTTTATTGCGTTAGCTTATCAGGCAAACTGATACAAAATAAAAGCCGGCTTACGCCGGCTTTTTTACGTTTTGTTGTCGTCATTACCTTGATGCGTTGGCATCAATTTTTACTACAAGTGGAAGCGAGAAATTTCAGCATTCAGTTGTTTGGACAATTGGGAAAGCTCACTTGCTTGTTGGGATGCGTCGTTGGCTTCTTGTGCCAATTCATCTGACGCACTGCGCACAGCTTCTGTATTGCGTGTTATTTCTGCTGTTACCAGAGATTGCTCTTCTGCAGCGGAAGCAATTTGTGTGGCCATGTCACTGATGGTGGAAACCGAGGTCGTGATTTGTGACAAGCTGTCGGTGGCGCTATTCGCATCTTCAACGCTGGTGGTCGCAAGGTGGCGGCTGCCTTCCATGATTTTAACTGCAGAATGGGTGGTGCTTTGCAGTGTTTCAATGGTGGACTGAATTTCGCGGGTTGAATCATGTGTGCGCTGACTGAGCACACGAACTTCATCTGCAACTACCGCAAAGCCACGACCTTGCTCACCTGCGCGGGCCGCTTCAATGGCCGCATTCAACGCCAATAGGTTAGTTTGCTCTGCTATGTCCTGAATGGTCGACAAGATAGAGTTGATGCTTTGGGTGTGCGATTGCAGCTCCGCAATAACCGAGGTTGCTGACTCCACCTCTACGGACAGATTGCCGATAGATTGTTGACTCTGCATAACCTGGGATGCGCCTGATTCAGAAGACCCAACAGCCTCTTTTGACAGTTGTGCGGTATTTTCTGCGCTGCCTGCGATTTCTTGTGTCGCTGCTGCCATTTGATTAATGGCGGTGGCAACCATGCTGATTTCATCTTGCTGACCACGAATACGTGCGCTGCGAATACCTGCTTGGTCGGCTGCGTTATTCGCTTGCACTGACAGTGACTCACCTACATCTTTTAGATGCGAGACCATCGTGTGCATATTGGTAACAAAGGTATTGAAGTTATGGGCAAGTTGACCCACTTCATCATTGCTGTGAGGGGTGAGACGCTGTGTTAAATCCGCATCACCACTGGCAATTTCTGCCATTGCAGTAGCCACACGGTTCAGATCGCGAAACAGTACATTCACCAGCCACACTGATAGCACTAAAACCACCAGTGTCACGGCAAGACTGGTTAAAATCAGAGTGGTCACAGCACTGTGATGTTCCGCCAGTTCCGTTTCCATATCCAACTCAATACCGATAAACCATTGGGCTAGTGGTAATTCAGTAAAGAAGTAGGCTTTGTTGCTGCCATTGAGTGTGGTTTGTACCAATTCGCTGTTCTGCGTGGCTTGACGAACAACAGAAAGGTTTAGCGCGGGATTGTATTGGGTGACAGGCCTGCTATTTAGGGCTGGATCTCTATGCGCGATTAGCGTGCCACTGTCACTAAACAGCATGCCGAATGCATTTTCACCAAAATTAAACTGAGACAAATCACTGACGACTTTGCGAAGACTGATATCTCCGCCGACAACGCCGGTCAGCTGACCATTTTGATACACGGGTGTGGCAACAGTAACCATGGTTTCGCCTGTTAGCGCATCACGGTATGGGTCGGTACAAATCGTCTTGCCTTCTTTGACTGCTTCAAGGTACCAAGGACGCTGACGAGGGTCGATGTCTACGCTTGCGCCGTTCGCCAATACAAGTGTGCCATCGGTTTGCGCATAAAACGTCATCGCAAACTTGCCTGATAATTGCAGCATTTCCAGGGCGTTGATTTCATCATTGTGGGGCATGGTTTGAATGAAGCCAGACATCGCCACCGAGTGCGCCTCTAACCAATCAGTGAATCCCACTTTAGCGACTTCAGACATACTTTTCACGCGATACTCTAGGCTCTGTTGAGTTTGCGTAGACAGTTGATTGGCTGCCAGTAATGAGAGAACAGTTGCCATTGCCATCACGGCAACAAGGCAAGTGCCTATGAGTTTTTGTTTGAGTGTCATCTTACGTTCCTTGCAGCTTACTCGAGAATTCAAAGGAAAGGCGCCAAAGGGGCCAATCGCTATGTTGTTATTGTCAATATTGTTATTTGTATGACGTGTGGTATCGGCACTGATAGTGAATGCTTTAGCAAAAAGACATCATAGTGTGAGCTTGTTTCAAACCAAGAAGTGTGGGCAATGAAGATAAATATATGCGGACGTTTAGACGTCTATTTATTGACGTGATGGGCGTTTCCTTTTACTCTGCGTCCAACTTCACAAAATATATGCAACATGACATGACACAGAAGCAATCCGACATTACACCTTCAGCGCTCGCGCTGCTGCCCTTTGGGGTTTTCCTGTGCCTGTTCATTGGTACGGGCGTATATTTCTCCACTCAGAATATTGAATTCGCGTTTTATCAGCTCCCAGCACCGATAGCGGTATTGCCTGCCATCATGCTGGCGGTGTTGATGAGCAAAGATAAATTGAACACAGCGATTGGCCAGTTTATTGAAGGTGTGTCGCACCGTGACATAACGGCAATGTGTCTGATTTATCTGTTGGCCGGTGCATTCTCTGCGGTCGCAAAAGCGACGGGCGGGGTGGATGCGACCGTTAATTTAGGCTTGGCGATACTCCCTTCTAGTTTCATTCTGCCAGGCTTATTCCTCATTTCTGCCTTCATTGCGACATCAATGGGGACGTCCATGGGCACCATCGCCGCCGTTGCGCCTGTTGCGCTGGGAATAGCCGATAGCACGGGTATAGATGCCGCGTTGATGGCAGGTGTGGTATTGAGCGGCGCGATGTTTGGTGACAATCTTTCGATCATTTCAGACACCACCATTGCGGCAACGCGTTCGCAAGGGTGTCACATGAAAGACAAATTTCGAGAGAACGTAAAAATTGCGGTCCCTGCAGCGTTGGTGACATTGTTGATTTTCTTCTTTGCTAATGAAGTCACACAAGCCCCAGTGGCAGGTGAGATTGATTGGTTAGCCGTGTTGCCTTATTTAACTATTCTGGCGTTGGCGGTATACGGCATTAATGTGTTTGTGGTGCTGACTATCGGCATTGTATTCGCAGGAGTAGTGGGCTTGGCGCAAACCGATGGCTACAGCGTGATGACATTCAGTCAGGATGTTTACGCGGGCTTTGGCAACATGCAGGAGATCTTCCTGTTGTCTTTGCTTATCGGAGGTCTGGCTGAGTTGATGCGTCAGCAGGGCGGGCTTGCTTTTGTTACTGAGAAACTAAGCAAACTTATCTTGTCACGTGCGGACAAGTCGGCTGAAAAAGGCTCACCGCGTGCGAGTGAAGCGGGTATCGCGCTTCTTGTTAGCTTGACGAATTTCTGCACTGCCAATAACACGGTGGCGATCATTGTGGCTGGTGGTGTGGCGAAAGAGTTGTCAACGCAACATGATGTGGCACCAAAACGCAGTGCAAGCTTGTTGGATATATTCTCCTGTGTCATCCAAGGCATGTTGCCTTATGGCGCTCAAGCATTGCTATTGGGGTCTATTTTTGAATTGTCGCCACTTTCCGTGGTTGGACAGTCTTATTACTGTTTCCTTTTGGCGATATCCGCAGGTTTTGCCATCGCGCGCTCAAAGCGACAACTCGCGGCGAAATAACCACCACAAACACCCTGTAGCGGGCATTAGATGTCTACCTATAGGGTGTTTTTCAGTGATCTGGGCGGCAGTTTGTTGAAAGAACAATGTGATGATTAACGGATATATTTAGACTGTTTCGTGAAAATGACGAAAATCTTCGTTAATCAATCTAGAAGCTAGACATACGCTAGCTTTAAAGTTCTCAACAAATATAGGTACACCCATGAAGGATCGCCTTTCTCTGAAAGTAGCCATTAGTGCTGCATTGCTGGCCTCATTGGCTGGCTGTTCAACCACCACTGAAACAACGGAAGTTGTGCAAGGTTGGCAACCAGATACCACCTATAACGTCACTATTCTTCATACCAATGATAACCATGGTCGCTTTTGGCATAATCGCCATGGCGAGTACGGTATGGCAGCACGTAAGACGCTTATCGACCACTTACGCACGGAAGCTGAAGCGCAGGGTGCCTCGGTGCTGTTGCTGTCTGGCGGTGACATAAATACAGGTGTTCCAGAGTCTGATTTACTTGACGCAGAACCAGATTTCAAGGGTATGACCATGATTGGTTATGACGCGATGGCTCTGGGCAACCACGAATTTGATAACACGCTCGACGTGCTAGAAAAGCAAATGCAGTGGGCTGACTTCCCAATGCTGTCAGCGAATATTTACGACAAAGCGACGGGTGAACGTAAATATCAGGCCTACGAAATTTTCGAAAAGAATGGGCTACGCATTGCGGTTATCGGTTTGACTACCGAAGACACAGCAAAAATCGGTAATCCAGAATACATTGGCGAGCTAGATTTTCGTGATCCAAAAGAAGAAGCGAAAAAGCTGATTGCTGAGCTAGAGAAAACCGTAAAGCCTGACATCATCATTGCGACCACACACATGGGTCACTATGAAGATGGTAATCGTGGCGTGAACGCGCCGGGTGACGTGGCGCTTGCGCGTTATCTTGACGGTGGTTCGCTGGATATGATTGTGGGTGGTCACTCACAAGAGCCAGTGTGCATGGAAGGTCCAAACGTATACAGCAAGTCGTTCAAACCGGGTGATGAGTGTAAGCCAGACAACCAAAACGGCACTTGGATTGTTCAAGCGCACGAATGGGGTAAGTACGTTGGTAAGGCAGACTTTGAATTCCGTAACGGCGAATTGAACTTAGTGTCTTACGACCTGATCCCCGTAAACCTGAAGAAAAAAATAAAGGTTAACGGCGAGAAGAAGCGAGTCTTTATCGAGAGCGAGATTCCTAAAGACAAAGAGATTTATGACTTCCTTAAACCTTACCAAGACAAAGGCCAAGATCAGCTAAACATCAAGATCGCGGAAACCAACGGAAAACTGGAAGGTGATCGCAACGTGGTACGTTTCCAGCAAACTAATCTGGGCCGTATGATTGCCGCTGCACACCAAGAACGTGCGAAAGCAGATTTTGCCGTGATGAACTCAGGCGGCGTGCGTGATTCTATCGAAGGCGGTGACGTGACTTACAAAGACGTCCTGACCGTTCAGCCGTTTGGAAATATGCTGACTTACACCGACATGAGCGGTGCTGAAGTATTGGACTATCTGAATGTGGTTGCGACAAAATCCGTTGATTCTGGTGCCTATGCGCAATTTTATGGTGTTGCGATGAGTGTTTCTCCAGAAGGCGTGAGTGACGTTGTGATTGGTGGAGAGCCACTGGATCCAAATAAAACGTACCGTTTCACCGTGCCAAGCTATAACGCAGCAGGCGGTGATGGCTATCCAAAAATTGCCGATCACCCTGGCAACGTCAACACGGGTTTTGTAGATGCGGAAGTGCTTAAAGACTTCTTAGAGAAAAACTCGCCAATTGATGTGAACAAGTATGAGCCAACTGGCGATATCGTTTACAAGTAAAGACTTGTGAATTGAAGTGCAAGTAAACACTTGCACTATCACGCTCTGGCTAAAAAGGCACTGGTGACAGTGCCTTTTTTTATGTCATTATCGCAACAGTATTAGTAAGGTCATTGGCTGTAACATGTTAACTGGCCTTCGCCACGCTCGAGAGAAATTATTATGACACCGGCCATTACCCTCGCAGAGAAGTCAGGCATCGCATTCCACGTGCATAGCTATGAGCATGACCCTAACAACACTCATTTCGGCCTAGAAGCGGCATCTGTGCTTGGGCAAGATCCTACGCGTGTGTTCAAGACCCTGCTGTTTGCCATGAATGGCGACCCTAAAAAGCTCGGCGTGGCGATTGTTCCCGTTGTGGGGCAATTGGATTTAAAAGCGACTGCCAAGGCGGCGGGTGCCAAAAAGGCGGAAATGGCGAACCCCGACATCGCAGAAAAAACCACGGGTTATGTCGTGGGAGGGATCAGTCCACTGGGTCAGAAAAAGCGTTTGCCGACATTGCTTGATGCCAGCGCTGCACACTTTAAGACGATTTATGTCAGTGCGGGTCGTCGTGGACTAGAGATCGAGCTATCACCATCGGATTTAGTGGCGTTAACCCAAGGGAAGATGGCTTCAATTGGAAAGGAGAGCAAATGATGCACAAAGGGTTACCCGCATTCATGCTAGTGTGCTTACCTTTTTCTGCCGCGGCGGAGAAACCAGAATCAGCACTTTTGACGTGTTACAAAGCGTTTGAAACCCATGTTGAAGTGACTGCCTGTCTCGATAACCACTGGCAGATGGCGCAGGCTAAACTGGAAAAAACGGTGGCGGCACTCAACGCTCACTTTATTAAGCTGGATCAAATGTCATCGTCTTCTAACGCTGTTGCAGCAGAAGGTAAAGCGGTCGCTGGTTTCAATGTGTGGCGTGAAGAGCAATGTAAAATGGTCGAGGCCAGTTATGCATCTGGTTCAGGCAGTGGGCAAGGCTACCTTAGCTGTATGCTTGAACTCACCAATGAGCAAATTGTTCGCTTAAATAGCCTAATGGGCATGAAGAGGAGTGTGAAGTGAGCCTGTCTGTATGGCTAAGTTTGGTATTGGTATGTCTGTTAGGCGCAATGTCACCGGGACCTAGCTTAGTTGTTATGGTTCGTCACAGTCTTGCGGGTGGTCGATTACACGGCATTGTCGCAGCATGGGCGCATGCATTGGGTGTTGGCTTTTATGCGCTATTAACCTTGCTTGGGTTGGCTGTGATTTTAAAAGAATCGCCGATGGTATTTACGTTTATTACCTATGCAGGTGCTGCTTACCTTGCTTGGCTAGGGATTAAGTCGCTGCGTGCAAAAGGTGGCGTTGCGGCGAAACTTGAAAAAGGCGAGAAAACGACGTTATTGGAAGCGGCACGAGATGGCGCAATGATTTCGGTGCTTAATCCAAAACTGGCGTTGTTCTTTTTAGCGTTGTTCAGCCAGTTTGTCGCCATTGGTACGGATACCTTTAGCCGATCTGTCATTGTGATCACGCCGTTCTTGATTGATGGGCTTTGGTATACGCTCGTCGCACTGGCTCTGTCATCCAGCCGTATGTTAGAAACGCTAAAACAAAATGCGGTATTGATTGATAAGCTATGCGGGTTAGTGCTGCTCGGGTTAGCTGCTCGTGTGATTGTGACCCTATAGGCTAGCAATCGTGTCAGTCGATTTGGCTGCGTATCAAACAACAAAAAAGGAGCGATGTATTCGCTCCTTTTTACGTTATTCGTGTCATTTGTTATCAGTGATGACGGACGCTAACTGCGGCGGTTCAAGTGGCGATCGCGCGTTTCTAGCTTTTTTTCTTGGCTCTTTTTAATCAAAACGTACACTGCACCTGCACCGCCCTGATGGCGTAGTGCTGAGTGGAAACATTGCACATCACTGATCTGTTCAAGCCACTGACAGACATAACTCTTCATTTGAGCCTGTGGTGTTGAACGTTCACCTTTTCCATGTACAACGATAACAGTGCGAATGTCCATACGTTGGCATTGTTTCAGGAATTTGAGGATTTCTTCACGCGCGTCCTTCAAAGTGAACTTGTGAAGATCCAGTCGCGCTTGGATATCATACTTGCCTAAACGCAGTTTTTTGAACACACCATCTTGTACACCTGCACGCTTGTAACCAACGGTATCTTCCGGCTTAAGCATCTTGGCATAATCAAGAGAAAGGTACTGAGGATCGCCGTCAGAGAGTCGCTGCGCAGCAAGTTGACGAGCAAGCTGTGCGTCAGAGGGTTTGTGCGGATGGCTGGTTCTTTCCACCGTATCGTGATCAATCGGCGCTACATCAGCCATCATTTCCCGAAAAATATCGGACTCATTATTACCGTTCATAGTCGTTACGGATTGGTGAAGCATCGCTGGAGTATAATTGTAATTTGCGCGCAGGTCTTGTAGATCGTGCCGCGGAAAATGCAGAAATGGGAAAAATTGCGGCAAACTTCTTTTCTTGTAATGAGAAAAAAAAGGCCAGAGCGCCTTGTATACTCTGGCGTAAGCAACCAAATTTTTCAGTTAGCAGCTTCAATGAAATTAGTGCGTTTCAGGCTCTTGAAGCGCTTTGTAAACAAAGAAACCACCCATAAACGTGATCATGCCAATAGCAACAAAAATGACGATCATTGAGGAGAGGCCAATTGCGTTTCCGAAAAGTAGGTCTAACCAGAAGTCCATTTTTGTGATTCCTATGTCTGTGAAAGTTAAGACTAGGTTGCCAATTGGTGAACGATTCATCGATGATCCAGATCAAGTGAACAGCGTGTTAGTGCCACGTGACAATTCAACTGTGTTCAAGGTCGCAATTTGCCTCGGATTGGTGATCCTTTGAGCGAACGGTCCGTAACGAGCAAAAATGATGATAAAATACTTGAGTCTCGTACAAGGATGAGTATTATAGCGACCTCTGAGACGCATTGCGTAAACAGAGATTGTCGGTGAATAGCGCAGTTTTGTGGCGCATCCGGCTCTTGGGAGTAGTGGACCAGAGGGTGACCCTCTGATAGCGCTTCGAAGAAACACAAAAATATTCGGTGAATAGCGCAGCTTGGTAGCGCATCTGGTTTGGGACCAGAGGGTCGGGGGTTCGAATCCCTCTTCACCGACCACTATTTAAAGTGGTGAGATATCAATGAACGAGTTTCAAGATCGTCTTATCATTAGTTAGCTTAACGGCTGACAAAGAACAAAGTTCGGTGAATAGCGCAGCTTAGTAGCGCATCCGGATCTTGGGAATAGCGGAGCAGAGGGTGACCCTCTGAAAGCATCTCAAAAAAACGCAAAATCTCGGTGAATAGCGCAGCTTGGTAGCGCATCTGGTTTGGGACCAGAGGGTCGGGG
>NZ_JBGONO010000005.1:200536-214300 GCF_041439165.1 Enterovibrio sp. FF113 | reverse complement strand
AGCGCCGATGGTAGTGTGGGGTCTCCCCATGTGAGAGTAGGACATCGCCAGGCTTAAAATTCGTTTTCATCTTTAATACAAAGATGAAGACAAAAAAGAAAAACAAAAAGGCCACCCTATCGGGTGGCCTTTTTGCGTTTACGCAGTTAGTTACTATAGCAATTACGCTTACCGAAAAAGTACGTTGCTAACACGTATGGCCTTTCCTTATTCTGATAACTGATACCGACAACCGGATAGTCGCCTTCTACACTCATTCCATTCTGATTGAATATGGGAGCACTGAGGATGAAAAAACGACGGACGAAGCGATTAAGAAAGAAACTGTACATGGATGAGTTTGCTGTATTTGGCTTTGTAGTCTCTTTAAGGCTGAATACTGATAACGACCAAGAATTATCTGTATTCATGGAATCGTTTGCTGGCTTTGCAGAGTCACGAGAACTACTTGTTGGAGGTGGTGGCATTCAAAATATAGAGTTGGTGATTAGTTCTGCGCTGAGATACGGTTCGGCGACAGATCTAGATATAGCAGCAGTAAAAGAGTGGTTCAGTAAGCGTAGTGAAGCGGAGATCACTGATATGGGCTCGCTTGTTGACTTACATCAGATCGATTCAGTTGAATAAAATAACCATGTTTCGTTAATTTCAGCGTTGTTTTAGTGTAATTTCGGATGGAACCGAGCCATATGATAAGCGTCTACATATTCGCCATTGCGGAATGCGTATTCCGTTGAGCGCCCCTCGATATCAAAGCCAAACTTGCGATAGAGAGAAATAGCGGCTTCATTGTCGCAATACACGGTTAATTCGATGCGACGTAGATTTATCCAGTTGTCAGCCAAATCGATCATAGCCGTAATCAATAGTCCACCAATCCCCTTTCCAATGTGGTCATCATGCACTGCCATGCCGAACTCTCCAACGTGGCGACGACGAACGTGTTTGTTTGTTTCAAACCCTAGTTGACCGACAATGTTTCCGTTGTCTTCTGCAACAAGACAATAAACATCATCTGGTAGATTGCTGAGTCTTTTTTCCCACATCAATAGCGATGGCAATGGCAGTTGTAGCGTGCCAGATTGCGCATTGGGAAGAGCATATAGCCTTTGAATAGCAGGAATATCACAAGGCGTCATCGGACGGACAGTGACAGGCATGATGGCTCCTTTAGGCATGCGAACGAGATCAACCATAATTACTTGTAGCTGATTGTCAATCAAACACTTTCTATCAATAAGCAGTTACTCTAAATGCAGGTCCATCGGTGTCTTGCTGTCACGTCCACCAATCTCGCGGGTCAATCGGGGGACTAAATAGCCAGAGACTTCTTTAACTAAACCTGCCATTAGTACTCTTGCTTGTTCATCGTCGACAAGAAAGTGCGCTGCGCCTTTTACTTTATCCAGTACATGTAAGTAATAAGGTAAGATCCCTGCATCAAACAACGCATTGCTAAGGCGCTTAAGTGTCTCAGTTGAGTCGTTCACTCCACGAAGTAATACACTTTGATTGAGCAGTGTCACTCCGGCTTTGTTTAGCGTCGTCATTGCAGCTATCAAGTCGCTATTAATTTCATTTGCATGATTAATATGCGTGACTAGGATGACGTTAAGACGTGTATTTGCCAATAGATGAGTCAGTGCTAACGTTACTCTCGAAGGAATGACGACAGGCAAACGTGTATGGATTCGCAGGCGCTTTACATGGGGGACGGACGCAATGGCATGAACTAACCAGGTCAGTTCATGGTCTTTTGCCATTAATGGGTCGCCGCCAGACAAGATGACTTCATCGATTTCAGGGTGCAGCTGTAAGTAAGTTATTGCTTCACGCCATACTGACTTGCCCCCCTTGTTCTCGTCATAAGGGAAATGACGTCGGAAACAATACCGACAATTGATTGCGCAGCCTCCTTTTACAATCATGAGTACGCGGTTTTTATATTTATGTAGTAAACCAGGGACCTGATTGTCCTGTTCATCAAGAGGATCGGTGGAGAAGCCTGCAACATCCGTAAACTCATCCATAAGTGGAAGAACTTGGCGTAGAAGCGGGTCGTTTGGGTTACCTTTCTCCATGCGATCAATGAAGCTTTGCGGCACACGCTGAGCAAACAGTTCACGCGCAGCAAAGCCAGACTTCCATGCAGCAGGCTCGATATCAAGCTGTTGCAGAAGAATTTGAGGATCTGAGACAGCATTTGCCATTTCTTTGAGCCAGTTTTGCTCAACAGGCGACGCATTTCGGGTTATTATGTCTGGCATTTATGACAACTTCGAAGATGTTTAGAGGATAGACATGGCGTCTTTTAGCACCAATGAATTCCGTGGCGGAATGAAAATTATGCTCGATAACGAGCCTTGTGTCATTATCGAAAACGAGTTCGTTAAACCAGGTAAAGGCCAAGCGTTTAACCGCGTGAAGATCCGCAAGCTGCTTTCGGGCAAAGTGCTTGAGAAAACGTTCAAGTCTGGCGACTCAGTGGAAGCCGCTGACGTTATGGATCATGAACTTGATTACCTCTACTCAGATGGTGAGTTCTGGCACTTCATGAACGCTGAATCATTCGAGCAGATCGCTGCAGATGAGAAAGCCGTTGGCGACAACATCAAATGGCTGAAAGAGAACGATCGTTGTACTCTGACGCTTTGGAATGGCAACCCTATTGCGGTGACGCCACCAAACTTTGTTGAGCTGGAAGTGACCGAAACAGATCCTGGTCTGAAAGGTGATACTGCCGGTACTGGCGGTAAACCAGCGACTTTGGTCACTGGTGCAGTGGTACGCGTACCTCTGTTCATCCAGATTGGCGAAGTCATTAAAGTGGATACTCGCTCCGGCGAATACGTAAGCCGCGTTAAGTAATTTCCGGTTTACTGATAAAAGCGTCCTTTGGGGCGCTTTTTTGTTTTCAGCCGTAAAAGGTATAAAAAAAGCACCCGAAGGTGCTTTTTCGTTTCACTAGCGTGACTAAATCATAAAGATAAAAATTACCGACAGTGCACTGATCAGAAAGGCCGTAGCGTAGCATGCTACTTTTCCTGCGGTGCCTGTGTGAAACTTCAGATCGTGCATTCCATGGTGCAAACGGTGCATCGCATGCCACATAGGCAGAGACAAAGTACCAATCACAAACAGTGCACCAATGATGCTGGTAACAAAGTCGGTCACGCGCTCATAGCTCAGTGTGTCTGCATCTAGTATGCCTAGCGGAGCCATAATGCCGAGCACGAGAATGGTCACAGGAGTGATCATTGCAAACCATGAACCGCCAGCACCAAATAGGCCCCACCATACTGGTTCGTCAGAACGTTTTGGATTCAAATCGACCACGTTTAATCTCCTCACTTGTATGGTGTTAAACCACGAACAGAATCACAGCTGAAATCACTGCAACCGCCGCCCATTGGGTCAGCACAATGATTTTCTTATCTACCTTTTTGCCACCGATGCGAATTGGCATCACTTGCGGCATCATGCTGAAGAAGGTCTGCGCATGGAATAAGCTACCTAGCAGCGCCACAATGTTAATGGCGATGACAACAGGACTAGCCATAAAACTCAACCAACTCTGCCAAGCACTTTCACCTATCACCAAGCTGGCCAAACCAAAGGTCAGAAACAAGGTAAAGAAAATTAGCGGTAATACGGTTGCTTCACGCAGCATATACATGCGATAGAAAGGGTGGTCTTTCCACCAAGTACGCTTCATTTCACGTACGTAAGGTTTACGGTTAGTCATCCTAAGCCTCCACTTTCTTTGGCGAACCATCAGGTTTTAGCATGGCAATCACAAAGTCCTGAGACGACACGATTTTGCCTTGGTTAACTGCGGCTGCTGGATCGACACTCTTTGGACACACTTCGGAGCAATAGCCCACGAATGTGCAGCCCCAAGCGCCGTTCTCACCGTTGATCAGTGCCATACGCTCGTGAGCGCCGCTGTCACGGCTATCGAGGTTGTAGCGATGAGCCAGTGTCAGTGCGGCTGGACCAATGAATTCAGGGTTCAAACCAAACTGAGGACATGCTGCATAGCAAAGGCCGCAGTTGATACAACCGGCAAATTGCTTATAACGTGCCATCTGTTCAGGTGTTTGGTTGTTTGGACCATCTTCCGGGGTGCGGTCGTTGCCAATGATGTAAGGCTTGATGGCTTCTAGACGTTCAATGAACGGCGTCATATCCACAATCAAGTCTTTCTCAATCGGGAAGTTAGCGAGTGGCTCGATGGTAACGCCATCAGGGTAGTCTCGTAAGAAAGCCTTGCAAGCCAACTTAGGTACGTTGTTTACCATGATGCCGCATGAGCCACAGATCGCCATACGACAAGACCAACGGTAAGCCAGCCCTTTGTCTAGGTGATCTTTGACATAGCCTAGGGCATCCAATATCGACATGGTGTCATCGAAAGGCACGCTAAAGGTTTGCAGGCGAGGTTCATCATCTTTCGCCGGATCGTAGCGAAGAATGCTGACTTTCTGAATGCGATTGTCTGACATTATGCCTGCTCCTTCTGTTCTTTCTCAGTCTTCTTTGCAGCGGCTTCAGCTTCTTCTGCCGCTGCACCGTATAGACGTGCTTTTGGCTGAGACTTGGTGATTTTCACGTCACCGTATTTAATGGTTGGTGCGCCGTCTGGGTTGTATAGTGCCAGCGAGTGCTTCAGGAAGTTCACATCATCACGCTCAGTACAGCCATCATCAAGACGCTGGTGAGCACCACGAGATTCACGACGCATCATGGCAGAGTGTGCCATGGCTTCAGCAACTTCTAAGCCGTAACCGACTTCAATCGCGTACAGAAGGTCAGTGTTGAACACTTTGCCTTTGTCTTTGATGCTGATGCGCTTGTAACGTTCTTTCAGTTCGGTCAGCTTGTCGATCGTTTCCTGCATCAAATCTTCACGACGATAGATACCGCAACCTGCTTCCATGGAGTGACCCATTTCAGTTCGAATGTCAGCCCAGTTTTCGTCGCCTTCTTGATTCATCAGCGCACTGATACGGTCTTCAACCGCTTTGACCTGACGTGCAATTTCGTTGTCGTTCCAGCCGTTAAACTCGCTCGCACGCTCTACCGCACCTTCGCCAGCCACTCGGCCGAAAACAACCAACTCTGCCAAAGAGTTAGAACCTAGACGGTTTGCACCATGAAGACCAACAGATGAACATTCACCGACTGCGAACAGACCTTTGATCGCTGTTTCATTCTTACCATTGGTTTCGATACCGCCCATGGTGTAGTGCGCGGTTGGACGAATAGGGATTGGCTCTTTTGCAGGGTCAACGTTCACGTACGCTTTTGCCAGTTCACAAATGAATGGCAGACGTTCATTGAGGTATTCCTCACCAAGGTGGCGAAGATCAAGCAAGACCACATCACCGAGTGGGTGCTTAATGGTGTTGCCTTTTTGCTGCTCGTGCCAGAACGCTTGCGATACTTTGTCGCGCGGGCCGAGTTCCATGTACTTATTCTTGGGCTGGCCGATCGGTGTTTCAGGGCCCATACCGTAGTCTTGCAGGTAACGGTAGCCATTTTTGTTGACGATAATGCCGCCTTCACCACGGCAACCTTCTGTCATCAGAATACCTGTGCCTGGAAGGCCAGTTGGGTGATATTGAACGAACTCCATATCACGCAGTGCTGCACCATGACGATAGGCCATCGCCATACCATCGCCGGTAACAATGCCGCCGTTGGTGTTGCAGTTGTAAACACGGCCTGCGCCACCAGTCGCCAGAATGACCGATTTTGCTTTGATGCAAACCAGTTCGCCTTCAGACATATGGATAGCAATCAGACCTTGCGCTTCACCGTCAACGACCAGCAAGTCCACCACGAAGTATTCGTCTAGACGTTTAATTTGTTTGTATTTGATTGATGTCTGGAACAAGGTGTGGAGCATATGAAAGCCGGTTTTATCCGCGGCAAACCATGTACGCTCTACTTTCATGCCGCCAAAGCGACGTACATTAACGTCACCGTTGTCCTTGCGGCTCCATGGGCATCCCCATTGTTCCAATTGGATCATTTCGCGAGTGGCATTCTCAACGAAATACTCAACAACATCCTGTTCACATAGCCAGTCACCACCACCAACGGTATCGTTGAAGTGGTTGTCGAGACTATCCTCATCCTTGATGACGGCGGCAGAGCCACCCTCTGCAGCCACCGTGTGGGAACGCATCGGGTAAACTTTAGAAATCAGTGAAATTTCCAGTTCTGGGTTTGCTTCAGCAGCAGCAATAGCGGCACGAAGGCCTGCGCCGCCGGCGCCAATAACAGCGATATCTGTGGTAATTGTTTTCACAGCTATCCTCCGGAGGATTGTTAGAAATTAGAGATGCAATCAGTGCATCTAACTCAAAAGCTGACTCCATCTTAGTAAACTTAAATTCATCAGAATTTGACCTGAAAGGGTATTTGTTCCGACTTTCCTACTTACCTCAGTATCGAACGATAAAACTGTGATCTGAGTCGTCATTGAGTAGTGGGAGGTCTTGTTTAAAATGGGTTGAAGACGGTTTTTACATGTTTCTGACACGCAAAACATGCTGTTCTTATATTTCTTTTAACCATCTATTTTAAAAAGGTTTTCTTTTAATGATGAGAGTGATTTGTAAACAAAGATTTTATCTTTTACTACCACTTATCGATTCATTGATTGAAGTGATTGAAAACCGAGTTTCTTTTCATCATGGAAAGAAATGAACCGATGCTTTTTTGTGAAAGCGAGATAGATTTTTATGATGTCGCAGCAAGAGATACAATGCCGCCTATCACCATGAGAGAGAATTTTGTCTATGACCCAGCAGTGGCGCCCTACGTCTGACATCGAGACGTTAAAAGCGCGAGCAACTTTGATGCGCATGATTCGCCAGTTCTTTGAAGATCGTGACGTGATGGAAGTCGATACGCCAGCCATGAGTCGAGCGACCGTGACGGATATTCATCTGCACACTTTCAATACGGAGTTTGTAGGTCCTGGCTTTGCTGGTGGTATTCCACTGTATTTGATGACTAGCCCAGAGTTTCACATGAAGCGCTTACTTGCCGCAGGGAGCGGCGCTATTTATCAAATCAACAAAGCTTACCGCAATGAAGAAGCTGGGCGTCATCACAACCCCGAATTTACCATGCTCGAATGGTATCGCCCGAGCTTTGATCATCATGCTCTGATGGACGAGATGGATGTGTTGCTGCAAGCAGTGATGGGCGTTGGTCAGGCGCAACGCATGACTTACCAAGAGGCGTTCATCGATGTTCTGAGAGTTTGCCCTCTCGAAGGCAGCATGGAGCAACTGAAAGCGGCTGCTGCGTTGCTTGGATTGTCTGACATTGCTGATCCTGAACAAGACCGAGATACCTTACTGCAATTGCTGTTCAGCGTGGGTGTCGAAGCGAAAATTGGCCGAACTGTGCCAGCATTTGTCTACAATTTCCCAGCGTCACAGGCGGCACTGGCTCGAGTTTGTACTGATGACAAACGGGTTGCTGCGCGTTTCGAGGTTTATTTTAAAGGCATTGAGCTGGCTAATGGCTTTTATGAGTTAGACGACGCCGATGAACAGTTGGCGCGTTTTGAACAAGATAACCGAAAGCGTGAAATGATGGGGCTTAAGATCCAGCCTATCGATAATCATCTGATTGAGGCGATAAGACATGGCTTGCCGGATTGTGCGGGCGTTGCGTTGGGTGTAGATCGTTTGATCATGCTGGCTTTGGGGAAATCACATATCGATGACGTGATAGCCTTCCCGGTAGAACGCGCTTAACTGAAAACGCTGCAAAAATGCGGCGTTTTCTCTACTCGGATATTTTCTTTATTAAGGTAAGTAACGTCTCGACATAACCTTGTGTTTAACTGGTGACAATCAGCCCTGCACCGCATACTGCAAGAGCGGCACCAATCCAAGCACTGGGTGATGGACGCACTTTGGTAAACAGCCAAATTAATGGCAAGACCATGACAGGCGTCGTTGATGACAATAACGCCACCATGCCCACTTCGCCCCATTTTAGCGCGTACATGATGAGCGTCATGCCAACCGCCATGGCCAGGAAACCATTCACCACTACCATGCCGAAAATGCGCCAATTGATAGGGTTTACAGGCTGCGCCACACGAACTTGAAGTAACACCAATGTGCCGTGCGCCAAAAAGGCAGCAATCATACGAATGGCAGACGCTGCAATGGGGTCGACATTCCCTGTTAATACAGGTTTGGCGATGACGCCACCCAGTGACTGGCAAAGTGCCGCTAGTAAACCAAGTGTAATTGCCACCTTTAAGCTGCCTTTGGTTTCCTCCCAGTGATGGGCATTGCTACTTTGACGAAAGAACACAGCAACCATTACGCCAGAAAATACTAGGGTAGCACCGACTAATCGTATACCTTCCAGCGTTTCGCCAAATAGCCACATGCCAAGCAGCGCAGAAAATACCGCATGACAGGAGTACAAAAGACCAGAGCGGCGTGGACCAATTCGGTTCATGCAGCCAAACAGCGCGGTATCGCCGATAAAAATACCGATAAGACCTGAAAGCGCCATTGGCCACCATATATCAGAGGTGATGGTGGTCCAGCCTCCGGTCGCCAAAGCCAGCAGTGACAACATGATTGAGACGCAAGCCATACGCCAGCGACTATAGGCAAAGCTACCCAAGTGACGGGCAGGTGTCACCGAGATCAGGCTGGAAATACCCCAAAGAAAGGCGGCAGCAAGCGCTAGCCATTCGTATCCCAAAAGAAAGCCCTCACAACATGCGACTACAGGTTCGCATCAATAAATTTGAAAAGAGCGCGAGTGTATATGGACTTTCGACGAGGGAAAAGCGCGAATCGCATCCTCCCGCTTGTTTGCCACTATTTGGTGCTATTTTTCATGTTTAGGTGAGAATGAGCATCGCGGCATAGACAAGTGCGAGGCCGACGAGACCGATAAGTAACCCGACTTTTGCCATATCTCGGCTTTCAATTAATCCGGTTGAATACGCAAGGCTGTTGGGGGGCGTTGATACCGGTAAGATCATGCCAAGTGATGCTGAAAAGGCGACAACAACCAGCAGTCCCTGAACACCACCAACGGCAGACAAGCTTTGCATAGAGGTCGCAACGGCAGCAGCAATTGGCATCAGAAGGTTTGCCGTTGCGGTATTTGACATGAAATTCGCCATCAGCCAGCAGATGAGAGACAAGGTCAGTACCACGGCCACTGGTGAGAGACTGTCATAATCAATGGCGTGTGCCAATGCTGCTGCAAGCCCTGTTTTATCCAGTGCCAAACCAATCGCGATCCCTCCAGCCACAAGCCAAAGCACATCCCAATTGATGAGTTTTAGTTCTTCTTTTCCCATAATGCCGGTAAGCGTAAACACGGCAAGAGGGATAATGGAAACCACATAGGTGTTCATGCCATGCAAGCCGGTAGTCATCCAAAGCAGTATGGTTGCTGCAAACGTGGCGTAAACCGTATATGCGCGCCAGCTTTTCTTAAATTGACCGTCGAGCTTTAGCGTCATTTTATCCTGACTAGCAGGGAAGAGTCTTTGCAATAGCCACCATGCAAAAGCGAGTTGCACAACCACAAACGGTAAGCCCATGGTCATCCATTCCAAAAAGCTAATAGCGTTTTCCCCTGTTAAATATTGGAGCGCGATCGCGTTGGGCGGTGTTCCTATAGGGGTGGCAATGCCGCCAGTATTGGCTGCAACCGGAATACACAACACCAAAGCCTTAATGCCAGTATCTCCTTTGGGTACAGACGCGACGATAGGGCCAAGCAACGCAAGCATCATGACCGTGGTGGCGGTATTCGACATAAACATTGAAAACACAGCGGTGATTAGCATTAGCCCTAACATGATAAAGCGAGGCTTAGTGCCAAAAGGCTTGAGTAGCACGCGTGCGAGATTGTTATCTAAATCGTATTTTGAGGCGGCGATAGCAAGGGCGAAGCCGCCCATGAACAAAATGATGATAGGCGAGGAGAAAGCGCTAAAAATGTCGGTGTATTTCATTAACTCGCCAAGGTCATGTCCCGGCTGGGCATCACGAAACCACGTGAGACCTTTGTCCGATATCATGATGAGTTCTAATGCGATGATCAGGATCGACGTGGCGAAGACGGGCACAGGCTCTAGTACCCAAAGCAATGCGGCAAGCAAGAAAATCGCGAGCAGGCGGTGTTGAATGATCGTCAGATCGTCGAGCGGGATCCAGTCAGTAGGCATAAGCAATACGCCGAATGGGACACAAAATGCGACGGAAAACTTAAAGAAAACAGCACGAGAGAGTTTTGGCATATGACGATTTTTCCTGCACAAATTGATGACCGCTGACTTAATCCGATTGATATAAGGCGATGGCATCACATTTGCTTTTAATTCATCGCCTTGGATATCACTGTATGAACAACAGCATACGGGGAGGAGGAGAAAAAACTCTGTTCTCGGATAAAATTCACGTACAAAAAAAGGGCAACAATGCCCTTTTCGTCACAGATCCCAACTTTGCCGTTAAGCAGGTTGTGAGTCGTTAATATCGTCGCCGACGGTAGGTGATTGAGCACTAAGGCGAGCATACGCTTCACCCATTAGGGTTGGTTTACCCGCGACTATGCTTTCATCAAACGTCATCACGTCTTTTGGGAACAGGTTGATTACCGTTGATCCCAACTTGAAGCGACCCATTTCCTCACCTTTTTTCAGGGTGATTGATTGGTCGCCTTGTGCAGGGTAATCCCAGCGACGGATGCTTTGTCCGGTTGGCGGAGTAATTGTGCCAGCCCAAACTGTTTCAATACTGCCCACGATGGTTGCGCCAACCAACACCTGTGCCAACGGGCCAAATGCAGTGTCGAAAATACACACCACACGCTCGTTACGTGCAAACAAGTTTGGAACGTTTTCTGCTGTTAGAGGATTAACTGAGAACAGATCGCCAGGCACATAAATCATTTGGCGCAGCGTACCATCACATGGCATGTGTACACGGTGGTAATCACGTGGTGATAGATACAGGGTCGCGAAATCGCCGTCTGCAAATTCCTGTGCTAACTGCGCGTCGCCACCTAATAGCTCACAAGCATCAAAAGTATGTCCTTTGGCTTGAATAAGTCGGCCTTTTTCGATGGGGCCTGCTTGGCTCACACAAGCATCAGCAGGATGGCTGATCACATCAGCGTCATCGTTTAGCGGGCGAGCATCCTCTTTCAATTCACGGACAAAGAAATCGTTGAACGTAGGGTAGCTAGCCGGATCTGGATTTTTCGCTTCGCTCATTTCCACCTTGTACTGACGTACAAACCACTTGATCACGGCGGTGGTTAAAAAACCTGCTTTTGCAGCTGCTAGCTTACCGACTAAGCGGGTTAGCAGATGTTTTGGCATGCAATACTGCAGGCCAATTTTCAAATCGTTAGACACGGTTATTTTTCCTAACTTGTCGTTTGCCCAAGAGAAATTCAAAAGGCCGGAAATTAAAAAGCGGCCTAGTTTACAAAATTAACAGGCCGCTAACCAGATGTAGGAAAGAATCAGTGGGTGATCAGTTTTCTTTATCGCGTGAAAACTGACGGTTTGCCTTCATTTCCGTCATGCTATCAATGATCTTGTGATAGCTTTCGAAGCGTTCAATGCTGATTTTGCCTTCTTCGACTGCTTCACGGATCAAACAACCAGGGTCATCTTTATGTTTGCAGTCTCGAAATTTACAGCCGCCAAGATAGTCGCCAAACTCTTTAAACCCTTGTGTGACTTGCTCTGGCTCCAAATGCCAAAGTCCAAATTCACGTACGCCAGGGCTATCGATCAGATCACCCCCATTCGGGAAGTGATACAGGCGTGCAGTGGTGGTGGTGTGTTGACCAAGTCCTGAGTTTTCAGAGACTTCACAAGTATGAGCATTCACTTCAGGAAGCAAGACGTTAACCAGGCTTGATTTGCCCACGCCTGACTGCCCGACGAAAATACTGGTAACGTCAGCAAGTTTCGCTTTTAACGCAACCATACCTTCACCAGACTTCTGGCTCACCATCATCACTTCATAACCAATATCATGATAGAGCGATAGAATATTCCTAACCATTTCAAGGCCTTCATCGTCCAAAAGGTCAATTTTGTTTATGACGATAAGCGGTTTGAAATCAACCTGTTCGGTAGCGATTAAGTAACGGTCTATAATGTCGGTAGACAATTCGGGTAATATCGCAGAAACGATCACAACTTGATCGATGTTAGCTGCGACAGGTTTTACACCGTCATAGTAGTCTGGGCGAGTCAGTACTGAACGGCGTTCATGGACACCTTCCACAACGCCAGCAATACCTTGCAGTGCTTCTACGCCTGGACGCCAGACGACCGTATCACCCGTCACCAAGCTTTCGATTGAACGGCGAAGGTTACAACGTTGAATGGCACCGGTTTGAAGATCTTCAATATCGGCATGTTGTCCAAAACGGGTAATAACGACCCCTTCACGGGCTGATTGCAGCAAAGATTCATCCCACTGGACATCCTTTTGCTGACGATCAATTCGTTTCTTTTGGTTTGTCCGTACTCGGCGCAATTGGCCTTTTGTGAGATTTTTCTTTTTTGCCACGAGAATGTCGCTAGTTTAGTTGGCTTTCAAGTCAGGCTAAGTATGATACATGGTTTATTTGTAAAATAGGCAATTTGGATGTCTTTCAGCGATAAGAATTTAATCTGGATCGATCTTGAGATGACTGGACTTGATCCGCAAGTTCATAAAGTCATTGAGATCGCTACCGTTGTAACAGATGCTCAACTTAACGTGTTAGCTGAAGGGCCAGTCATTGCCATTCATCAATCTGACGATGAATTAGCGATTATGGACGAGTGGTGCACCAATACTCATACTCGAAGTGGGCTGGTGGATCGTGTCAAAGCAAGCACGAAAAATGAAGAGCAAGCGATTCAAGAAACGATCGCTTTCCTCAAGGAGTGGGTGCCAGCGGGTGTATCACCAATTTGTGGCAATAGTGTGGGGCAAGATCGTCGTTTCTTGTACCTGCATATGGCAGAACTTGAGCGCTTCTTCCATTACCGCACCGTAGACGTTAGCACCATCAAAGAGTTGGTGCGTCGCTGGCAGCCAGATCTTTTATCTGGTGTTCAAAAACAGGGAACGCACTTGGCTATGGATGATATCCGAGAGTCAATTGAAGAACTGCGTTACTACAGAAGTAAGATCTTCACGATCTGATGTCAAAATAAGCGATACGAAGAAATTTCAAAATTTATGAGTTTAGAGGCTTGCATCCCTGATTTTTCTTCGTATAATTCGCAGCCCTGATAGAGACAAATGTCTTTGACGAAGCGACACTAGCTCAGCTGGTAGAGCGCAACCTTGCCAAGGTTGAGGTCACGAGTTCGAGCCTCGTGTGTCGCTCCAATCTCTCTTAGTGAGAGAGCAAACATACGGTATAGCGAAAGCACACCGAACAAAGTTTGCGGGAACAATAAGATTTAAAGATCATGTGATGATCGTCAGATGATCCTTGCGACACTAGCTCAGCTGGTAGAGCGCAACCTTGCCAAGGTTGAGGTCACGAGTTCGAACCTCGTGTGTCGCTCCAAATTCTCTTAGAGAGATAACAAACTCTCTTTAGGAGACACAGCAAACTTTCGATATGTCGAAGTTGCTAAAATAAAAAAGCCCGATGAAAATCGGCACTGTGATGCGACACTAGCTCAGCTGGTAGAGCGCAACCTTGCCAAGGTTGAGGTCACGAGTT
>NZ_JBGONO010000005.1:0-200437 GCF_041439165.1 Enterovibrio sp. FF113 | reverse complement strand
TGCGACACTAGCTCAGCTGGTAGAGCGCAACCTTGCCAAGGTTGAGGTCACGAGTTCGAGCCTCGTGTGTCGCTCCAAATTGATACCTTTCGATACGTCGGAAGCGCAACACGCAAGAAACCTTGCCAAGGTTGAGGTCACGCCTAAGCCTTGAAGATCGGGAGCCTCGTGTGTCGCTCCAAATTGATACCTTTCGATATGTCGGAAGTGCGAAACGCAAGTTACCTTGCAATCGCTTCAAAAATTGCCGAAGTCATTCGGACGCTCTTTAATGCGACACTAGCTCAGCTGGTAGAGCGCAACCTTGCCAAGGTTGAGGTCACGAGTTCGAGCCTCGTGTGTCGCTCCAATTTAGGCTTCTGATACTTCAGAGGCACGAGATACAAGAAGCCTTGTGTTTCGTTTCAATTTCTTACAGTAAATCGTCTGTAAGCATCAACACTTCGCGGAATATGTACCAGTTATATGTAGGGTACAGCGAGTCGTTGTCTTTAATGCTGTGAAGCATTATCTCAGGGCAAGGTCTAGCCCAGCTAAAATCTGAATACTAAAGTAATTCCTACTATGCCACTGAGGCATAGTTGTTCGCATTTATATGTTTCTCACAGAGTTATCCACAGCGACCAAGTTGTGGGTAAAGCCGTTGATGAATATTTGAAGGTGTGACCTTTCGCAGAGTTACCTGCTCGGAAGATGATCAGTGGATAACTCATGCTTGTGCATGAGATTTTGTATAACTGTATGTTTTTATTGGGTTAGTGTTTTTCGAGAAATAACTTTTCAAGCGTTTATCCCCAACCTTGTCACCTTACGTGACATCACGCCGAGATTATTCACAGATTGTGTTTAACTTTATTGATATGCACTGATTTATGGCGTACTGAAAATGTTTTCCACATTGCGCAGCAGAAGTGAATCTGTGTCTTATTTTTGAACTTTTATCGATTGAAAACTGGTAAATTCGTCAAGATTTGCATGATTTATGCGTCTCTAGGCAAACCTTTTTGGACTATTCGGACTAGCCGTTTAGTTGAAGCGGGCTGTACACTAATCGCTGCTTCCTTTTTGCGCTCGACTTGCTGAGCGATAGCCCAATCGAGATGCTCATCAAGCATAGCAGAGAAACTTTTAGCTGCTTGTAAAAGCTCAATAATTTCTGGGTCGTAAGGTGCGTTCCCCATCGCAACTGACAGGTTCCTGCGCCATTTTTCGTGGCCTATACGGCGAATTGCAGAGCCTTCAGTTTCTTTTAAAAATGTATATTCATCCCAACTGAAAAGCGTTTTTAATGATTGTTGAACCAAACTTGGTCGACCGTGGAAGTCCGCTTCTTGTGTGAGTTCAGCCTCACGATTATAAGGGCAGACTAACTGGCAGTCGTCACAGCCATAAATTCGGTTACCCATAGCAACGCGAAACTCCTCAGGAATAGGGCCATCAAGCTCTATAGTGAGATAAGAAATACAGCGTCGCGCATCTACCACGGTATTATCAACGATGGCATTGGTTGGGCATGAGGTCATGCAGGCAACGCATTTCCCACAGAGGTTATCTTGCGGCGCGTCCACAGGAAGCGGCAAATCTACTAATAGCTCGCCGAGGAAGAACCATGAACCGGCCTCTTTACTGAGTAAGAGCGAGTGTTTGCCAGTCCAGCCTAGTCCTGCCTTTTCCGCCAGAGGGCGCTCCAGCACAGGGGCGGAATCAACAAATGGGCGGTAGCCAAACGGTCCGACTTCTTGTGAGATGCGATCGCCTAATTTTTTCAGTCGGTTTCTGATCAGCTTGTGGTAATCACGGCCAAGCGCGTAGCGGCTAATGTAGGCAAGCGAAGGGTCGTCGAGCGTTTTGGCAAACCCCGCATTGGGTGGCAGATAGTCCATACGCGCGCTGATGACGCGAATAGTCCCTTCAACCAACTCTTGTGGGCGGGCACGCATCATGCCGTGGCGCGCCATCCAATCCATTTCGCCATGATAACCAGCGTCAAGCCATCGTTGAAGTTGGGCTTCATGCTGACGGAGATCAATATCGGTAATACCAATATGCTGAAAACCTAGTTCACGCCCCCATTGCCTGATATTTTCAGCAAGTTGGTTAAAATTGATCGACGATAGAGATCGAGAGTCAGACATAAGATCAGGATGGATAGCTGAAGATGACGGCAAGTTTACCACACTCCCTGTATCGATCGGATCAGGTTAGAGACGGAGAACGCAAGATCGCATCGGATCTTGGCGTGAAAATGTACGATTTAATGACGCATGCGGGATTCGCCGTGTTTAACGTACTTTGTCAGCGTTGGCCTGAAGCGGATAAGATCCTGATTTGTTGTGGCAGTGGTAATAATGGTGGCGATGGCTATGTGGTAGGGCGATTAGCGCTTGAAGCGGGTTTAAATGTGACCCTTTGGTCTGCCTGCGACCCTCTTAAGATCACAGGCGATGCCTTGTTAGCGCAGCAAGCCTTCGTAAAACAAGGTGGGACGATCTTAACGGGGGATTTGCCCGATGAACCCCGTGATCTGATTATTGATGCGCTGCTTGGTACCGGTTTATCACGGGATGTGTCGGGGTGCTATCGTGATGCTATTGCGTCGATTAATGCCTCGTCGTCGCCTGTCCTTGCTGTTGATATCCCGAGCGGATTGCATGCTGATACGGGCGGTGTGCTTAGCGGTGCGGTGAGCGCCGACATCACGGTGACGTTTGTCGCATTGAAGCAGGGGCTTTTTACTGGAAAAGCGGTGGATTATTGCGGCGAGTTAATTTTTGATGGTCTGGATATAGGTCAAGCGTTTGAAGCGCATATCCCCTCTTCAGTTACACTGCTCTGTTCAGAGCAAGCGCGGCAATTGGAACCCACTCGCTGCCAAAGTGCCCACAAAGGTCATTTCGGGCGCCTTCTTTGTATCGGCGGTGAAAAAGGGACAGGTGGCGCGATTATTTTGTGTGGTCAGGCTGCATTGCGAACGGGTGCGGGACTGGTGGCATTGTTAACCCATGAAACGAATGTGACCGCGATATTGGCTCGCCAACCTGAGTTAATGACTCGGCAATGGGAAGAAAAGCGAGGCAATAAAGCACTGAACGAAATACTCGCTTGGGCTGATGTGATTGCACTTGGCCCAGGGCTGGGTCAATCTGCTTGGTCAAAGCGAGTGTTTGATGCGGCGCTTGAGAGTTGTAAGCCGATGGTGATCGATGCTGATGGTTTAACATTGCTTTCGAGGGATCCTTGTCGAAATCAACGCCAAAACCAGCAAAATAATTGGATACTCACTCCTCATCCGGGAGAAGCCGCAACATTATTGAATCTCAGTGTTGAAGAAATTGAACGGGATCGGTTTTCTGCCGTCAAAGAAATACATAATCGCTACGGTGGCGTGGTGGTGCTTAAAGGTGCAGGCACAATCGTTTATGATGGCGTTCACTCCTTTGTCATCCATGCAGGAAACCCCGGCATGGCATCAGGTGGAATGGGGGATGTGTTAACGGGCGTGATAGCGTCTTGTTTGGCGCAATCTCAATCTCTTGAAGATGCAGCAAGGTTTGGCGCGTTTCTGCACAGTTATGCTGCAGATATCGCAGCGCAGCATGGATCGCGTGGTCTATTGGCCAGCGACTTGCTACCTTTGCTAGGAAATAACATAGAACAAATGCAGATTTGACGGCGATTGACCGTTAAACAATAAAGCAGTGAGAAACATGACAATAATGATCAATACTGAGCTTGCCGATGAGCAGGCAACAGTGGCGTTTGGTGCGGCACTCGCAGCAGCGTGTTCACAGCAAACTACGATTTATCTACATGGAGATTTAGGTGCGGGGAAAACGACGTTTTCGCGCGGCTTTATTCAATCTCTTGGCCATGCAGGTAACGTAAAGAGTCCAACTTATACACTCGTCGAACCCTACCAGCTTGCCTCTTGGCAGGTTTACCATTTCGACCTCTACCGTTTGGCCGATCCTGAAGAACTTGAATTTATGGGGATACGTGATTACTTCACGCCTGACGCGCTTTGTTTGGTGGAGTGGCCGGAAAAAGGTGAAGGTTTATTGCCAGAACCTGATCTCGATATCACACTGAAATATAACGGTGAGCAGCGAACGGTACAGGTGAAAGCCAATACCGATGTCGGTGAAGCTCTGATTGATACGTTGGAGTGGAAATAGATTTATGCGTTGGCTTGGCGTGTTAGCAGGGATCATAGGTTGGCTGGGGTTGATGACCTCAGCATGGGCGAATTCACTCGAAAATGTGCGTATTTGGCCAGCACCTGATGAAACCCGAGTTGTGATGGATATGGCGAGTGAACCCGCCTATTCGTTTTTTACGCTAACTAAGCCTGATCGTCTGGTGGTGGATATCAAAGATACATCGCTGGGCATGACATTGCCGAAAACCATCAGCGACAGTAAAATCTTAACCAAAATCCGTAAAAGCAATCCGGCTAAAAAAGGGGATTATCGCCTTGTTTTTGAGCTGAAAAACAAAAGTACTCCTCGGATATTCGCGCTTGCACCTGGTGGTGAATACGGCCACCGTTTGGTTATTGATCTACCACACAGTGCAAAAGTTATTGCTGTGACGCCGGCGAAAAAACCGAAACCTTCAGAAGCTCAAGCCGCCTTGCCGTTTGGGACGGATGACATCATTATTGCGATTGATCCCGGCCATGGTGGTAATGACCCTGGCGCCGTGGGGCCAAAGCGTAAATACGAAAAACACGTCACTCTCTCCATTGCACGCCGCGTTGCTCAAAAGATAAATGCGACGCCAGGATTAAAAGCCGTACTGACGCGAAATGGTGATTACTTTGTTGATCTGAACAAGCGCTCTGAAATTGCCCGTAAACATGGTGCGCATCTTCTCGTTTCTATTCATGCGGATGGTTTTCACAAGCCTCAACCTAGCGGTGCATCCGTCTGGGTGTTGTCGCGTAGTCGCGCAAACAATGAAATTGGTCGTTGGATAGAAAAGCATGAAGAGCAATCTAACTTGCTTGGCGGTGGCGCATTACTTGATGACAACGAAGACGAATATCTCAGTCGTGCGGTGCTCGACCTGCAATTTAGTAACTCGCAAAAAGAAGGGTATGACGTCGCGATTCGCATATTGAAGGAAATGGGGAAAGTGACAAAGCTGCATAAATCCAGCCCTGAACATGCCAGTCTTGCAGTACTGAAATCTCCCGACATTCCATCCTTGTTGGTCGAAGCGGGTTTTATTACTAACCCGAAAGAAGAAAGGCTTCTGCTGAGTTCTGGTCATCAGCAAAAAATTGCCAACGCGGTATTCAAAGGGGTATTGACCTATTTTGAAGACTTTCCGCCAGATGGCACCTTAATGGCTGCTCGTAAAAACGGCGTGAAGCACAAAGTGACACCCGGTCAGTCTCTATCCGTTATTGCTAAGAAATACGGCAGTACAGTGTCTGCAATTAAGGCCGCAAATGGCCTCAAGTCTAACTCGTTGAGAGTGGGGCAAGTGTTGAGTGTGCCTAACGTAAACTTAGGTACGTTAGCGTCGACGTCATCTAAGCCTACAGCACCTCAACGCGGAGCCAAAACCTCATCGGGTAAAACGGTCACCAAACTCCATATTGTTGGCCGCGGTGAATACCTTGGCAAAATTGCGTCGAAATACGGCGTGACGGTCGCCAGTATACGTAGTGCGAACAAGCTGCGTTCTGATGAGTTGGCTGTGGGCCAGAAGTTAAAAGTGGTCGGTATTAAACCGAAGAACAAACAGCACAAAGTGAAACGCGGGGAGTATCTGGGTAAAATCGCCAGTAACTATGGCGTGACGGTCGACAGTATCCGTAACGTCAATAAGCTACGCTCAGACGAGTTGGCGGTCGGTCAAACCTTGATTATTCCCGGGAGCTAAGCATGACGATTCAGATATTACCTGCTCGTCTGGCGAACCAGATTGCAGCAGGCGAAGTCGTTGAACGGCCAGCTTCTGTGGTTAAAGAGCTTGTCGAAAATAGCATTGATGCGGGTGCGACACGTATCGATGTTGATATCGAAAAAGGCGGCAGCAAACTCATTCGTATTCGTGATAACGGCTCGGGTATTAACAAAGATGAGTTGGAGTTAGCGCTTAGTCGTCACGCAACCTCAAAAATCACCTGCCTTGACGATCTTGAAGCCATCATTAGCCTTGGTTTTCGTGGTGAAGCGCTCGCCAGTATTAGTTCTGTTTCCCGTCTGACACTGACTTCTCGCACGCAGCAACAAACAGAAGCGTGGTCTGCCTATGCAGAAGGGCGAGATATGGCGGTTCAGGTTAAACCTGCTGCTCATCCTGTAGGGACAACCGTGGAAGTGGTGGATTTATTCTTTAATACACCCGCACGTCGTAAGTTTCTGCGCACGGATAAAACTGAATTTAGCCACATTGATGAATTGCTTAAACGTATTGCGTTAAGCCGTTTTGATGTGGCCATTACATTGCGTCACAACGGGACGATGGTGCGTCAATATCGTGCCGCCACTAATGATGCGCAGCGCGAACGTCGACTTGCTGCCGCGTGTGGCAGTCAGTTTGTTAAAACGGCCGTCGAGGTGAGCCTTGAGCATCAAGGATTAACCCTTCGTGGCTGGATATGCACACCACAAGGTGCGCGCGCCCAAAACGATATTCAGCATTGTTTTGTTAATCAGCGCATGATGAAAGACAAACTCATTAATCATGCTATTCGACAAGGCTATGAGGCGTCACTGCGCTCTGATCAATTCGCCGCATATGTGCTTTATATCGATATTGACCCTCATCAAGTGGATGTGAATGTCCATCCAGCCAAGCATGAAGTGCGTTTTCATCAAGCGAGATTGGTGCATGATTTTATCTATCAGGCTGTTGCTGATGCATTGATGCAAGTGGCAGCAGAGCAGGCGCATGACGCTCAATATTCACACCCAGAAGCGGGTGAATATGAAACGGCAACTGACAGTACTCAGCTTGATTCGCCAGCACATCGTTCGGCGTCTACCTCTTCAATCTCAATGCCGACGAAGACAATTTCGTCGACAGCCGAACCGCGAGGCTTCGCATCTTCTCGTTCAGTTGAAGGTACGTCTCCTTCGTCTGACTCAAGTGCCTACTCAAAAGCCGAAGCCAATGTGGATTCGAGATATCCGGGACAGTCCGAAGGGACAGAGTGGCGAGCACAGTCTGATACAACGGGCAAAACCAATACTCATCGCGGTGAAACCAAAGCGCGGTTTGGTGAAGCAGCGCCATCGTACAGTGAGCAACGCGCTTATAAGGCGCTAATGACAACCCCTGTTGTTCCTACTCAACATGAAGTCGCTGAGCCTCCCAAAGCATTTTCAAAAACGCCGATTTCAGTCGGCCATGTTGATAAAGGATTGGGCAAAGCACTGGCGATTGTCTCATCAAAATATTTGCTGTTGCAGCGCATAGATGGTTTCGCACTATTGGATTTAGATGCGGCAGCGTATCTTTCGATACTTGGTCAGATGCGCTTTGCCTCTTCGGAAGGGTTAAAAGCCCAACCTCTATTGATCCCGCAGGCTTTGCCAGCGTCAGCGCAAGAAATCAAATTATTAGCACAATATGATGCACTGCTTCAGCAGTTTGGTATTGTTATCCGAAAGAAATCGTCTTCGCAAATTATGGTGATGGCGGTGTGTCAGCCGCTGCGCAAACACAATTTGCAGCACTTTGTTCCTACACTTTTGGATGTTTTAGCGCAGAAAGGGGAGCAAAATGTGCTTTCTGAGGAACAACTGATGGATTGGTTGGCAGTACAAGCGACGCAAAAAACAGACGACTACGGCCTGTCGCAAGCCATTACACTGATCACTGAGTTAGAACACTGTTGGCAGGATCAGCTAGCAGCGCATTTTTCAACGTTACTGCGTCCGGTCGATGTGGCAACGGCAATAGAAGCATTCAAACATGACTAACGCTTTGCCTAAGGCAATTTTCTTAATGGGGCCGACCGCATCGGGTAAAACCGATCTGGCTATCGCGCTAAGACAACAGTTCCCCGTCGATATCATCAGTGTCGATAGCGCATTGATCTATCGTGATATGAATATTGGCACCGCTAAACCTAATGCGCATGAATTGGCATTAGCGCCGCATCGATTGATCGATATTCTCGATCCTTCTGAGGCATATTCCGCGGCTGATTTTCGCGCCGATGCGCTGCGAGAAATGGCGGACATTGTCGCAAAAGGGAGAATTCCGCTTTTAGTTGGTGGTACGATGCTTTACTTCAAAGCATTATTGGAAGGTTTGTCACCTTTGCCTCCTGCGGATCAGGCGATCCGAGCTACTATTGAGCAGGAAGCGCAGATGCGAGGTTGGCAGTCACTGCATGACGAGTTGTGCAGTATCGATCCTGTCGCAGGAGCGAGGATTCATCCGAATGATCCTCAGCGACTGTCGAGAGCGCTGGAAGTTTTTCGTATTTCGGGTAAAACTCTGACTGAGTTGACCGAAACCAAAGGTGAACCATTGCCATATGAGGTTCACCAATTTGCAATAGCCCCTAAGGAAAGGGGGGAGCTACATCGCCGAATTGAGTTACGTTTCCAAAAGATGATGGAAGCTGGCTTCGAGGAGGAGGTTCGTACGCTTTACGATCGCGGCGATTTGAATTCAGATATGCCTTCGATCCGGTGCGTGGGTTACCGACAGATGTGGGATTATTTGGCGGGTAGCTGCTCTATTGATGATGCAGTCTATCGTGGTGTGTGTGCCACCCGTCAGTTAGCCAAGCGTCAAATTACCTGGCTTCGTAGCTGGGACAATTTGACATGGCTTGATAGCGACGACGTGCCGTTATCGTTACAAACAGTCACAAAGTGTTTAACCTGATCGCAGTTTGAGCAGGGTATACTTGGATTGTTGTAAGCGGCGTTGTTGATCTTTTTGTTGCTAATACAACTACAAACCAATAAGGAAAATTAAAAATGGCTAAGGGGCAATCTCTACAAGACCCGTTTCTCAATGCACTGCGCCGTGAACGTGTACCTGTTTCTATCTATTTGGTAAACGGTATCAAGCTTCAAGGCCAGATTGAATCTTTTGACCAGTTCGTGATCCTGCTGAAAAATACCGTCAACCAAATGGTGTACAAGCATGCGATTTCTACCGTGGTCCCTGCTCGCCCAGTGAATCATCATCATAACAATCCTACTGACCGCCCAGCAGGCGAGCGTCAGCAAGATAAGACTGAGGAGTAACAATCCTTTGGTAAGGAGTTGATCGCTTGTTTGACCGTTACGAAGCCGGTGAACAGGCTGTTTTAGTTCATATCAACTTCACCCAACAAGGCGAATGGGAAGATCTCAGCGAACTCGAATTGCTGGTATCGTCAGCGGGGGTTACGCGGTTGCAAACGATTACAGGCAGCCGACAATCCCCGCATTCCAAATACTTCGTTGGTGAAGGTAAAGCCCTCGAAATCGCAGATGCCGTCCGGATGACCGGGGCAGAAATCGTCATTTTCAACCATGCGCTATCACCTGCGCAGGAGCGAAATCTCGAGCGGTTAATTCAATGTCGTGTGCTTGATCGCACCGGCCTAATCTTGGACATTTTTGCTCAGCGAGCCCGCACTCACGAAGGTAAGTTGCAGGTAGAACTGGCGCAACTTCGTCATCTATCGACTCGACTTATTCGAGGCTGGACGCACTTAGAACGTCAAAAAGGCGGTATAGGCTTGCGTGGCCCGGGTGAAACTCAGCTAGAGACTGACCGTCGTTTGTTACGTGATCGCGTTAAGGCGATTTTGCGTAGACTTGATAAAGTCGCTAAACAACGAGAGCAGGGGCGACGCGCAAGAAATCGCGCTGAAGTGCCGACTGTCTCGCTGGTGGGATACACCAATGCAGGCAAATCTACTTTGTTCAATCGCATTACGGATGCCGGTGTTTATGCAGCTGATCAGCTGTTTGCAACGCTTGACCCGACATTGCGTAAGATCGAAGTGGAAGATGTTGGTGACGTTATTTTGGCAGATACCGTTGGATTTATTCGACATTTGCCCCATGATCTCGTTGCGGCATTTAAAGCTACGCTCAAAGAGACGCAAGAAGCGACGCTATTGCTCCATGTCATCGATGCTAGTGATGATCGTTTCCGGGAGAACATTGACGCAGTTAATGTGGTTCTTGAAGAGATTGATGCACACGAAGTACCAACTCTGTTGGTGATGAACAAGATCGATAATATGGAAGATGCATTGCCGCGTATCGAACGTGATGATGAAGGCGTCCCAAGAATTGTTTGGGTATCAGCGCTTGCAGATCGGGGTATAGATCTTCTTTTTGAGGCACTGACCGAAAGGCTGGCGGGGACTATGGTAAGCTATCGCTTACGTATTCCACCTTCGGCCATTGGCAGAATGCACAGTAAATTCTGTCGGTTGCGTTGTATTTTGCAAGAAGAATACGATCAGGACGGACATTTGCTGATCGATGTGCGCTTACCTCAAGCCGATTGGCTAAGGTTAAGAAAACGGGAAGGCAGCGAGTTAGGCGACTTTATCGTCAACTAACAGACTGTTACAGTATAAAAACTATCGTCATATCATATTGATGGAGTGCTCTAATGGCGTGGAATGAGCCAGGAAATAATGGCGGTCAGGACAAAGATCCGTGGGGTAATCGCGGAGGTCGTGACCAAGGACCGCCGGACCTCGATGAGGTGTTTGGTAAAATTAGCCGCAAACTGAGTGGTTTGTTTGGTGGCGGTAAAGGTAAAGGACCATCTTTTGGCAGCAGTGCTGCTGGTTTGGGCGTAGTTGCCGTTGTGGGTGTGGTTATTTGGGGCGCGACAGGCTTTTACACTATCGGTGAAGCTGAGCGTGGTGTTGTATTGCGCTTCGGTGAGTACAACCGCATTGTTCAGCCTGGTCTGAACTGGAAACCAAATTTCATTGATGAAGTCACAACCGTCAATGTCCAAGCGATTCGTTCTTTGCGTAGTTCAGGCGAAATGCTGACCAAAGATGAAAACGTTGTGAGCGTTGATATGGACGTTCAGTATCGCATTGCAGATCCAGAAAAGTATCTGTACTCGGTAACTAATGCGGATGACAGTCTACGTCAGGCAACTGACTCAGCGCTGCGTGCGGTCATTGGTGATGCGGTGATGGATGATATCCTGACTACAGGTCGTCAAGAGATCCGTACAAAAACTCAGACGGAAATCAATCGTATTATCGACCGTTACGATATGGGTATCTTGGTTGTTGATGTGAACTTACAAGGCGCGCGAGCTCCGGAACAAGTTCAGGATGCATTCGATGATGCAATCAAAGCGCGAGAAGATGAAGAACGCTACATCAAAGAAGCAGAAGCTTACAGTAACGACATTTTGCCTAAGGCAACGGGTCGAGCTGAGCGCCTGAAGAAGGAAGCGTTGGGTTATCGTGAGAAAACCGTCAATGAAGCTGAAGGTGACGTGGCGCAGTTTGAAAAGCTGCTTCCTGAATATCAGGCTGCACCTGAAGTGACGCGTAATCGTCTCTATCTGGAAACCATGGAGCAAGTCTATGGCAACACCAGCAAGGTACTGATTGACTCACAAGCGGGCGGTGGTAACTTGCTGTATCTGCCTTTGGATAAGTTGATGAATCAAGCGCCTCAACCTCGTACCAATTCTGATACCAATGCGATTGAATACGGTATTGAATTGGAAGCGTCAGGCCCGTCTGGAGTGCCTAGCCCAAGTTCTAGTCCAACGACAACGCGTCAGGGGAGATACTAATTATGCGTAAGTTATTAATCCCTCTGATTATTGTTTCGATCGTTGTTGGTTTGATGTCAGTGTTTGTGGTTGATGAAGGCGAGCGTGGAATTGTGCTTCGTTTTGGTCGAATTCTGAAAGCGGAAGACGATCAGGCGAAAATCTACGGACCAGGTTTGCAGTTCAAAGTGCCAGTGTTTGATAGCGTTCAGATCCTTGATGCACGTATTCAAACCATGGACGATCAATCTGACCGCTTCGTTACATCTGAGAAAAAAGATGTGATCATCGACTCCTACGTTAAATGGCGTATTCAAGATTTCGGTCAATATTACCTGTCAACAGGTGGTGGTAACCGTTTGACTGCTGAAGCGTTGTTGCAACGTAAAGTGTCTGATGGCCTACGAGCTGAAATTGGTTCGAAGACCATTAAAGAAATCGTCTCTGAGAAGCGTGAGCAAGTCATGGCGGATGTTCTGGACGAAGTGCAACAAAGTGCCAATGATATTGGCATTGAAGTGATTGACCTTCGTATCAAGAAAATCAACCTGCCAGACAAGATCAGTGAATCTATCTACGCGCGTATGCGTGCAGAGCGTGAAACGGTAGCGCGTCGCCACCGTTCACAAGGTCGTGAGAAAGCGGAAGTCATCCGTGCTCAATCTGAACTTGAAGTGGCAACCATTCTTGCTGAAGCAGAAAAAACGGCCCGTGTAACACGTGGTGAAGCAGACGCAGAAGTTGCGAATATCTACGCAGGTACTTTTAATAAAGAACCTGAGTTCTACAACTTCATACGTTCTCTGCAAGCTTACGAGAAGAGCTTTAGCAATAAGGGTGACATCCTAGTGGTTGACCCAAGCAGCGAGTTCTTCCAGTACATGAAAGAGCCAAACGTTAACCTGAAATAGTGTGGCGTTAATCGTAAAAATGAAAGACAAGGCATCGCGCCTTGTCTTTTTTTTGCCCCTAATTTGAGGTGTTTTATGGGAAAAGAGTTGTTATTAGCGATAGGCCTGGTACTGGTTGTTGAAGGTTTAGGCCCCATGCTTGTTCCGAACAAATGGCGAAATATGGTCAAGGAAATGAGTCAACTACAGGATACAACGCTTCGTCGCATAGGCGGATGCTTGGTGGTAGCAGGTATTGTCATCGCATATATGATGTGGCCGTCCAAGTAAATGAACAGAGCAAAAAACTGTGACAGCCTGATTAACATGTTCGGGACGACGGTTAAAAAATGACTGCAACGTTTAAATGAAGGTGCTAGAATCCCGTTTTAATCAGCAACTGACTGGAAAAGATGAGTAATAACGTAGTCGTTCTCGGCACTCAATGGGGTGACGAAGGTAAGGGTAAGATCGTCGATCTTTTAACTGAAGACGCAAATTACGTGGTGCGCTACCAAGGCGGTCACAATGCGGGTCACACTCTCGTTATCGACGGTGAAAAAACCGTTCTGCATTTGATTCCTTCTGGCATTCTTCGTAACAACGTTAAGTGCATCATCGGTAACGGTGTTGTTCTGTCTCCTGACGCATTGATGAAAGAAATGGGCGGCCTCGAAGAGCGCGGTTTTCCAGTTCGTGAACGTCTGTTCCTGTCAGAAGCTTGTCCGCTAATTCTTCCTTATCACATTGCACTCGACGTTGCTCGTGAAGCTGCTCGTGGTAAGAAAGCTATCGGTACCACTGGTCGTGGTATTGGTCCTGCTTACGAAGACAAAGTTGCTCGTCGCGGTCTGCGTGTTGGCGATTTGTTCGACAAAGAAGCGTTTGCCGAGAAGCTTAAGGAAGTGATGGCGTACCATAACTTCCAGTTGGAGCACTTCTACAAAGTTGAGCCTGTTAGCTACGAAGAAACGCTTGCGAAGATTTTGGAACAAGCTGACGTACTAACCAGCATGGTTATCGATGTGACTCAAGAACTTGACGATGCGCGTAAGCGTGGCGACAAGATCATGTTCGAAGGTGCACAAGGCACACTTCTGGATATCGACCACGGTACTTACCCATATGTAACCTCTTCTAACACAACCGCTGGTGGTGTTGCTGCAGGTTCTGGTTTTGGTCCACGTCACCTAGGTTATATCCTAGGTATCGCGAAAGCATACTGCACCCGTGTTGGTTCAGGTCCTTTCCCGACTGAGCTTTACGATGGCCTAGAAAAACAAGATCCAATCGGTAAGCACCTGGGTACAGTTGGTCACGAGTTTGGCGCGACAACTGGTCGCCTCCGCCGTACTGGTTGGTTTGATGCAGTGGCAATGCGCCGCGCAGTTCAAATCAACTCTATCTCAGGCTTTTGCTTGACCAAGATGGACGTGATGGACGGCTTGGAAGAAATCAAAATCTGTACTGGTTACCAACTGCCAGACGGAACGGTTCTTGAAGTATCGCCAATGGCTGCTGATGCGTATGAAAATATTACGCCAATCTATGAAACCGTTCCTGGTTGGAGCGAAAAGACCTTCGGTGCGAAATCTATCGACGAACTGCCACAAGCAGCGCTCGATTACATTGCACGTATCGAAGAGCTGACTGGTGTGCCAATTGATATCATCTCAACTGGCCCAGACCGCAACGAGACGATCATTAAGGTTCAGCCTTTCTCGTCTTAATTGGTTCTAGATTGAAAAAAACCAGCCTTAGTGGCTGGTTTTTTTTTGCTCAAACGACTCTATACTGTTCATATTCCAGTGCGGAAAAATTTCGCCGTAAAAAGAGTAAAGTTAGGCAAGGTGTTGCCGATACAAGTTATGCAAGACACACAGTCTCTTAACAATCATCGTTAAAGTGGGTATGCATGAAACTGCGCATCTTATTTATATCAATCATGTTGGCTAGTTCAGCTGCAAAAGCAGAACTTGGCCCTGCATTGCCTGTATATGATGAAACGCAGTTGATCCGTCTGTTTGAAAGCAACAGCCATCTTAAGAAAGTCAAAGAAGACGAATGCCAGCTTCTGCAAGATATTGAAGCGCGTGCTATTCGTGTTGAATTACCCTCTTATCAATTCCTTTACGGTGACATGTTAGCGTGGGGAGTGTGTGTCGATCGTGATGTCGAGCAAGGTGTTTACTACATGCAGTTGGCCGCGCAACAAGGCCTACCAGCAGCGTTGGAACAACTGGGGCGATATTACTCTTTAGGCACTTTGGTGCAACAAGACAAAGAGCGTGCGATTCCTTATCTTCGTGAAGCGGCGTCTTTGGGCAATATGCGAGCAAGGCTTCAATTGGCAGAATTGCTGGTGGCTGATTACGGTAGCCCACTGGATTATGAAGATGCTTATCGTTGGCTCTATCACACCATCACTGCCGATCAATCGACGCATCAAAAAGTCGCGATGCTTCGACGGGCGTTGGAAAACAAAATGCCACGTAACGTGATAGCGAGAGCGAAACGACGAGATACCTATTGGTGATCTTAACTTGCCACAAATTCAAAAACGCCCTGCTATTGCAGGGCGTTGTCTTTTGTCATGAATGAAGTTAGTCGAGGACTTTGTGTGGGCCAAAGCATTCGTAAAAAATACGATCTTTGGTGATACCTGAGTCTGTTAACTGCTTGGCGATTGACTGCATAAAACCGACCGGTCCACATAAGTAAAAGTGACGCTGGCTGTCTTCGGTAAGCGCTGACACCTTGCTAATATCCATCATGCCTTGATGATCATAATGCTGACCGCGTTGATCGCTGTCTTTTGGTTCGCGATACCAGACGTTGCGCTGTGCATTACCATGTTGCTCAACCAGGGTATCGATGTGCTGACCAAAGGCATGTTGCTCTCCATGCTCGGCGGCATGCAACCATTGGATATCGGCATGGTGTTGACCGCTCAAGCTTTCTAGCATTGCCAACATAGGTGTTAGGCCAACACCGCCAGAGATCAGTGCAACAGGCGTTGTGATGTCAGATTGGAAGAAAAAGTCGCCGCTTGGCGGCGCGAGGTCAACCACATCGCCAACATTAAGGTGATCGTGCAGATAGTTTGAAACGGTTCCTTGTGCTTCACGTTTGACCGAGATGCGATACTGTTTGCCGTTTGGCGCACAAGACAAGCTGTACTGACGGATTTCGCGGTTCGCAAATTGTTCCGGTGTGAGGTAAATACCAATGTATTGACCTGGGGTGTAATGAGCGATAGGTAGCCCGTCTTGCGGCGCAAACACAAAACTGGTGATCACCTCACTTTCTGGTGTTTTGCTTACAAGTGTGAATGGGCGAGTACCGCGCCAACCGCCTTGCGAGGTTTCACTTTGCTGATAGATTTCTTCTTCGCGTGTCACGAATACATGCGCCAGCACGCCGTAAGCCTCAGCCCATGCATCTAGTACTTCTTGACCTGGCGAGTAAAGCTCGTCAATGGTTGCAAGTAGGTTTTCACCCACAATTGCATACATTTCAGGGGTGATATTAAAACTTACATGTTTTTGCGCGATTTTCTCAATCACAGGCAGCAGTGCTGGCAAGTTATCAATATTGGCAGCATACCCGTGTACGGCATTGAACAGTGCCTCACGTTGCGCACCCGAAAATTGGTTGCTCATGTTGAAAATATCGTTGAGCTCGGGGTGGCGAGCAAACATACGGTCATAGAAATGAGCCGTGAGTTTTGGTCCGGTTTCGGCAAGCAAAGGAGCGGTCGACTTTACAATCTCAATAGTTTTGGTGCTGAGCATGATATACCCTTATCTGTATTTTAAAGTGTCATTTGAAATGCATGTTTAAAGTTGTATCTGAAATATATGTTTAGATCAACAAAAAAGTGTGACCGACTTAGAGCAAGAGATTGAAGCGAAGAGTGGCGATAAAAGAAACTGAGCACACGCGCGCCTTTTGAATCAGTTCGATGTACAATGCGCGCAAGGAGATTTGAAAACGTGCAATTAACCAGTTTTACAGATTATGGCCTCAGGGCGCTAATGTATCTGGCTATGCTGCCTCCTGGAGAGCTGACCAGCATTACCGTGGTCACTGAGAAGTATGGGGTGTCCCGTCATCATATGGTGAAGATAATCCACCGTATGAGTCAGGTTGGCTATGTGGAAGCCGTGCGCGGAAAGAACGGTGGGATCCGACTTGGTAAGCCTGCAACGTCTATTGTAGTCGGCGATGTGATCAGAGCCTTAGAGCCATTGCAAGTTGTCAACTGTGGCACAGATAATTGCCATATTACCCCTGCCTGTCGCCTGAAAAGTGCCATCGCGAATGCGTTAGACGCTTTTCTTGCCGAAATGGACAAACACACACTTCATGACATGGTGTCAGGCAACGACGACCTTCACCGCCTCCTTATCCCAGTTCGTCCGGCATAAAAAACAGTATTTGAGACGATCTGTCAGATTTTTCTGGCAATCCAGCCGGGCTACCCATTTTCTTTTATTTTAAGCGATATACTTGAAGACAAGTGTCGCTAACGGGAATCCTATATGTCTCAGGACAAACACCTACACAGCAACGATCCTTTTTTGGGTCGTGAAGCAAAAAACTACGATAACCCAGTACCAAGCCGCGAACACCTGCTTGAAGTCATCAAAGGTTTCACCACACCCGTCAATAGAGATCAGCTGTTTGAAGTGCTGGGCCTGAAAAGTGAAGAAGAATATGAAGGCCTTCGCCGCCGCCTTCGCGCCATGGAGCGTGATGGTCAGCTGATTTTTACCCGCCGTCAGTGCTACGCGCTGCCAGAGCGACTCGATTTAGTGAAAGGCACCGTAATAGGCCATCGCGATGGCTTTGGTTTCCTGCGCCCTGAAGGCAAAGGCAATCGTGATGATTGGCTATTACCGCATCATCAAATGAAAAGCGTCATGCACGGTGATTTCATTCTTGTGCAACCGGCGGGCACAGACAAACGTGGCCGCAAAGAAGCACGCGTTGTACGTGTACTTGAGGAAAGAAAGGGACAAATTGTCGGTCGTTTCTTCTTGGAAGATGGCAATGCGTTCGTTGTGCCTGATGACTCACGCTTAAGCCAAGACATCATTATCCCTAAAGAAGATCGCAAAGGCGCTCGCATGGGTAACGTTGTTGTGGTGGATATATTCCAACGTGCCACTCGTCAACAAAACGCCATGGGTCGCATTGTCGAAGTCCTTGGTGAAAATATGGCGCCGGGCATGGAAATAGAAATTGCCCTGCGTACTCACGACATTCCGAATGAATGGCCGCAAGACGTCGAGAAACAAGTAAAAGATTTCACGGAAGTCGTGCCGGAAGAGGCCAAAAAAGGCCGTGTCGACCTTCGTGACTTACCGCTTGTTACCATTGATGGCGAAGATGCACGAGACTTCGATGATGCGGTTTACTGTGAGAAAAAACGCTCCGGTGGCTGGCGTCTTTGGGTTGCCATTGCCGATGTCAGTTATTACGTGCGCTCAGATTCAGCGCTCGACAAAGAAGCAATTAAGCGCGGCAACTCGGTGTACTTCCCATCGCAAGTGATCCCAATGCTGCCGGAAGTGTTGTCGAATGGTCTTTGCTCGCTCAACCCGCAAGTCGATCGTTTGTGCATGGTGTGTGAGATGACCATCTCTGAAACGGGCAAATTGTCCGGCTTCAAACACTATGAAGCGGTGATGAACTCCCACGCTCGCCTGACTTACACCAAAGTGGCGCAGATGCTGGATGGTGATGAAGAGCTGCGCGAGCGATACACTAAGCTGGTTCCTCACCTTGAAGAACTCAACAACATGTACAAAGTGTTGAAAGGTGCGCGTGAACAGCGTGGCGCGATTGAGTTTGAAACGATTGAAACTAAATTTATTTTCAATGCGATGCGTAAAATTGAGCGCATCGTACCGGTAGAGCGTAATGACGCGCACAAGATCATTGAAGAGTGCATGATCTTGGCTAACATCGCCTCAGCACGATTTGTTGAGAAGCACAAAGAGCCTGCGCTGTATCGCGTGCATGAAGCGCCGGCAGAAGAGCGCCTGACAGGCTTTAAAGACTTCCTGAGAGAGATGGGCTTGTCGCTGGAAGGAGGCCTTGAACCGTCGCCGACCGATTATGCCCAATTGGCGCACATCATTAGCAGTCGTCCGGATAAAGAGCTTATCCAGACCATGTTACTGCGTTCGATGAAGCAAGCTGTGTATCAGGCGGATAATGCTGGCCACTTCGGTTTGGCACTTAAGCAGTATGCGCACTTCACATCGCCAATTCGTCGTTATCCCGATTTGCTGTTGCACCGAGCGATCAAATACCTCATTGCGAAGCAAGAAGGGAATGAGCACGATCGCTGGACGCCAACCGGTGGCTATCACTACTCTGTGGATGAAATGGACAGCATGGGTGAGCAGTGCTCGATGACAGAGCGCCGTGCTGATGATGCAACCCGAGATGTGTCTGATTGGCTGAAATGCGAATACATGCAAGACCATGTGGGCGAAGTGATGCAAGGCACAGTGGCAAATGTCACCGGTTTTGGTTTCTTCGTGCGTCTGAACGAACTGCATATCGATGGTTTGGTGCATATCTCAAACCTTGATAATGATTACTACAACTACGACATGGTCCATCAAAAGCTGGTGGGTGAAAGTTCAGGCCGCGTATTCCAACTCGGCGATCAAGTGACGGTCAAAGTATTATCCGTTAACCTTGACGAAAGAATGATCGACTTTGGACTGGATGGCGTGACACGCAAACCGCGTGGCGCAGGTAAAACATCGCGAGACAAAGCCAAGAAAGGCAGTGCTGAATCAGGGAAAAACCCGGAAGAAAGCAAAGAGCGCAGCTCTGTCCGCCAGCAACTAAAACGTGGCGCTATTCCTAAGGCTGCAGGCGACGACAAAGCGTCTGAAGGGAAAGGAAAGAGAAAAGGAAAGCCTCGTCGCAAAGGATCCGCTGCAAGCAAGGAGCCTTCCGCAGGTAAAACGACTGACGGCACTCCAGCGAAGAAAAAGAGCAAGACTCAGAAGGTGCGCAAGAAAAAAGCGCAACGAAGCAAACCCGAAAAAGCAGGCAATCAAAAGAAGTAACCCATGAGCAATGAAATGATTTATGGCATTCATGCCGTCAAAGCCGTGTTGGCATCCGACCCAGCACGCTTTATCGAAGTTTATGTTCTAAAAGGTCGTGAAGACGATCGTTTACTGCCCGTGCTGAAGGAACTGGCTGAGCTTGGCATTACTACACAGGAAATGGGACGTAAGGCGCTGGATGACAAAGCTGACGGCGCGTCGCATCAGGGGTTGATTGCTCGTGTTAAGCAAGGGCGTCAGTACAACGAGAACGATCTCGATCTTATTCTCGACGGTAAAGAAAACCCATTGCTGTTAGTGTTGGACGGCGTGACTGACCCACATAACTTGGGTGCATGTCTGCGTAATGCAGATGCTGCGGGTGCGTGTGCGATCATCGTACCGAAAGACCGTTCAGCGCCGCTAAGTGCAATTGCACGTAAAGTGGCCGTTGGCGCAGCGGAAGTTGTGCCATTGGTTCGTGTCACCAACTTGGCACGCACGATGCGTGCGTTGCAAGAAAAAGGCGTTTGGTTTGTAGGGACGGCGGGCGAAGCCACGCATGATATCTATCAAAGCAAAATGACTGGTCCATTGGCGATCGTCATGGGCGCAGAAGGTGATGGCATGCGTCGTCTAACGCGTGAAACCTGCGATGAGTTGATCAGCATCCCAATGGGCGGCAGTGTATCAAGCCTGAACGTCTCGGTTGCGACCGGTATTTGCCTGTTTGAAGCCGTGCGCCAGCGTCGCGGTTAACACGATAGCAGAAGAAGTTTAGCCTATGGGCTTGGCTTCTACGCGCTTAACGCACGCAGCTTTGGTGATGGTAACGTCGCAATAACACAAGCAATAACAGAAAAGGGTGAAGTGATAACTTCACCCTTTTTTATGCCTCATGGTTTCCCCCTACGCCAGAACACGCGGTGTACATCTTTATTGCCAACTGCACCCATTTATTACCAACCGCACTGTGCGTGCGCCAACATATTTCCCTTGCTTCATTTGACGATTCTCTATACTATTCTGCCTCCAAATTCCCGGTCTTTTACTTTCGTTCCTTGCTTCCTTTGGACGACTGGGCCAACACTGGAAGCTGAATAATCCGTAAGGAGCAACCTATGCGTCATTACGAAATCGTATTCATGGTGCACCCTGATCAAAGCGAGCAAGTTGCTGGCATGATCGAGCGTTACACTGGTTCTATCAAAGAGTCAGGTGGTCAGATCCACCGTCTAGAAGACTGGGGTCGTCGTCAACTGGCTTACCCAATCAACAAACTGCACAAAGCTCACTACGTTCTTATGAACGTTGAAGCTGACCAAGCTGTTGTTGATGAGCTGGAAACTGCGTTCCGCTTCAACGACGCTGTGATCCGTAACATGGTCATGCGTACCAAAGGCGCTATCACTGAGCCATCTGTAATGATGAAGGCTAAAGAAGAGCGCGCGCCTCGTCGTGACGATCGTGAAGATCGTGGCGAACGTGCAGATTTTGCACCAGCTGAAGGCGAAGCAGCAGCTGAGTAATTTGAATTGATGACCAATCGAATGGTGCTTTCTGGTGTTATCACCAATGGCCCAATTCGAAAGCAGAGTCCTGCCGGAATACCTCATTGTCACTTTGTGCTTGAGCATCGTTCGGAACAACAGGAAGCTGCGTTGCCAAGGCAAGTCTACTGCCGGTTACCGGTAGTAATAAGCGGGCAAGGGTCTCAAAGCAAAACACAGCACTTAGCTTTAGGCAGTAACATTAAGGTGAGTGGGTTTCTCGCTTACCAGACCAGCCGTAATGGCGCGGGTAAATTAGTGTTACATGCCGATGACATTATAGACATTTAGATCAGGAGATTAGCCCATGGCACGTTTCTTCCGTCGTCGTAAATTCTGCCGTTTTACTGCAGAAGGCGTACAAGAGATCGATTACAAAGACGTAGCGACTCTGAAAAACTACATCACCGAAGCTGGTAAAATTGTACCTAGCCGTATCACTGGTACCCGTGCTAAGTACCAGCGTCAGCTGGCACGCGCTATCAAGCGTTCACGTTACCTGGCTCTGCTGCCGTACACTGACAAACATCAGTAATCGGCACTGTCCAAGTTAATAGAGGAATAGATAATGCAAGTTATTCTGCTTGATAAAATCGCTAACCTGGGTGGCCTAGGTGATCAGGTAACAGTTAAGTCTGGTTACGCTCGCAACTTCCTTATCCCTAAAGGAAAGGCAGTAATGGCAACTAAATCTAACGTTGAGCATTTCGAAGCTCGTCGTGCAGATTTGGAAGCAAAAGTTGCTGAAGTTCTAGCTGCTGCGCAAGCACGTGCTGAACAAGTTGAAGCACTAGAAGCGGTTGTTATCGCATCTAAGTCTGGTGACGAAGGTAAACTATTCGGTTCTATCGGTACTCGTGACATCGCAGATGCAGTTTCTGCAGCTGGTGTTGCTGTAACGAAGAGCGAAGTTCGCCTGCCAGAAGGTGCGCTACGTAACACTGGTGAATATGAAGTGAGCATGCAACTGCACTCAGAAGTATTCGCTACTGTTAAAGTTACAGTTGTTGCTGAGTAATATCAGAAACAAGTAGCTTTGAAAAAACCGGCCATTGGCCGGTTTTTTTGTGCCTGAAGATAAGTGACAAGAAAGAAAAGATACGAGTGTTGAGTAAGAGCAAAGCGATGAAGGCACCGTTTCAGTTATTCGTGTCTCCAGTGCCTAAAACCGATAAACCATATTCACTGTAAAAATCGAATCGCGATTTTTTAGCCCAGGTGGTACACGGTCGATATATTTTTGCGTCGTCGATATCTTAACGGCTAAATCGTCTATTAGGCTGGTAGAGAGGGATGCACGAGCTTCTATACTCGAGTTGCTTGGACCTGCGATAGCGGTGATCCGCCCTTCAAACAGCGCTGTTTCATTCAATTGCCACGTAAGCTCTGCCTGTCCCCTGACAATAAATTCTTGCACGTCATAGGGCATGACAAGGTCATCATCATCAATCTCATCAAGGTTCGGGCTTTGATAGCGGTAGCCGGGGCCAATTTCGAGCAATAAAGATAGGTCTTCCCGCCAAATGGCCTGATAACCCATACCTGTTGCGAGCGTCAAATCTTGATAATACGGGCCGTATTTATCGTCAATGAAACTGACGTTGCCCAGCACGTAGCGTTTGGGGTCAAATTTGTAGTTGGCTTGGCTTTCAAATTCACTTTTATGTTTGTCTTCCTCGCCGTCTTTTTCAACCAGCAAGAATTTAGCTTCCGACATATGTCGATAAGGACCATCAGTGAAACTCACACCCAAGCGGCTGTTAAGCGTCATGGAGTCTGAGTTGCCAGAAAGAGACTGAAAACCTAACTCAACCTCTGATTGCCAGCGTTCGGGGATACTTGCTTCTGCGCATAGAGGCAATGCAACCAAACAAAACAGAGACGGTTTCAACAGCGCTGACGCCATATGGGTTACCATTACAAAACTTGGGATGGTATTTTATATGAATATCCCTTCATTGCGTCAGCAAGACGTTAAATAGACAGCAAAATAATTTGTCTTTGCACTTGGTCGTGCGTCGGAAAGGGATTCGGATATAATGACCAGCGTAATGACAAGGTACTAAGTGATATGGCAGAGCAACGCAGCAAGCAATTTAATTCAAAGAAACCCAGAGACTATCAGGTAGACGCCCTGAAAATGCCACCGCATTCGTTGGAAGCGGAGCAGTCTGTGATCGGTGGCTTGATGCTCGATAACGAGCGTTGGGACGGCGTGGCAGAAAAAGTGGTTGCCTCTGACTTTTACAGCCGTCCTCATCGCCTGATTTTTGATGGCACCAAGCAATTGCTGGATGCAGGGCAGCCGCTTGACCTCATCACACTTTCTGAGCATCTGGAAAAACACAACCAGCTTGAAGATGTGGGTGGATTTGCTTACCTTGCAGAGCTGGCGAAAAACACCCCGAGTGCTGCAAACATTGTCGCTTATGCTGACATCGTACGTGAGCGCGCCATGGTGCGTAACCTTATTAGCGTGGCAAATGAAATTGCCGATGCCGGCTATGAGCCAGAAGGTCGTTCGTCAGCTGATTTGCTCGACATGGCAGAAAGTAAGGTGTTTGCGATTGCTGAAGATCGTACCTCAGCAAATGAAGGCCCGCAAAATATCGACAGTGTGCTGTCTAGAACACTCGAACGTATCGAGGTTCTGTTCAAGAGCCCGCAAGATGGTGTGACAGGCGTATCGACCGGTTTTTCTGACCTCAACAAGAAAACTGCAGGTCTCCAAGGTTCTGATCTGATTATCGTTGCAGCGCGTCCGTCGATGGGTAAAACCACCTTTGCGATGAACTTGTGTGAAAACGCCGCGATGGATCAGGATAAGCCTGTACTGATTTTCTCTCTAGAGATGCCCGCCGAACAGCTGATGATGCGTATGCTTGCATCGCTTTCCCGTGTCGATCAGACCAAAATCCGTACCGGACAGTTGGATGATGAAGACTGGGCGAGGATTTCCTCCACCATGGGGATCCTGATGCAGAAGAAAAACATGTACATCGATGACAGTTCAGGCCTAACGCCGACGGATGTGCGCTCACGTGCTCGTCGTGTCGCGCGTGAGCACGGCGGTCTATCGATGATCATGGTCGATTACCTTCAGTTGATGCGTGTGCCAGGTATGCAAGATAACCGTACCCTGGAGATCTCTGAAATCAGCCGCTCGTTAAAAGCGTTGGCAAAAGAATTGAACGTGCCCGTTGTTGCCCTGTCACAGCTTAACCGCTCGTTGGAGCAACGTGCCGACAAGCGTCCTATTAACTCCGACTTGCGTGAATCAGGCGCCATCGAGCAGGATGCTGACCTTATTATGTTCATCTATCGTGATGAGGTTTATAACCCAGAAAGCCCACTGAAAGGTGTTGCCGAAATCATTCTCGGTAAACAACGTAATGGCCCAATCGGTTCTGTTCGATTGACCTTCCAAGGGCAATATTCTCGCTTTGATAACTACGCAGGTCCTGCGTTTGATGAAGAGTAACCGCGAGGCATAATGAAAGCGGCAACCGCGATAATCCGAACAGCAGCACTTACCCATAACATTGATGTTATACGTGCCATGGCGCCCAACAGTTGTACGTGGGCAGCCATTAAAGCCAATGGTTACGGCCATGGCTTGTTACCTGTCGCCAACGCGCTGGCGTCGCAGGCAGATGGTTTTGGTGTTGCGCGTTTAGATGAAGCATTGAAGCTTCGTGCTGGTGGCGTGGTTAAGCCTATTTTACTGCTTGAAGGCTTCTACTCTGCGGATGATTTACCTGCTGTTGTCGCCCATAACTTACAAACAGTGGTGCACGGCGAAGAGCAGTTACTTGCTTTTGAACACGCGACCTTAGCGCATCCGGTCACGGTGTGGCTGAAAATCGATACCGGTATGCATCGCCTGGGCGTTCATCCTGATGATGTCAGCGATTTTATCGAACGTTTGAATACGTGTCCGAATGTGGCCAAACCGCTGCATTTTATCAGCCACTTTGGTCGTGCTGACGAGCCTGAGCATCCTCTTACGCAGCAACAAATTGATGTGTTCACCTCTTTGACTGCCAGTCAGTCTGGGTTCAAGTCATTGGCGGCATCATCGGGTACCCTAATGTGGCCAACTAGCCATTTTGACTTTGTTCGCCCAGGGATAAGCCTTTACGGGGTTTCACCCGTGTCAGAGCGCACTGGCGCCGATTTTGGCTTACAGCCAGCAATGACGATGACATCAAGCCTTATCGCCGTGCGTAGCGCTAAAAAAGGCGATGCAATCGGTTATGGCGGTCGCTGGGTTACCCCACGTGATACCAAGCTAGGTGTTGTTGCTATAGGGTATGGTGACGGTTATCCGCGCGTTGCCCCTGATGGCACACCTTTGTTGGTTAACGGTCGTCGCGTACCACTCGTTGGTCGCGTATCAATGGACATGCTGACGATTGACCTGGGCCCCGATGCCACCGATCGCGTTGGCGATGAAGTCATCTTATGGGGCGAAGGCCTGCCTGTTGAAGAAGTGGCTCATCACGTTGGTACCATTGGATATGAGCTGGTGACAAACCTGACCTCACGCGTCGATATTATTTACACATAAATACACTGTAGGTTCTCTTGAAATTACCCTTTTCTAAAGCCGCAACTTGGGTTGCGGCTTTTTTATGCTTACCAATGAGTGCCTTTGCCTCAGAAGCGTCTGAGCACGACAGTGCTTTAGCGTCAGAACCGTTAGATATTGAAATGGTGCCCTTTGCTTTTTCCACCGAAGCGATGGGATTTTCTGCGGGCATGGCAGGGCTTTGGAAGCAAGCGGGTCAGCCGCAAGCATCCTTGTTTGCAGCGGGTCTAGGTACCAGTAAAAGTACATGGATGGGCTTTATTGCAGCCAATAACTATACGTTTTCGCCAGGCAGTCGCTGGCTCATTAGCGGCCAGTTTTATGAAGGTGATTTTAAACAATTTGACTATTTCCTTGGGGAAGCTGCATCCAACAATTCTTCGTTTGATGACCGTTTAACCGCAGACAGCCGTGATGCGCAGCACCATGTTGCATTTCGCTACATTTTGCCCTGGGGGGCGGGCGATCAGCAGCCAATTCGTGCTGCGTTGTCACCAAGGCGAGCTGTTGACGGCCATGCACCGTGGAACAGCGGAGTATCGTCTATTGAGTTTCGCCCGTTTTACCAAGCGCAGACTTTAACCGGTGAGGGCGTTGACGCGCCGAGTGATTTCTCAGATGCCGATGAAGTTTGGGGACTTGAAACCCGTTATCGCTGGGATAACCGTGACAATACCAACAGCCCAACTGAAGGGAGCCTGAGTGAGTTGATTGTGACGGCCGATCCGGGGAGTGATAACCGAGCCAGTTGGTGGAAGTGGGCAGCAAGCCAAAGTTGGTATTGGAGCCTTGGCAACTGGGAAGACATGGCGAAACAGCAAGTGTTGGCATTGAACGTCTATACCTCCGATACGCCTAGTTGGAACAGCTCGACAGAGATTGATGGGCAGACCGAATTCCATCGCCCACCTGAATTTGCTAGCGCAAGGCTCGGTGGTTTATATCGCTTACGTAGTTTTCAAACCGGTCGGTTTGCAGGTCGCTCAGCCCTTAGCTATAGCGTTGAATACCGTGTGACCCCTGAATGGCAGCCGTTAGATGAAGTTCCTGTGTTTGATTGGTACGACGTGCCTTGGTGGCAATGGGTGCTGTTTGCGGAAGCAGGGCGAGTGGCTGATGAATACGATCTCGCTGAGCTTCATCGCGACATGAAATGGAGTGCGGGTGCTGCGATGCGTTTTCAAGTAGAAGGCATTGTGGTGCGTTCAGAAATGGCGTGGGGCAGCGAAGAAGGGCTGTTTCGGGTGATGATTAACCAGCCGTTTTAAAGGCAAAAAAATAGCCAAAGCATGGCTTTGGCTATTTATATGTCCAGTTTCTATTACCAAGTAACGTTTTCTAGACCGATTGAAATATCGTCACCGCCATCTGGACGATCAGAGGTGATGTTCCATGTAAGTCGGTACTTGGCCTGTGTTGATGCCGGAGTAAAGTCATAGGTATAGGAAACCGTCGTTGGACGTGAGTAAACCCTTGAACGGTAGTTACCTACAGTCACCCACCCGTTACCGTAATCCATCTCCACGGTAAATCGTGATAGGCCACCGATATCTTGTGTGGACAGAATTTTATAGTTCAGTGTGCTCGCTGAACCAATAGACAAGCCATCAATGGTTCCTTCAAAACGCGAACTGTGCGTCGAGTTATGGTAATCACCAATCCAAGTGACTGTGTCATTCTCAGAACACCAAGTCAGTGAATTCGTTGCTGACGTCCAGCCACCATTGCTACACCCTCGAATGCCAACTTCAGCCGGGTCATTATCAACGACAGTGACACTGGCTGACGTCAGATCGCTCTTGTCGGTGGAAACCCAAGCATCCAACGAGAAGTTCTCATTGCTTTCGTGCGTAGCATCATTAACCGTTGGCACGCCAATACGCACTGACGTTACGCCTTGCGGCAAACTGATTTCAGTCAACGTCGATGAAATGGTTGCAGAGCCCGTTGAGTTATCAGAGAACAGCAGTTCAACGGTATTTTCGTAATCGCTGTTCAAGTTTGCAGTGCCATCTTTAAGTGCAGCGCGCAGTGTGGTGTTTGCATCGTTAGTGGCTTTGTCAAAATTGACGGTGAAGTAGGCCGTTGAACCTTCATTCACTGACTCTGACGCTAATGTGATACCCGTGACTTCAGGGGTTAAATCACTCGCGAATTCTGTTTTTTCATAACAGGTGTGATCTTCAGACGTCACCGTCGCCATGGCGCTAATGCGGTTGGGGAACAAACCAACCAGCTTTCTCTCACCTGTAGATGGTTTGATGCGGTACAGGTGGTTGCTGTTCACGTTACCCGAGACGTTCTGGTTTTTGGCAGCAACAAGCATTTGGCCATTTTGATCCAACGTTGCTGCAGCAACGAAGTCAATAAAGTGGAAGGCTTTAAACGTCTGAGCGCCTGAGGCGGTATTGATTGAATATGTACGACCATTGGTGACGAACAATAGCTCACCATTTTGGAAGACAAAATCCCCCCAACTACTAAAGCCGCCAAATTTTAATTCATTACTGAAGTTAGCAATGTGGGTGATGTCACCGGTGGTTGGATCTACTTTAAAGATGGTTTGCGAATCGGAAGCAAACAATTCTCCAGTACTTGGGGCAAAAGCCATACGCAGAATCTGTTTTGTCACGGTTGGACCCGCGACATGCTCGCCCGTTGCTGGGTCCATGTAAGCCAGTTGATAAGCGTCAATGGTTTTGGCGTGTAAATCTAGGTTCTGGAGTTCTTCAGTCGTGACATCAGTTGCTGGTACTTCAACGTGATATGAGGTTGGCTGTGGCGTGCTGACGTAATAAAGACGATCCGATATCTGGTCATATGCCATGCTCGGTGTGCTGAACAGCGCACGGGAGTGATACTCCACTCGGTCGCCCGCATCGGAGAAATACTGAGACGACATCTGTTTTGCTTCTTGAACGTCAAGCAGTAGCCCCACATGTCCGCGTCCAGCATTCATTGAATAGACGTTGCCAGCACAATTCGCCATGGCTTGAGCTGAGATGAGGGACCCCGCAAGAATTGCAGTAGTAAGAAGTGTCTTTATCATTATTAATGTACCTAGAATCCGTTATAAATGGGCTAACCCATCATCCATGTTTGACCCGGTCATGTGTGCGGGCTTTGTTCATGTCGCTTACGTTTGCGGCACGTTATCGAAGGATGAAGTTTATTTAATTGTGTAAACAATTAATGGTTCAATAATGAGACATGTGGTTTTTTGGTGGTTTTAGGTAAGTCTTCATAAGACTTTTTCGAGAGTATGGTGGGAAAAGAATGATATGAAAATAATGATTTAATGGTAAGTGATCAACTTAAAGCATGAGTAAAGAATGGCTTACCCGTGTGTCACTTCAGGAAAGGAAGATCGCATCTCGTTATACACATCTATTCTTACTCCCCTTGAATTGTGACCACGACTTGTCGAGAACCGCCGTGGTCTCGATGTTCTCCCAGATAAATGCCCTGCCATGTCCCCAGCGCCATTCGGCCATTTGAAAGGGGAATCGACACGCTTGAGCCTAACAATGAACTCTTGATGTGTGCAGGCATGTCATCATCACCTTCATAAGTATGCTGATAGTAAGATGCGCGCTCTGGAACGAAGTGGTTGAAATGCGCTTCCATGTCGTTGCGCACGGTTGGATCAGCATTCTCGTTGAGCGTTAAACTGGCAGAAGTGTGTTGAATAAACAGGTGAACTAGCCCAACACGTAGATCGCGTAATTCTGGAATTTGTTGTTCGATTTCATCAGTAATTAAATGAAACCCGCGATGCTTTGCTTTCAGATGAATTGTTTTTTGAGTCCACATTTCACACACCTTTCTTCAGATTAATAGGTAAAGTTGGCCTTCACGGGTAATGAACCATTCTTTAGGGATACATCAATCACTGACTTAACGCAAAACGGCTGCAATGTAATCATGTCAACATGGTATCGTTCAACGAATCGCAATAAAAAGATATCCGCGTAAAACTGTGTAATGACCTAGCATGGGTACAAAGTAGATCGTAACATTACACCACTTTGGCGATGACATGACGAAGTGTGGTCTGCCTAGAATAATGTGGGATGACAGTGCCCACCAGAACCGACTCTGTCTATAAGGAACAATAACTATGTTGAAGTCCATTAATCCGACGCAAACGGCCGCGTGGAAAGCGCTGACCGCCCATTTTGAAGATGCGCAGGATTTGACCCTCACTAAGCTCTTTGCCAACGATCCGCATCGTTTTGATAAGTTCTCCGTGCGTTTCGGTAACGATATTCTGCTCGATTATTCAAAAAACCTGATCAGTGAGCAGACGTTGGATAAATTGTTCGCGCTGGCTGATGAAACCGAGCTGAAAGATGCCATTAGTGCCATGTTCCGCGGCGATAAAATCAACCAAACGGAAGATCGCGCCGTATTGCATACAGCTCTAAGAAACCGCAGCAACACGCCAGTGATTGTAGATGGCGAAGACGTCATGCCACACGTGAATGCTGTGCTTGAGAAGATGAAAGCTTTCTCTGAGCGTCTGATCAGTGGCGAGTGGAAAGGTTACACAGGCAAAGAAATTACCGACGTCGTGAACATCGGTATCGGTGGTTCTGATCTTGGTCCATACATGGTCAGTGAAGCGCTAGTATCATACAAAACGCGCCTGAACCTGCACTTTGTTTCCAACGTAGATGGTACTCACATTGCCGAAACGTTGAAAAACCTTGATCCAGAAACCACGCTGTTCTTGGTCGCATCGAAAACGTTTACCACCCAAGAAACCATGACCAACGCCCTGTCAGCGCGAGACTGGTTCCTTGCAACAGCGGAAGATCAAGCACACGTCGCGAAGCATTTCGCCGCACTGTCTACCAATGCAAAATCGGTTGCTGAGTTTGGTATCGACACCGACAACATGTTTGAGTTCTGGGATTGGGTTGGCGGTCGTTACTCTTTGTGGTCAGCGATCGGACTGTCGATTTGTCTGTCCGTTGGCTATGACAACTTTATTGAGTTGTTGGCGGGTGCGCACGACATGGATAACCATTTCCAGCAAGCCCCGTTGTCGCAGAATCTTCCGGTGCTACTGGCATTGATTGGTGTGTGGTACAACAATTTTTACGGCGCAGAGTCAGAAGCCATTCTGCCATACGATCAATACCTGCACCGTTTTGCCGCTTACTTCCAACAAGGCAACATGGAATCTAACGGCAAATACACTGACCGCAGTGGCCTTCCTGTTGATTATCAAACGGGCCCTATCATTTGGGGTGAGCCAGGTACAAATGGTCAACACGCGTTTTATCAGTTGATCCACCAAGGCACTAAAATCATTCCATGTGATTTTATCGCCCCTGCGATTAGCCACAACCCGTTGAGCGACCATCATCCTAAACTGATGGCAAACTTCTTTGCACAAACGGAAGCGCTAGCGTTTGGCAAAACGCGTCAGCAAGTGGAAGCCGAGTTTTTAGCTGCCGGTAAGTCAGCTGAAGAGGTGGCTGAGCTTGTACCGTTCAAAGTGTTTGAAGGTAACCGCCCAACCAACTCGATTCTGGTTAAGCAAATTACCCCTCGCACACTGGGCGCGTTGATTGCCATGTATGAGCATAAGATCTTCGCACAAGGTGTTATCTGGAACATCTTCAGCTTCGATCAGTGGGGTGTAGAACTCGGTAAACAACTGGCGAATCAAATCTTGCCAGAGTTGGCAGACCAGCAAAACGTGGCCAGCCACGACAGTTCAACCAATGGCTTGATTAACACCTTTAAACAGTGGCGCGTGTAAGCAAACTGTTTGACTAGAAAATAAAAAACGCCGCAATTGCGGCGTTTTTTATTTGGAATACATGATTAATCGAAGCAGATCTCGATGTATGCACGACCAAATTCAGAATCAAACGGCATAAGAATAATCTGACCATCGCTTTTGTGGGTGATGGTATGATCTTTCCCGGATACCACAATTGGCGTCGCCATTTCAAAATCGAAGCCTTTTTCAGCCAGAATGCGCTTCGCACCGCCCGTCACCATATTGGTGATTTCGCCGACCATATCCGTTACATCGGCATCTATAGACGTTGGGCGTTCACCCAACATGCGGTTCATGATTTCCAGCGCGAGCTCTTCTTCAAACGTGACAGAAAGCGATCCTTTAGTCTGATCGCCAACCATGCCGATCAAACCAGACACATCACCTTTTGCGATCTCTGATTTTTTAAGCTGCGGCTTCCTTGGTGTGATTTCTAGCTGCGCCATTGTGGTCAGCACGTTCACCAATGAAGACAAGAATGGGTTTACAAATTCAGCGCGCATAATAGTTGTTCACCGTCCTACTGCATTTTATGTGTTGCCAGCTGGCATGCGTGGCATATTCCATGTGTTTCAACAACGTGATGACTCACTGCAAAACCAACCTGATTCGCCTTTTTTTGAAGGGCGTTAGACAAGGCATCCGCATGACACTCTTCTACCGTGCCACACGCATCGCAAATCAACAGTTGAGAGCAATGTTGCTCATGACCGGGCAGACAGCAAGCAATAAAGCAGTTAGTTGACTCAACTTTGTGCACAAACCCCTGAGAAAGCAAAAAATCGAGCGCTCTATAGACAGTGGGTGGCTTGGCCTGTGGTTCAATTTCCCTTAACACATCAAGCAGGTCATACGCGGTTATAGCGCGCTTGCTCTGAATAATGATGTCATACACTCGTTCCCGTTGCGTGGTCATACGCACGCCCCGTTGTTCACACAACGACTGAGCTCGGGCGATGAGTTGTGAATGATTGGCCATAAGATCTCAAAAATCAGGTTGAGATGGATATTCTATCACAGCAAAAAAAACACGCACTCTCAAGGCCGTGACCGCGGTTCGTCTTTGAGACATTGTAGCTTATACGTATGGTGATACGGGATGGGAGAACGAATGCAGCCAGCCATTTTTTACTGGTTCAAGGTGGCAACTACGCATATTCAGATCGCCAGCTATTTGGTCCAGCTCACACTTTGAGGTAGAATCCGCTCACTTTTTATCAGGTGCTGCATTGGCGGCACTGTTGCGTGACTGAGTGCAATGAGGTTTATCCATGCTGAATGAAGCTACTGACATCCAAAATCCACAATCAGGCGTTACGTCTGAGGGTGTGTCTTACCCGTCAGCCCGTTTCTCCGTCGCTCCGATGCTGGATTGGACAGACCGCCATTGTCGCTACTTCCACCGCATTCTTTCTAAGAACGCGCTGCTGTATACCGAGATGATCACCACAGGGGCAATCATTCATGGTAAAGGCGATTTTTTGCTGTTTAATGACGAAGAGCACCCGGTGTCTTTGCAATTGGGCGGTTCTAACCCTGTCGATCTCGCGACCTGTGCCAAGCTGGCGGTTGAACGTGGCTATGACGAAATTAACTTGAACGTGGGTTGCCCGTCTGATCGTGTGCAAAACGGTCGTTTCGGTGCGTGTTTGATGGGTGAAGCTGAGCTGGTGGCGCAATGTGTTTCAGCCATGAAAGCCGTGGTGGATATTCCGGTTACGGTGAAAACGCGTATCGGTATTGATGACCAAGACAGCTACGAATTTTTGGTCGATTTCGTGCGCACAGTTCACGAGAAATCAGGCTGTGACAACTTCACGATTCATGCCCGTAAGGCGTGGCTTTCTGGTTTAAGCCCGAAAGAAAACCGTGAAATCCCGCCGCTGGATTACCCGCGTGTTTATCAGCTTAAGAAAGACTTTCCGCATCTGACGATGGCCATTAATGGCGGTATCAAATCTCTCGAAGAAGCAGAAGAGCATTTGCAATTCATGGACGGCGTGATGATTGGCCGCGAGGCTTACCAAAGCCCTTACATGATGGCAGAAGTCGATCAACGCCTGTTCGGTAGCAATGCGCCGATCATCAAGCGAAGTGACGCAGTGAAAGCCATGTTCCCTTACATTGAAGAGCAGTTGAGCAAAGGCGCTCATCTGAATCACATTAGTCGCCACATGCTGGGTATATTCCAAAACATGCCTGGCGCTCGTCAATGGCGTCGTTATATCAGCGAAAATGCGCATAAGCCGGGTTCTGGCATTGAAGTGCTTGAAGCGGCATTGGCGAAAATCCCAGCGGAGTTGAATGTTTAAATTCAACGAGCAAGGTATTGGTTAAAAATACCGCAAGAGTTGGTGTGATTTACCAATAAATAGGAAAGCGTAGCGAGTTAATCGTTACGCTTTTTTATTATCTATATGATTTTAAACAGTTAGTAAAGTTGGCCTGCTTCGTGCAATACCAGAAGATAATTGGAAGTGACACTGTGTACTCGAGGAGAGTCTGATGATTGAGTTTCTATTTCTGGTGGGGTTCACCATTGCATTGTTAGCCACTGGCATTAGTTTTATTGGCGTAATAGCAGCCATGGTCGTGGGCTTTGTCGTGATGGCACTGGCGGGCATGATTGGCTTAGTGTTTAAAATGTTGCCATGGATTATCGTGATAGCGGTGATTATTTGGTTGCTAAAAGGACGTGATAAAACCGCTAAAAATGCCCGAGATTATTACCACAAGCGTTCACGTCGTCGCGAACGAGCACGTCGTTACTAAAAGTACGACGACAAGAGGGATAGTCGCTCTTGGTGTCCAGATTTATATTGATGATTCCGCATAAAATTCCGACAGTTTGTGCGGAATTTTTGTGTCAGTTTTGCTATAGTCCTCGCAAACCATAAACTGCAAAATGTAAGGCGGAGTCCTTTCAATGAAAAAATTAAACCTTTCTCTTGCTGCGTTAGCCGTAGCAGCAACCGTTTCTCTGCCTGCGCAATCAGCGGTGCTTTTGGGCGCTAAAGCGGGTGTGGATGCTTGGTACGCCGATGCGAAAATCAACGATGTTCGTGCTGATGATACTAACGTACAGGGCTCTTACTACGTCGCATTTGAACACTTCATCCCATTGGTACCTAACGCAAAAATTCGTTACACCGATGTGAGCTCTCAAGGCGCTAACACACAGAGTGTTGCTTTTACTCAGTACGATTTGATCGCTTACTATGAAATTCTGGACAACGACCTGATTTCTTTCGATATCGGTCTGAACCTACAGAAATTTGAAGGTAACTTTGGCGTTCATAAATTCGATGAGTGGCAACCCGCTGTTTACAGTGATGTGCGTCTAGGTATTCCAGCAACGCCAGTGTCTCTGTTCGGTACCTTCAGCTTTGGTAGCTACGATGAAACCAGCACGGTTGATGCGGAAGCGGGCGTATTGTTCACGCTGGGTCTTGTTGCGGCAGATCTGAACTTTAAAGCGGGTTACCGTGTTCAAGACTACGACTTCAACTACTTTGGCGCTAACCCAGGTAAGTTCATGAACGACGGCTTCTTTGGTGGCGTTGAACTGAACTTCTAATTGCTTCCAAGCAATGCAAGTTTCGAAACCGCGCATCGGCGCGGTTTTTTTATGCCTGTTGTTGTGGCTGAAAGGGTTGCTGCAGGAGCGAAAGGTTACTGAAAAGCGGTTAACTGAAACAAGTAAAAAAACGAAGCTAGCGTCCGCCTTTTCCTTGATTTCGCGTGGGCTGAAAGCCCGCAACCGCAAGAATAACAAACACCAAGGTACAGGCAAAAACCACCAGCAGTGCGGTGACATTTAATTGTTCATACAGTGCAAAACGGATTAGCTCGACGCCAAATGTGAAGGGATTAAAGCGGCAAATCTCATACAGCCACACGCTGGCTTCTTGCATCTTCCAAAGCGGGTAGAGCGCGGAAGAGAGAAAAAACATCGGGAAGATGACAAAATTCATCACCCCCGCAAAATTTTCCAATTGCTTGATGCGAGAGGCAATCACAATCCCGAGCGCACTGAGCATGAGGGCGGTGAGAAAAAGCGCAGGGATCGCCAGAATATAACCCATCGGCTCAAGTGGTCTGTCATAAAGGGCGGCAATAACCAAAAATACGCCGACCTGCAAAACGCTGACCAATGCGCTCGCAATCTGTTTTGAAAGTAACAAGAACGGTCTAGGCAAGGGGCTGGTCAGCAACACCTTGATGCTGCCCATTTCGCGGTCATACACAATCGACAGTGAGCTTTGCATACCGTTGAACAGCAAGATCATGGCGCACAGTCCCGGCAGTATGTATTCCTCGTAATTGATGTAAGTGGAATAGGGCTCCATGATGGCGATGCCGAGCGTTGCCCGAAAACCTGCCGCAAACACAATAAGCCACAGCAGCGGCCTCACTAAGCTGGCGGCAAAACGCGCCCGCTGAGAGAAAAAACGCAGCCATTCTCGATAACAAATCCCAACAAACGCGTACCAATAGGTCATCGGGCGGCCTCCGTGTTTTCATCATCCGTGGTGAGTGCGGCAAACACTTTTGCCAGTGTGGGGTGTTGATGCAGACTGCGCAAGGTGCTGGCTTTATTGTGTGCCTGTAATTTGCCGCGATGTAAGATCAGCACATCGTCATCGTCATCCACTTCTTCAATCAAATGGGTTGCCCACAGCACACAAAGTGGTTGCTGCTCGCAAAGGGCGCGCACGGCATCCGATAACGATCTACGCGCTTTGGGATCAAGCCCGCTGGTGGGTTCATCCAGCAGCAATACTGAAGGGGAGTGCATTAAGGCGCGGACTAATTCAGTGCGCCGACGATGCCCGCCGTTTAACGCACGGACTTTGTCGTGAAGCCGATCCGTGAGCGAGAAGTGCGCCAGCAAGGGAGCCGCTTTATTCATGCTTTGTGATTGGCTGAAACCATGCAGCGCCCCGTAATAACTGAGGTTCTGCGCCACGGTTAAATCCATATCCAGTGTGCTTTGCTGAAACACCACGCCAAGCTTGGCCATGGTACGTCGGCTAGGCGTTTCATTCAGTATTTTAATCTCGCCATGTTGGCAGGGTGCGAGCTGGGTAAGCAGCGAGAATAGGGTGCTTTTACCCGCGCCATTTGGCCCGAGCAACATATGCAAACCCTGTCCGAGCGACAGGGTGAGATCGTCTAGCGCAAGGCGCGCGCCATAACGGTAAGTGAGTTCGCTAACATCTATCATGAATGGGTTAGTTCGCCTCTTTGACTGCAACACCCCAAGGGTAGCGTCCGACTTTGACGGTTTTTAATACCTTGCGGTTTGGCACGTCGATGATCGACACATCACCACTGACGCCATTGGTGGCAAGCAGTCTGTCCTGAGCACCGTTAAACGCCATTTGCCACACGCGGCGACCTACCAACAAGTAGTCTTCGACTTCCAACGTATCAGTATTGACTACCGCCACGTGGTTTGCCGGACCTAATGCGACAAACGCCGTTTTTCCATCAGCGGTCAGGCGCACGCCCACGGGCTGAACTTTGTCTTTGTGCACGCCTTTAGGCGCAAAATTGATTTTCTTAATGATCTCTTTGCTCGCCGTATCGATAACCGATACCGTGCCGCCGATTTCTGCACTGACCCAAAGCTGTTTGCCGTCTGGGCTGAATTCCGCATAGCGTGGACGCGCATCGACCAAAGTGTTGTGCACCATGGCGTTGGTTTTGGTGTCAATCCAGTGAACCATGTTGGAGGTTTCAGAAGTGATGATCGCCGTGTTTCCGTCCGGGCTGACCGCGACACCTTCCGGCTCCACGCCCACTTCCACTTGCGCGATCACGCTGGCGCTTGGAATATCCACCACTGTCATCAAAGCATCGTCTTCATTGGCGATGTAAAGGCGTTTGCCATCTGGATGAAGGGCGAACAATTCAGGATCTTCCCCTGATGGTAATTCGCCCACTAAGGTGTTGGTCGCTAGATCGAGCACTTGTACGGTGTCAGATTCACTGGCGCAGATGTAAAGCTGCGTGCCGTCCTTGCTGAGTTCGATGCCTCGAGGGCGATCGCCGACGGCGATGGTGTTGACCACTTCCATCGTGTCCATATCAATCACACTCAGGGTGTCGTCTTTCTCATTGGCGACGTAGGCAAATTCCTTGGCGAAGGCTGGTGCTGCGAGCATGGTGGCAAGCGTCATAGCAAGCAGAGTTCGAGTCAGAGTCATAACGTGACGTCCTTATGCGTTATCGGGTGAAGGGTATAAGCGGCATTGGCTTTGCGCGCGATCAATGCCCAAAGAATCCAATTCGTTGCGAGGGTGCAGAAAACCGTCAAATGGCGCGGAAGCAATCAGAGCCTGATCGTCAAACAGTGGCACGGTTTGGCGAAGCTGCCCATTCCATGAGCGATAGGTCAGCTTGCGACCTTTGTAAGCGGCAAGCTGAAAGCGCTCGCCCAACATAAAGGGCAGTAAGGTCGCTACGTTAGCCGTGTTGGAGGCGGTGACAGCCTCGTTAACTGAACGCACAGCGACCCACGCGGCATAATCTTTAGCGCTCATGGTGCGGGCGAACAAATCATTGAAGCGATTTTGCAGCTGAACCGCGCCCCATTGCTCAATCACGTAATGCCAGCCGTCGGCGCGCAGTCCTTGTGTGCCAACCACAGGGCGAGGTAACCAAGTGTTGTAAGGCAAATGCTGACCAAACACGTTGTTTTCATCGACAGCCCACACCACGTCGTAATCGCTCGCTTGGGTAAATAAAGGCAATTCAGCAGAGGCGGTGCGGCGAAGGTCGGTATCAAAATTCCATACTTTCTCTGCGACCACCTTGTGATTGAATTTATTCAGTGTGTGTTTGACCGTCACCAAAAAGGCGTCGTCTTCTGGCGACATTCCAGAGACCAAAAACACGCGATTGAGTCGACGTACTCTGAGCCATTGCGCAATGGCGTCGGCGCGCATGCTGTAACTGAGGGCGGTATGCAGGGTGTTCGGCAGGCAGGTTGATGTGCGCAAGGCATCGTCTTGATTGCCGATGTTGAGAAGCACGGCATCGTCCGGCAGTGCCTTTCGCAAAGTCACAAGAGAAGGAGTATCAAGGTCGGTCAGGAAAAAGCGCACACCGTCTTGGTACCACTGGTTCGCGGTGGCGTTTAACTGGTCACTATCTGCGTTGGTTTCGGTGCGCAGGCTGTATTTTTGACCCAAAAATTTGCCGGTACCATTGGCATCATCAATCGACAAGGTGGCTCCTGCCTCGCCGTTATTCTCTGGTTCTCTAAGGTAGATCGGCGCGGCGGTGGAGGTATCGACGGGCTGTCGTAGAAGACCTATTTCGATGTTGACGCTGGCAAGTGTCATACAAGAAAAAAACGCGGCAAAGAGGGGCACGCAAAGTGTCATTATCCGTCCGTTGGCGAGTACAGCAAGTCTATCCATTGGTTAAAACACTCCGTATGAAATTCCGTCTTTACTCTATGCAGTGTGGTCTGCTTTTGCCAAATAGCGGGTCTCTGTTTTAAAAAAATCCTCCCAAAGAATGAGGAATAACCCCGCTTTTGTAGCATGTTCTCAATACATTGACGCTCCTACACTTCTCCCTGTACTGCTTAAACGTTCCCCGCATTGATTGAAAAAGGAGCTCGCGCAACATGGAAAAGGTTGAACGCAATATCTGCTTAGTCACCGCTGTCGCACTTGTCGCGACACTCAGTTCACAGCTTGTTTTTGCTCATGGCAATGTCACCCCGCAATCTATCGACACCACATCCATTCCGGTGCTGGGGGCTGATTGGACCGACACCAACCCTTATCGCGATTTGTCTGGCAATGTCAGGGTGGAAGTCGAGCGTATTGGCGCGTCGGCGTATAACCAAAACTGCGCACGCTGCCACGGTCTTGAAGGCATTTCAGGCGGTATTGCGCCGGATCTTCGCATCTTGTCTCCCGACTATGATGGGGATGAGTGGTACATCTATCGCGTGAAAAACGGCGCGGTGCGTAATGGCGCGGTGTACATGCCGAAGATGACGGAGCACCTCAACCAAGAAGCGCTGTGGGCAATTCGTACTTGGCTTGAATCCGTGGCGCCGGAAAACGGTTAACGGGAGGCGCAGTGATGACTCGAATTTTGCCGCTTATCTCAACAAGGCTTCGCCCTATTTTCTCGATCCTGCTTGCGACATGGATGCTGCAAGTAGGGCCTTCAAATGCGCTGTCTTACGACGATATTCAATCGCGAGGAGTGATAGGCATTGCCGTGTATAGCAACTTCCCGCCGTATTCGTTTATGGACGAAAATGGCAACCCTGCGGGAATGGATGTTGAGCTGGCAAATGCGTTGGCAAAAGGGCTAGGCGTCGAGCTAAATCTTCACTGGATGACACCTGATGAAACCGTTGAAGATGACATGCGCAATTACCTTTGGAAGGGGATGAACCTGTCCAGCGACGATGGCCAGCGTGTGAAAGCTGACGTCATGTTGCGAGTGCCTTACGACAGAGCATTCGCCATGCAGCGCGACGATCTCGGCTTGCCCGCTCATGAGTTGGTCCATATGTTTGCGCCCTACCACAGTGAGCGCTGGTTGCTGGCATATGACGGGGACAAACTCGATACACCGCAAACCGCAGCACGTTTTATGTATCACCCTGTTGGGGTTGAAGTCGACACCGTGCCTCAGTTTTATTTGACCACGGCATACGGCGGGCGTTTTCGCGATAACAGCCGTACCTTCCCTTCGGTAACCGAGGCTTTTTCGGCGATGAAACGCGGCGATGTCGCCATGGTGATGGGGATGAGCTCACAGCTCCAATGGCTTCATCAGCAAGCTTCTTACCCCGCATCAAACAAGGTGAAAAACACATCACGGAACGACGAATTCTTGTCAGACACATCAAAGAAAAACGCGTCGCCAGACGCAGCTCCCACCCAGAAACTCACTGAGCTTGCATTCCCTTTACTTGGCCGTGCCGAGTGGGAACTCGGTATCGCCGTGCACACAAACTACCGTCAGTTGGCGTATGCACTGGAAGACATTGTGGTCGCACACATCGAAAACGGCGACTTCTTACGCTGGGGCGAAAAGTATGGCGTTCGCTATCAACTGCCGAATCGCTATTTGCCTGTGCCCCTTTAACGTTTAGCGCCTGCTTTCCCTGTCAAATCAAGGCCGCTATGCGGCGGGATTGGGCGAGGTGGCGCTAGCATGAAATCACGACATGACGTGCTTACCCAAGCAGTCAGCCAACAATGAGGTACTCCCATGACAGCAACGTCATTTAAACGCTGCGGCATTTATGCTGCGCTATCACTCGCTTTGACCGCCGCGCCGGTTTATGCGGGTGTCACGGACGAAGACATCATCGCCGATCAGGAAACCACCGAGGATATCGTGACTTATGGTCTTGGGCTTCGAGGGCAGCGTTACAGCCCGCTTGAATCCATCAACCGTGAAACCGTGCAAGAAATTCGTCCGGTATGGGCATTTTCGCTGGGCGGTGAAAAGCAGCGCGGTCAAGAAAGCCAGCCGATGGTCAAAGACGGCGTCATGTATGTGACGGGCTCTTATTCACGCGTTTACGCCATTGACGTAAAAACGGGGGATGAGCTTTGGCAATACGATGCACGATTACCGGATGGCATCATGCCGTGTTGTGACGTGATTAACCGTGGCGTTGCCTTGTATGACGATTTGGTGATTTTCGGCACCTTGGACGCCAAGCTAGTAGCGTTAGATGCCAAAACGGGCAAAGTGCGCTGGAAAAAAACCGTGGATAACTACCAAGACGGCTATTCGATCACAGCTGCCCCTATTGTGGTCAAAGGTAACGTGATCACCGGCGTTTCCGGTGGTGAATTCGGTGTTGTCGGTAAAGTACGTGCGTATGACGCCAAAACCGGAGCGCTGGTTTGGGAGCGCCCGACCGTTGAAGGCCACATGGGTTACGTGTGGAAAGACGGTAAGAAAATGGAGAACGGTATTTCTGGCGGCAAACCGGGTCAAACCTGGCCTGCGGATCTGTGGAAAAGCGGCGGCGCTGCACCTTGGTTAGGTGGCACGTATGATGCCGACACGGATTTACTGTTTTTTGGTACGGGTAACCCCGCGCCATGGAACTCCCACATGCGTCCGGGCGATAACCTCTTTTCCTCTTCTCGCCTCGCGATCGATCCCGATGACGGCAAAATTGTTTGGCACTTTCAAACCACGCCGCACGATGGCTGGGATTTTGATGGGGTGAACGAGCTGATTTCGTTTGATTACACCGAAAACGGCAAGCCAGTGAAAGCTGCCGCCACGGCTGACCGTAACGGTTTCTTTTATGTGTTGAATCGCACCAACGGTGAATTCATTCGTGGTTTCCCGTTTGTGGACAAAATCAGCTGGGCAAAAGGCTTGGATGACAAAGGTCGTCCAATGTTTGTGTCAGAGAACCGCCCAGGCGATCCAACCGAAATTAAAGACGGCAAGCAGGGCAACACCGTGACTTCCGCGCCGTCCTTCCTTGGCGGTAAAAACTGGATGCCGATGGCATATAGCGCGAAAACGGGTTTGTTCTACGTGCCTGCTAATGAGTGGCAAATGGACATTTGGAATGAGCCGGTTGCTTACAAAAAAGGGGCCGCTTACCTCGGTGCGGGTTTTACCATTAAAGCGCTAAATGAAGATTACATCGGTGTGTTGCGTGCTTACGATCCGAAAACCGGTGAGCGTGTCTGGGAATACAAAAACTATGCGCCCTTGTGGGGTGGCGTGTTGACGACCGCGGGTGGACTGGTATTCACCGGTAACCCAGAAGGCTACCTGATGGCTTTTGATGACAAGACGGGCGAGCTGCTTTACAAGTTCAATACTGGCTCTGGCATCGTGGGTAGCCCGGTGACATGGGACATGGACGGTGAGCAATACATCTCGGTCTTGTCTGGCTGGGGCGGTGCAGTGCCACTTTGGGGGGGCGACGTTGCCAAGCGCGTGAAGGACTTCAACCAAGGTGGCATGGTGTGGACCTTTAAGCTGCCGAAGCGCTAAACCTTCACGTTGAACTTACTTGATGAAAACCACAATGCCGAGCGGATGCTCGGCATTCTCTTGTCTGGTGATCGCCATGATCGCCAAGAACGCAGTGATAACAGGTATTCGTCATGCAACGTGTTGCCGTTATTGAAATCGGGACAGACAGAGGTGTGCGGAGCGAATAATACTCATCGTTAAGCGCGTAAATCTGTGGCCTAGCCCTCGCTCCCGGTCTCATCTCCCTCCAAAGTATGAGATTTTGCCGACCATGGGGCGATGGAGAGATCCTGTGAGAGTTTCATACTCTAACCATAACGCCTGACACTGTTCTGAATTGACCAACTCCTTAAATAGATATTTGGTTTGACTAAGACATGTTAGGGACGACACAGGGAAAATCGCCAAACACAGGGGTGGACAATGATTTACGCAAAACCGAATACCGACGGAGCCGTCGTTAATTTTAAGGCGCGTTATGCTAACTACATCGGCGGTGACTGGGTTCCGCCAATCAAAGGGCAGTATTTCACCGACACCTCGCCTTGCACAGGTGATTCCATCGCTGAAATCCCTCGCTCAACCGCAGAAGACGTTGAGCTGGCGCTCGACGCCGCTCACCAAGCCAAAGCGACTTGGGGGGCTACATCTGCCACAGAGCGTTCAAACATCCTGCTCAAAATTGCCGATCGCATCGAAGCCAACATCGAATACTTGGCCGTGGCGGAATCGTGGGAAAACGGCAAGGCTGTTCGTGAGACCCTTGCCGCTGACCTCCCGCTTTGTGTCGATCATTTCCGCTACTTCGCCGGCGCGATTAGGTCGCAAGAGGGGTCTGCGGCTGAAATCGATGCCAATACCGTGGCCTACCACATTCATGAGCCTCTCGGTGTTGTAGGGCAAATCATCCCATGGAACTTCCCGCTATTAATGGCGGCATGGAAGCTGGCGCCAGCATTGGCTGCTGGTAACTGCATCGTTCTTAAACCCGCGGAGCAAACCCCAACCACTATCTTGTTGTTGATGGAAATCATTGGCGATCTGATCCCACCAGGCGTTTTAAACGTGATTAACGGCATGGGCCCAGAAGCCGGTCAGGCTCTGGCAACGTCAACGCGCATTGCGAAAATAGCGTTCACAGGTTCGACGGCCATTGGTAACCACGTGCTGCGCTGCGCGGCTGACAACCTGATCCCTTCAACGGTTGAGCTGGGTGGGAAATCACCGAATATCTTCTTTGAAGATGTGATGCAGCAAGAAGATGAATTCATCAGCAAAGCCGTTGAAGGCTGCGTGCTGGCGTTCTTTAACCAAGGCGAAGTGTGTACTTGCCCATCTCGCGTGCTGGTTCAAGAAAGCATTTATGACGCGTTTATCGCCAAGGTCATTGAGCGCACTAAAGCGATTAAACATGGCAACCCGCTCGACACCGAAACGCAAGTGGGTGCTCAGGCATCCAATGAGCAATTCGAAAAGATCATGGGTTACATGGACATCGGCCGTGCCGAAGGTGCTGAAGTCTTGATGGGCGGGCATTCGACTGATCTGAATGGTGGTTACTATGTGCAACCGACTATCTTCAAAGGCGACAACACCATGCGTGTGTTCCAAGAAGAGATTTTTGGTCCGGTGATCGCTGTGACTACTTTCAAAGATGAAGCTGAAGCGCTAGCACTCGCCAATGACACGGAATACGGTCTGGGTGCAGGGCTTTGGACGCGTGATGTTAACCGCGCATATCGCATGGGCCGTGCTATTCAAGCGGGGCGTGTGTGGACCAACTGCTACCACCTCTATCCTGCACACGCCGCATTCGGCGGCTACAAGAAGTCAGGTATTGGCCGCGAGAACCACAAAATGATGCTCAACCATTATCAACAAACTAAAAACTTGCTGGTGAGCTACGACATCAATCCGTTAGGTTTCTTCTGATCCTTGTCCGCTCGTTGAAGGCAGTTGCGACCTCCCCGCGCTGCCTGACACAATAGCTTTTGCGGGGCATGATGCCCCGCTTTTTTATGAGCAGGTTTGTCATGCGATGGCGTAGTGCCCTGTTTCTATGGCTGCTTTTAATCTTGCTGCCTTTCTTGGTTTCTGCTGAATCTTGGCGGGAAGTGAGTGAGGAGGCACAGGCAATATTTCCTAGCGCCACACGGATGAAAGCGTCCAGTGACACGTTACCTGTCACTGAAATCTATCAACTCGATCAGCCCCTTGGTTTTTTGTTTGAAACGGATGATCTGACCGATTTCCCCGGCTTTTCTGGTGACAGCATTAATCTGCGTGTTGGCCTCGACACCGACGGGCACATTCTCGGCATTGCCTTACTCGGCCATCATGAGCCTATTTTTCTTCACGGTCTGGGTGAAAAGCCGCTGGTGGATTTTATCAATCAGTACGGTGGTTTATCACTCAAACAACAAGTGTTAGTCGGCAGCGCGCAACAGCGTATCGCCAGTGATGACATTGTCTATTTTGATGGCGTGACCAAAGCGACGGTGTCGGTGATGGTGGTGCATGACACTATTATTTCGGCGGCGCGAAAAGTGGCGCAGGCACGGCTGACAGGCTTTGGTTCGTCAGTGCAAACCAAATTGGATACCGACACTTTTTCGCCCAAATCACTGAGCGCATTGAACGATGACAACTACCTCTATCACTGGCAACTGAGCGAGGAAGAGGCTGCCGCCGCGTTGGGGGTCAATGCCTCGCGCCTTGCCGATGCGCGCGATTCGGATCAACCCGACAATACGTCGTTTATCGATCTCACGTTGGCGGTGTTAAATCCGCCGATGGTCGGAAAAAACCTGCTCGGTGAAACGGAATACCAGCGCGTGATGAACACGCTCGCGCCCGGTGAAATCGCGTTGCTGGTGGGATCACGCGGAGGCTATCATTTTGTGGCGGACGATTTTGTTCGCGGCACCACGCCCGCTCGCTTTTCACTGCGTCAGCAAGGTAGCCCGTTGGCGCTGCGTGATGCGGATTTGTTTCATCTCCAACAAGCCGACTTTGCTTTGCCACTTGCGCCGTTTGAGCGGCTCAATATCTTCACGTTCTCCGATCAGAGCGGGTTTGATCCCGCCGTGCCGCTGTCGGTCGGCATGACAGTGCAACTGGTGAAAAACCATTTGGAATCTGAGCATGTGTTTGTCGAAAGCCTATATGCATTGCCGTCGACCTTGTTGGTGGCAGTGCCGCCAGCAGAAAAACCCTTGCCGCTTTGGCAACGAATTTGGATTGACAGGCAAGCTGAGATCGCGGTGATGGCGATGTATTTGGTGCTGCTCACGGGCGTGTTTGTGTTTCAGCGTCGGCTAGCGCGGTTCAATCGTTATTTGACGCCTGCGCGGCTGGCTTCTTTGGTGTTTGTGATTGGCTTCATTGGCTTTTATGCCCAAGGGCAGTTGTCGGTTGTGAATATCTACACCTTGTTGTTATCACTCTGGAATGGCTTTGATATTCGGGTGTTCTTACTCGATCCTATTTTGTTTGTGCTGTGGACGTATGTGTTTATCAGCCTGTTTCTATGGGGGCGAGGGCTGTTCTGCGGTTGGCTTTGCCCGTTTGGTGCCATGCAGGAACTTATCGCCGCAGTGGCAGAAAAGTATCGTGTTCGGCAGTGGAAAATCAGCGATGCGTGGCATCAGCGGCTGATTTATCTCAAATACTTCGTTTTAGTGTTGCTGGTGGGCATGGCGTTTAACCGTTTGTCGCTGGCCGAAACCATGGCAGAGGTCGAACCGTTCAAAACGGCCGTCACCTTGGTGTTTGATCGCAGCCTGCCTTTCGTGATTTATGCCTTGGCTCTGCTGCTGATCAGCGCGCGTGTTCACAAAGCCTATTGTCGCTACCTTTGCCCACTCGGAGCTGGGTTGGCGGTATTGGGACGTTTTCGGCTTTTCAGTTGGCTGAATCGTCGCAGCGAATGCGGTAGCCCATGTCGTCTATGTGAAAAAAGTTGCGGTATCAATGCCATCCACAAAGACGGCAGCATTGATTACAACGAGTGTGTGCAGTGTTTAGAGTGCGTGGCGATCATCAGTGATGAAAATCGCTGCGTGGCAAACAAATACGGCAAGAACCGAAAATCGAAAAGGGCGACTCAGTCATCAGATGAAAGCGTGGTAGTGGTTGTTTCACCACATATTTATTAGTGGTGAGAGGGAGTCAGTATTGGCTTTCCCTGATTAGGCAAAAGTCTATTGTGTCTCGTACGAGAGAAATCATCACAAAGTAGGATTGGTAGTTTTAGGACTTCTTATTAGGCTAGAAACGGTGGCGAGTATTTTTGTCACTTGAGTATCTGGTACAAGGAGTAAGCACTATGTGGAAAAAACCTAGCTACACAGAACTACGACTCGGCTTTGAAGTCACCCTCTATATCAGCAATCGTTGAGAGAGTCGAAATGGGATGCCGCCTTCGGGATGCATCCCTTTTTTTATGTTCGTAAAAACGTTCGTAAAAGATGGTTCGAAAAATACCGATAATAAAATACAGACAGCAAAGGAGTGCGTTGATGCAGATTGTGGTTTTGGGTTCTGCCGCAGGAGGCGGTTTTCCTCAATGGAATTGTCATTGCCGTATGTGTCAGTCGGTGCGTAACGGCACCAGCCGCGCTTTGCCTCGCACGCAATCTTCCATTGCTGTCAGTGATGACGGTGAAAACTGGGTAGTGATTAACACATCGCCCGATATTCGCCAGCAAATTAATGCCACGCCGCAGCTTGCCAAAGCCGACGGTTCAAGGGGGTCAGCCATTCGCGCGGTGATCGTGACGGATGCGCAAATTGATCACACCACAGGGCTGCTCATCTTGCGTGAAGGCTTACCGCTCGATTTGTACTGCACACCGGAAGTGGAACAAGAACTCAGCTCTAGCTATCCCATTTTGTCGATGATGAAACATTGGGAAGGCGGTTATCGAACCCACACGATCGATGCGCAATCTGCTGATGGCTGGCATATTCCGGCGGTGCCTGCGTTACGTTTTACCCCGATCACGTTAACGTCGAATGCACCGCCATTTTCTCCTTTTCGTCATCGACCGCGTCCCGGTGACAACATCGGTCTAAAAATAACCGATACACGCAGCGGGAAATCGTTGTTCTATGCGCCGGGGTTAGGGGTGAAAGATGATCCAGCTGTGCTTTCAGCGCTAGCCGATGCCGATTGCGTGATGATAGATGGCACCTTGTGGACGGATGATGAAATGATCCGTGAAGGGCTAGGGGAATCCCTTGGCAGCGACATGGGACACTTATCTGTGTCCGGTGAGAACGGCATGTTGGCGCTGCTTGCTGAATACGAGAAGCCGCGCAAAGTGTTGATCCATATTAACAACACTAACCCTATTCTCGACCCTGATTCTAGCGAGCATCAAGCGGTGCTGGATGCCGGTGTCGACATCGCATTTGATGGCATGGAAATGACCGTTTAGGCGTTAAAACACCAGAAATTCGCCACGCAGTATGCGACCCCAAGGAGGGATGATGACGAACACTGCCATGACAACAGCGATGAGCCGAGAAGCATTTAAGGAAGCACTGCTCAGTAAAGGGCAGTACTACCATATTCATCATCCTTTTCACAAAGCCATGTACAGCGGCAATTGCACCAAAGCGCAAATTCGCGCTTGGGTGGCGAACCGTTTTTACTATCAAACCTCCATACCTATTAAAGATGCCGCCATTATGGCCAATTGCCGTGACCCTGACATTCGACGCGAATGGGTACAGCGTATTCTCGATCATGATGGGCATCAGAGCCTTGATTGCAAATGGGGCGGCATTGAAGCCTGGCTTCGATTAGCGGAAGCCGTGGGCTTGGATCGCCAAGATGTGATTGATGAGAAATGGGTGCTACCGGGTGTACGTTTTGCCGTGGATGCCTATGTCAATTTTGCGCGTCGAGCAACATGGCAAGAAGCCGCCTGCTCGTCGTTAACCGAATTGTTTGCACCGGAAATTCATCAATCACGATTGGATTCTTGGCCTACCCATTATGCGTGGATTGATCCCGAGGGGCTGACTTATTTTCGTCAGCGCTTGAGTCAGGCACGTCGCGATGTGGCGCATGGCTTATCCATCACGCTTGATCATTTTCAAACTGCAGAACAGCAAGGCAAGGCGCTGAATATCCTTCAGTTTAAGCTTGATATTCTGTGGTCTTTACTCGATGCCATCAGCATGGCGTATGAATTTGAACGCCCGCCTTATACGGGTATTACCGATAAACCTGTTTGGCATCATGCACTGGATCGTTCATAGCTAAGCGGATCGGAGCAGATCAGAGCTAAGCAGAGAATAGCGGAATTGTTCATAAACAAAGCGTTCGTAAAAGCCGAAGACGACCTAACATCAAGGAGTGACAGTGTGTGAGTGATGAGCCGAAGTACCAGCGAAATGCCATGTTTCGTATGCAGTTTGAAAAAGCACAGGATTGCCATGTGCTGCTGTTTCCAGAAGGCATGGTGAAGCTCAGTGAAAGCGCCGCAGAAATTTTGACGCAGTTTGATTCGCCACGATCTGTCTTGGAGGTGATTGCGCAGTTGGAAGAAAAGTTTCCCGGTGTGGATCTGGCGCAAGATGTGAATGAGTTTGTGGAGGTCGCCCGTGACAAAAAATGGCTCGAGAACTGTTAATCCGCCGCTTTGGTTACTGGCAGAGCTGACCTATCGCTGTCCGCTTCACTGTGCGTATTGTTCTAACCCGCTGAATCTTGGTGACGCAGCCGATGAGCTTTCTACCGAAGAGTGGTATCGCGTTTTAGATCAAGGTCGCGAGCTGGGGGCGGTGCAACTTGGGTTCTCCGGTGGAGAGCCTTTGCTGCGTAAAGATTTGGAATTGCTGGTCGCACACGCGCATCAACTGGGTTATTACACCAACCTCATTACTTCAGCCGTTGGCCTCAACGAAAAACGCATTGAAGCGCTGAAGATCGCAGGGTTGGATCATATTCAGATCAGCTTTCAATCTGCCGATCCCGATTTGAGCGATGCCATTGCGGGCAAGCGTCATGCCTTCGCCCACAAAAAAGCCATGTTCAATTCTGTGAAAGCGCACGGCTTTCCAATGGTGATGAACGTGGTGATCACAAGGCAAAATATCGAGTCGATTGAAGCCATTATGGCGCTGGCGATTGAACTCAACGCAGATTTTGTTGAACTGGCGACCTCCCAATACTATGGCTGGGCGCTGCACAATCGCGATGCCTTGCTGCCCTCACGCACTCAAATCGAACAAGCTGAAGCCAAAGTAAACGCACTGCGTGACACGCAACAAGGGGTCGGACCCAAGTTTATTTTCGTCACGCCGGATTATCACGAGAGCCGCCCTAAGCCTTGTATGAGTGGCTGGGGGAACATATTCATGAACATTGCCCCGGATGGTTTGGCTCTGCCGTGCCACAGCGCGGCTATGCTCGATTTACCTCATCCAAACGTGAAAGATCACTCGCTTTCGCACATTTGGCATGACTCAGAAAGCTTTAATCACTTCCGCGGATTTGACTGGATGCAGGAACCTTGCCGAAGCTGTAATGAGAAGGAAAAGGATTTTGGTGGTTGTCGATGTCAGGCGATGTTGCTGACAGGGGACCCTGCCAAAGCCGATCCAGTTTGCAGCAAGTCTCCCGATCACCATGTGATCGAAGAGGCGGTGGCAAAGGCAAATCAAGGCTGTCACAGCACAGCATTGGCGAGAACCATTAAAAATAGCCAACTGATTTTGTCTGTCAAACCTTGAGCATCTTGATGAGGGAAGTCTATGGCGAAATCACATCCTGCCGCGCCGGATTGGCTATTGTTGCCGCCCAACGAGCAGCAATTGGAAACAGGGTGGGTGGGTTATCGCCATGTGAGTGGAGCGCTGCACTGGCATCATGCCTCGTCGGAAGAATCACGCTTAAGTGCGGCGATTGTTCTCCCCACGCCCGTTAATGATGACAGTGGGATCACCCATGCGTTAGAACACATGGTGTTGCGTGGTTCCATGCGCTATCCCGAACCCGAAACCTTTCTTTCCCTTCGCAGTGAGCTGGCTTTGCTCGAATTCAATGCCAGCACCCAAAAAGAGACCACCCGTTTTCACCTGTCAGGGTATGACCCGAATTCAGTACTGCGCGGCATAGGCTTTTTTGCGGACAGCATTTTGTCGCCGCAGCTGACGCAAGAAGATTTTGATCAGGAAATCGTTCGTCAGCATGACAGTGGGTACGACGGCGCGATGTATCGTGAAATTGGCGAATACATGCGTCATCAAAGCTTTCGAGCGTCTACGGTGCAAGCGGTGAATAGTGACCTGCGAGCGGCGCTGTATGGTGGGATGCCCGATACGATTCCCAAATTAGATATCGGCATGCTTCGTCGCTATCACAGCCATTATTATCGTCCTGACAACATGCTGCTACTGACCTCAGGTTCTTGGCCGATGGTGGCGTTATGGCGGCAAATGTCCAAAGCGCTTAACAATGTGGGAGAGCCTTTGCCAGTATCAATGGAAATCCCGAATATATTCGCGGACATTCCACTTGAGAAAGACGGCGATCGAATTGAAACCTTGCCGTTTTCTTCACATTGGGCGGCGGCGCTATATCCGACGCTGAATGCGCTTAAGAGCCAGAAACAGTTGAAAGCCTTAGGGGCGGAACTGCTGCCGTTGACCAGTGATTTTCAACCTGTGCCCGCGCTGCGATGTCGCGTGTCGGCGCAATGTGACAAGCATGCCCTTGAACGTCATATTGATGATTGCTGCATTCGTCTTTCTTCACGTCGTGCGATGTGGCAAACCGGTTGTTTCACGCTGCAACAGGGCAGAAACATGGTGAATCGATGGGGGAATGGGTTGCAGCGTTTGTATCACGAATTTTCAGAAACCCCATTTGCACCACCGTGTTTACAAGCAGACGTCTGCGATTCTTTGCTGCAACAAGACCCGAAAGAGAATACACCGCATCGTCATGGCGAATGGCTTTCTCCTTGCCCGCCGCTGACTCGCATGGCGATTTTGTGTCGCAGCAATGTGCGTGATGCAGAAACGCGTAGCAGCTTGGAACGCTGGCTTGTGCTTTGTCAGCAGCGCACGCTCAGATGGGCATGGATGAAAGGTAAGCCCATGCTTGGCTCGATGAGGGAGTGGCATTGTGCCAATGCGTTGGTGCTGGGCTATACCGTGGATTTGCCTGAAAGAGACGTCGTCGCACTGCGCCATTTCTGGCATCAAACACTGAGTGCAGATGAGATCAGTGCCGTCGATGGCGAGTGGCAGCATACGCCGCAAGGCATTGTGTTTTGCTGTGCGGGCAGTGTTCCTGTGGTTCGCACAGGGGCTATCATGGCCAGTCACCGAGATGACGAGACGGCGATGCATGTGACGTTGTCTTTCCCTCATACGACCGAAGCAGGCGCCATGGCAGCGCTTGGGCAAGCGGTAATGGCATCCTCATTGGTGCAAAAGCGTCGATTAGGTGGGCGTTGTTACAGCGTTGCGGTATCGCTGGATTTAATGAGCTACGAATTGACCTTTGATACCGTGGCCGATAGCGATCCGAGTGTCAGTTTCATTGCGCTGCTAAATGCGTTTGAAACCCTTTCTTTACCCTTAGGTGAAATTGGTTTTGAACAAGCATGCCGCGGTGGATTGGGTCTGGTATCGGCGCGTTACAACAAATCTCATGCCCGATTTCATCGTGCTTTGCTTAACACAGTAGGGCGAAGCGTCGCGCTGGATTTCTCTGTGGTGACCCCAACAAATCTCGCCCAACTGGCAACCAAAGTGCTTTATGCGTTAAAGCACCCAACGTTGCATTGAAGCGGGTTCGTCCGGTGATCAGAGCGCCTTGCCGATAGATCACCGTTTGAGGTAGCGATCAAAGTCGATATTGGTGACGCCAACAACCGCTTGGATCCGATTGTGCACGCCCAATTTCTTTAAGATCGCTGACACGTGAGATTTAACCGTGGTTTCGGAAATACTCAGCTCGTAAGCGATTTGCTTGTTGGCGGAGCCTTGTGCCATCGATTTTAATACCAACAATTGGCGGCGCGTCAGGGTGTGGAGCATTTCAGGAGAAAACTGCGGGTCGTCTTTGCGACGCGGAGAGCCGTCTTTATCGCTCTCTGCGCGAATGATGTCAGCCGGTAAATACACATGGCCATCAAGGATTTGCTCGAAGGCCTCGCGCATTTTCTCGCGAGAGGCGCTTTTGGCGATGAAACCTACGGCACCATACGCAATGGTCTGCAAGATAATTTGTTTGTTGGTTTCCGCTGAAATAATCGCGATAGGGATGGTGGGGTGTTGATTGCGAAGCTCGAGCAAACCTTTAAGGCCGGCCATGCCAGGCATGTTGAGATCAAGCAAGATAAGATCCAGCTCAGAATGCTCATCCGCCAGCACCAGCGTGCGTTCGATATCTTCTGACTGAAGGATCTCACACTCTTCATAGCGCCCGCGGATCACCGAGATCAGCGCATCACGAAAGAGAGGATGATCGTCAGCAACGAGAAATTTGTACATAACACAATCCCTTCAAGTAGTCGCACCACCATCTTCCCGATAGGGCTTACAACTGTGTATCTGCAAGTTTAAAACGCCAGATTCTGCAGGTTAAAAAAAGCGAAGCCATCATCACGCCATACGCAACGATACGCCTGTCTTTTAGTGTAGAGACCCTGATTCCATTTGTGACCCATGACCTGTCACATTCTTGAAATTTTTGACTCGCACAGTTTGCAAAATTGTAAATATCCTTCGTAAGTATGAGGTTTCAATACCAATACAACGCGTAAACTAATAAGTGATGTATACCTTGTATCTCGAGGTTACTCGGGTATCGAGACACCTAATTTGATCGTGATTCAATTCTGAACGCGACTAGGAGGCCGACATGGCAGCGCTTCAACCATCAGTGCAGCAATCGTCAGTGCAGAAACAGGCAATATTCAGTGCAGCGACTTATCAGCTTGATGCGACCAAGGCGGCGCATGAGCTCGCCCTTCAGCTTGATAACGAAGAGATTGGCTTTGTGCTGTTCTTTTGCTCCTCGGCTTACGATTTGGAGGCGCTGGGCAAAGAGATGAACCATGCGTTCTCGCATTGCGAGGTGATGGGTTGCACGTCGGCGGGGGAAATTACCGAGTCGGGGTATGCCAAAAGCAGTATCAGTGCGCTGGGCTTTTCACGCCGAGATTTTAAAGTGTCTGGGATGCGCGTGCCGTTAGAAGAGTTTGATCTTCATGCGGCGCAGCTTTGTGTCAGCTCGCTCATTGAAGCTTGCCAGCACGATCAAAAAGCGCCGATCAGCAGTAACACTTTCGTACTGACGTTAATTGATGGCCTCTCGCCAAACGAAGAGCGCTTTTTGGTCACGCTCGATACCGCGCTGGGTCGTTTGCCGCATTTTGGTGGCTCGGCAGGCGATGACATCAACCTTGCCAATACTCATGTTTACAGTGAAGGGGCGTTTCATACTGAATCTGCCATTGTGGTGATGTTCAACACCCATTGCCCCTTTGAAGTGTTCACCACTCACCATATTGAAAGCCTTGACAGTAAGCTGGTGGTAACCGAAGCCGATTGTACGGCGCGTCGCGTGTATGAATTTAATGCCGAACCGGCTGCAGAGGTATACGCAAGGGAAGTGGGGATCGCTCTGGAAGATCTGCGCCCTGAGATCTATGCCTTGCACCCGCTGGCGGTGTTGATTGGCGATCAGTATTACGTCCGCTCGATCCAGAAAGTGAATGAAGATCTGAGCCTCGATTTCTATTGTGCGGTGGACGACGGCATTGTGGTCACTGCGATGCGACCGGGCGATCTGTTTGCCGATACACAAACCAAACTGAGCGCGATTGAAGCGCGCATTGGCGAGCTTGAAATGACCTTAGGTTGTGACTGTTTCTTGCGGCGGTTGGAGATCGAACAGGCGCAGATGCGCGATAAAGCCAAAGCCATGTTTGCCCGTTTTCGTCTCATTGGTTTTAACACTTATGGCGAGCAGCTCAATGGTATCCACATGAACCAGACGCTCACAGGGGTGATGATTGGGAAGCCGCCAAAATCAGGCGAACCTTATACGGAAAATGCAGAGCGAAAGGTAGGCTAAATTGAGCGACGAACAACAGACATTGGAACAACAACTGGCTGCTCTAAAAGCCGAAAACGCACGTCAAAAGAAGATGATTGATGCGTTGGTTCGCCGTGTTGAACAGGGCGGAGGTGGCGCGCAGCTTGATGCTTGGGGCGCGTTTCAACATTCTGTTGTGTTGGCAGATCAGGTTCGTGAAAAAACAGATGAGCTTAATCATGCGCTGCAATCGATTGAGTCGGCAAATCGCCAGTTATCGCAGGCTAAATACCAAGCCGAGCAAGCGCATCAGCGTTTTATCGACGCCATAGAATCTATCTCTGATGGTTTTGCCTTGTATGATCCTAATCGCGAGCTTGTCTATTCCAACAGCCATTTCCAACGTTACTGGCGTGATAACGCTATCTCACTCAATACCCCTGCATTGACACCAGAGAAAATTCGTCAGCTGGCGGAAGAGCACGGTTTGATTGTGCGCGAAGTGGATGAAAATCATAACGGGCATACGATAAAACTGCACGACAATCGCTGGTTACAAATCAAAGAACGCGAAACCAGCGATGGCGGCATGGTGATGTTGTATTCCGATATTACCCAACTCAAGTTGGCGGAAACGGCCCGCTTTGAAGCCGCGATGGCAGAAAAAAGCCGCGTGCTGCAAAACATGGTCGATAACCTGTCGCAAGGCGTGCTGATGGTGAGCAAGCAAGGCGGTATCGAGGTCTTTAACCAACGCTTTCTTGCCATGACAGGGTTTACTCAAACCCAACTTAACGGCGCGCACATTGAGGCGTTAACGGCGGCTTCGCCAATGACGTTGTGGCGTATTGGACGCGGTGGGATGCATCCGCCCGAAGGAATACGCGTACAAACCTTGCCGGACGGACGCGTGATTGAAGTGCGCAGTCATGCGATGGAAGATGATGGCTATGTGAATACCTACACCGACATTACGCAGCGCTACCTTGATGCCAAAGAGCTTCGTGAAACCGAACAATGGCTGAGACTTATCACCGATAATGTGCCCGCCCTTATCGCCTATGTTGGAGACGATTTACGCTATCAATTTACAAACCGCGCCTATGACCAATGGTATGGCTTCCCAAGCGGAGAATTGCTTGGGCAGCATATTTCTATTTCACGCAGCCAATCCAAATTTGCCGCACTGAAACCCTATGTTGATCGCGCACTGTCTGGCGAGTCAGTGGTGTTTGAAATTGAAGAATACAACGCCAGTGGAGAGGCTCGCTACGTGGTAAAAAGCTATGTGCCGAACCAGTCATCGAACGGCACTATCACCGGATTGTTTGTTCTCAATTGGGATATCACGGAACGTAGACAAAGTGCGCAACAGTTAGAGTTGGCGTACCAGACGCTGGAAGTACGGGTGCAAGAGCGTACCGCACAGTTGCAGGAACTTAACACCCAGCTTCAGGGTGAAGTGGAAGAGCGTCGGGTGATTCAAGAGCGCTTGCTGGAAACCAAAAAAGAAGCAGAACGCGCTAACTTGTCTAAAACCAAATTCCTTGCCGCAATTAGCCATGATCTGCTGCAGCCACTCAATGCGGCGCAATTGTATCTTGGCTCTTTGCTCAGTCATCGCATGTCGCCCTCTGCACGCAAGCTGGTCAACTCGCTGACCCATTCTTTGGATGATGTGGAATCATTGATCACCACATTGGTGGAAATTTCCAAGCTTGATGCGGGCGTGGTCAGGGCAGATAAACAGTCATTCCCAGTTAGCGATCTACTGGACAATATCGCTCATGACTTTGCTCATGCTGCAGAAGGTAGCCGTGTCGAGGTGCGTTACGTGCCAAGCTCTGCCTGTGTGTACTCTGATTCCCAATTGCTCGCCCGTATTCTTCGCAATCTGATGACCAATGCGCTTCGTTATACTTCGTCGGGTAAAATTCTATTGGGCAGTCGTCGTTGTCGCGATGGGCTACGCATTGAAGTGCTCGATACGGGTGTAGGCATACCGGAAGATAAGAAAAAAGAAATATTTCAAGAGTTTAAGCGCTTGACGTCTGATCATGATCACCTTCATACCCAACTAGGACTTGGCCTTGCCATCGTGGATAAAATTTCCAGCGTACTGGGGCACACAGTGACGGTGGATTCCATACCCGGCGTCGGCTCGCGCTTTTCTGTTCTTGTGCCCTATGGCGCAGCCGAAACACAAAGCCCGCGCAATATTGAAGCTTTGGTGGCGGATGGCGTTGTGGCGCTGCAAGGGGCGCGAGTGTGGGTGGTCGATAACGATCAAAACATTTGTAGTGCGATGGAAGAGTTATTGCAACGCTGGGGCTGTGAAGTGACGACGGCAGGTTCATTGCAAGCGCTGCAAATCAGTTGTGATACGGTGCAATCGCCTGTGGAATTATTGATCGCCGATTATCACCTTGATAACCAGCTGACAGGGTTGGCATTGGCAAAATCACTCAACGCTCAACGACTGCAGCCCGTGCCGACCGTCATTGTGACGGCCAATCGAAGTGAAGAATTACAGCACCACGCGCGCGACTGTGGCTACTTGGTGCTGCATAAGCCCATTTCACCAATGCGCTTGAAAATGACCATGGTGCATCTGCTCAACGGTGATAATGGCGACGGTCTTTCGTTGACGTCGGCATCTACATCGTCTCGAAATCGATAGCACGGCCTGTGGCACATCCAAGTCGGGGCGACTATGCTTTTGAGTATTCTCCTCTGTTTTGGTACGTGAACAGGAAGGCTCAATGACAAAATCAGAACTTCGTTCCCTCTATAGCCAGCAGATGCTGGTGGAAGCCGTCGTCGAACCTTCTTTATCTAGCGATGGATGGATTGTTGAGTTTCGCCATGCCAGAGGCGGCCTTGTGCCACTCACCGATGGCAATGGCTTAGAGCAGTGTTTCGGCGACGTTGATCTTGCCACTGAAAATGCGTTGGATATTGGTTTTCACCAAGTGCGCATCGTCGACATGTAACCTCGTTTTCTCTCGGTAAGTTATCGCGTTGCGTTCACTGCGCTGCATGGCGCTGAATTCGTGTGCCCCTCAAATCCCGCTTTCGCTCTCGCATCAAAACGTCTTGTTTCCTTTCTTCACTCATCCTTGTGCTGCTGTCCACCGCGGGCATGGCGAATACCCATGGTTATAAAACATGCATTTCTATTCTTTCTAGTTATTACGGCGAATAGTTAATCTATGTTCACGAGATAGAAAAGGAATGTCGTGACATGTTACTCAAGGAACTTTCTGCACTGGCAAGCCCGCTTAACGATCAGCAGATCGGCCAACTGCAGCAGACCGTGGCAGAATTATCGCCACAACAGCTGGCCTGGATCAGCGGCTACTTTTGGGGCTTAAGCCAGACGCCTGCAACAGCAGGCAGCAACCCTCAACCCCTTGCGCAGGCGGTTGCCACAGCAGCGAAGCCTGCGGGCAAGCTCACCATCATCTATGCATCGCAAACCGGTAACGCGAAAGGTGTTGCTGAAGCATTGAAAGCGAGCGCGCATGCTGAGGGTGTCGAGGTTGCACTGTTTTCAGCCGATGATTACAAACCCCGTGATTTGGCCAAAGAAACACACCTGATCATCGTCGCATCCACGAACGGTGAAGGCGAGGCGCCTGATAATGCGATTTCACTGCATGAGTTTCTTCAATCGAAGAAGGCACCAAAGCTGGATAACCTGCAATATGCGGTGTTGGGCTTAGGCGATTCAAGCTACGAATTTTTCTGCCAAACCGGTAAAGATTTTGATGCATTCCTGTCAAAGCTTGGCGCAAAAGCCATTATTCCTCGCCTTGATTGCGATGTGGACTACGACGCAGATGCCGATACTTGGCGTGCAGATGTGCTGGGTAAAGTCAAAGAAACGATTGGTGGTGGCGCTGATGAGGTGGTGGTGCCACTGCATGCTGCAACCACAGCCGGCGCAGCATCGGCGTACAATAAGCAAAATCCGTATGCGGCGGAATTGGTCACCAACCAAAAAATTACAGGCCGTGATTCTGGCAAAGATGTTCGCCACATCGAAATTGATTTGGGTGAGTCTGGTTTAACGTATCAGCCGGGTGACGCGCTGGGTATTTATTACAGCAACAGCCCTGAATTGGTTGACGAGATCTTGGCGAAAGTCAGCCTGACTGGCGATGAAAGTGTTGAAGTAGGCGGCGAGTCTTTGTCGCTGCGTAACGCATTGACGGACAAGTTTGAAATCACTGCCGCTAACCCACAACAAGTGGCGGCATATGCAGAACTGTCTGGTAGCAAAAAGCTTCAGAAGCTGGCGGAAGACAAAGACAAGCTTCGCCAATACGCCAACAACACTCAAGTTGTCGATGTGCTGGGTGAGAAGAAAACCAAGCTGTCTGCCGAGCAACTGGCTGGCTTGCTTCGCAAACTCACCCCGCGTTTGTATTCTATTGCTTCAAGCCAAGAAGACGTGGGTGAAGAGGTGCATTTGACGGTGGCTTTGGTGGCATTCCAAAACGGTGACAATACCCGTATTGGCGGCGCATCAGGTTTCTTGGCGCAGCGTGCAGAAGATGCAGAGTCCGTGAAAGTGTTTATTGAACACAACAACAACTTCAAGTTACCTGCCGACGACAACGCCCCTGTGATCATGGTGGGACCAGGAACAGGTATCGCACCTTTCCGCGCCTTCATGCAAGAGCGCGATGTGCGTGGCGCAGAAGGTAAAAACTGGCTGTTCTTTGGTGATCGTACTTTCACCCAAGATTTCCTTTACCAAGTCGAGTGGCAGAAATTCCTCAAAGATGGTTTATTGACCAAAATTGACCTCGCCTTTAGCCGAGATCAAGCCGAGAAAGAATACGTTCAGCATAAAATCCTTGAGCAAGCAGAAGCGGTTTGGCAGTGGCTACAAGAAGGTGCATACCTTTACATCTGTGGCGACGCGACCCACATGGCGAAAGATGTCCATGAAGCATTGATTAACGTTGTCGAGCAGCAAGGCGGCAAGAGCCGAGAAGACGCAGAAGGTTATTTGAATGATCTGCGTAAGGCGAAGCGCTATCAAAAGGATGTGTATTAATGAGTGACAAGCAAGTTGTATTGGGTGAAGAACTTGGCCCATTGGCTGATAACGAGCGCCTGAAAAGAGAAAGTAACTTCCTGCGCGGTACGATTGAAAAAGACTTGGGTGATCGCGTCACGGGTGGATTTACAGCAGATAACTTCCAGCTGATCCGTTTCCATGGCATGTATCAGCAAGATGACCGCGACATTCGCGCTGAGCGTCAAAAGCAAAAACTTGAGCCGCTGCAAAATGTCATGCTGCGTGCCCGTATGCCGGGTGGCATCATCACGCCAACTCAGTGGCTGGCGATTGATCAATTCGCGACTGAACACACTATGTACGGCAGTATTCGCCTGACCACACGTCAGACGTTTCAGTTCCATGGCGTACTAAAGCCGAACATCAAGTTGATGCACCAAACGCTGAACAAAATTGGTATTGATTCCATTGCAACAGCGGGTGATGTGAACCGTAACGTGCTGTGTACCACCAACCCAGTAGAATCAGAGCTTCACCAAGAAGCGTATGAGTGGGCGAAGAAAATCAGTGAGCACTTGCTGCCGAAAACCCGTGCGTATGCGGAGATTTGGTTAGACGGTGAAAAGATTGAAGGGCATCAAGACGAAGAGCCGATTCTGGGTTCTAACTATCTGCCACGTAAATTTAAAACCACGGTTGTTATTCCGCCGCAAAACGACGTGGATGTGCACGCGAACGATCTTAACTTCGTGGCCATTGCTGACAACGGCAAGCTAGTGGGTTTCAACGTATTGGTCGGCGGTGGTCTGGCAATGACCCACGGCGATAACGCGACGTACCCGCGTAAAGCTGACGATTTTGGCTTTGTGCCACTCGATAAAACGCTAGATGTGGCAACCGCCGTGGTCACCACGCAGCGCGATTGGGGTAACCGTTCAAACCGTAAGAACGCGAAAACCAAATACACGCTGGATCGCGTCGGTAGTGACGTATTTAAAGCGGAAGTGGAAAAACGCGCAGGTATCACGTTTGAGGCGGTTCGCCCGTATGAATTTACTGACCGTGGCGATCGCATCGGTTGGGCAGAAGGCATTGACGGTAAACACCACTTAGCGCTGTTTATCGAAAACGGTCGCTTACTGGATTATCCAGGCAAGCCACTGAAATCCGGCGTGGCTGAAATTGCCAAGATCCACAAAGGTGATTTCCGCATGACCGCCAACCAGAACTTGATCATTGCCGGCGTGTCGAAAGCGAACAAAGCGAAGATCGACAAGATTGCGCGTGAATACGGTTTGATTGACGATGGTGTGAGCGAGCAGCGTAAGAACTCTATGGCCTGTGTCGCCTTCCCAACGTGCCCGTTGGCGATGGCTGAAGCCGAGCGTTTCTTGCCACAGTTCGTCACTGACGTTGAAGACATTTTGGAAAAACACGACTTGGAAGATGAGCATATCATCTTGCGTGTCACGGGTTGTCCGAACGGCTGTGGCCGCGCCATGCTGGCTGAAATTGGTTTGGTCGGTAAAGCGCCGGGCCGTTATAACCTGCACTTAGGCGGTAACCGTGAAGGTACCCGTGTGCCTAAAATGTATAAAGAGAACATCACCGATGCGCAAATCCTCGAAGAGATCGACACTTTAGTTGGTCGTTGGGCGACAGAGCGTAACGACGGTGAAGGCTTCGGTGATTTCGTCATTCGTGCTGGCGTGGTTGCAGAAGTGATTGTCTCCAAGAGGGATTTCTATGCCTAAATTTCAACTGTCCGATTTGCTAAGCCGTAACAAAGCTCAGCAAATCTTGGAACTGGCGCCAATTAACGCTGAACTGGAAACCCTGTCAGCACAGGAGCGGGTTCAGTGGGCGTTGGAAAATCTGCAGGGCGAGTTCGCTTTGTCATCAAGCTTTGGCATTCAAGCGGCAGTGATGCTGCACTTGGTGGTCCAAGAAAAACCAGATACCCCCGTGATCTTGACGGACACAGGCTACTTGTTCGCAGAGACGTATCAATTTATTGATGATCTCACTAAGCAGTTGTCATTGGACTTGCGAGTTTATCGCGCTGAGCAAAGCGCTGCTTGGCAAGAAGCGCAATATGGCAAGCTGTGGGAGCAAGGTGTTGACGGCATTCAACAATACAACCGCATCAACAAAGTTGAGCCAATGCGTCGTGCGCTGGATGAACTGAACGTGGGCACTTGGTTCTCGGGTCTTCGCCGTGACCAATCAAGCTCGCGCCAAACGTTGCCTATTCTTGGTATTCAAAATGGCGTGTTCAAGTTCTTGCCCGTGATTGATTGGACTAACAAAGACGTGCATTACTATCTGCAAGAGCACAATTTGCCGTATCACCCATTGTGGGATCAAGGCTATGTCTCAGTCGGTGATGTGCACACTACGCGTAAACTTGAAGAAGGCATGACAGAAGAAGAAACGCGTTTCTTTGGCTTGAAGCGAGAGTGTGGTTTGCATGAAGATCATGTTGGTGGAGATGGCGAGGGGATTTAACTCTTTATTCTTCTACACATAAAAACGCGTAGAGAAATAAAAAGTGACGTTAATAGCGTCACTTTTTTTATGCCCTGTTTCCATACGAATATCTATGCTGAAAATCTAAAGCAAACTCTCATGCCTAGTAATCACGAAAGGTGCTATCGACGTCTTTGTAGCACTGCTCTCTGTCGGCGTTGTTACGAATTTTAGAGCAATCATTTTCCGCCCATGAACGGCCAATATCAGCACTGCAGGCGCTTAAGATGAGCGGTATAACAAGCAGCAGAATCTTCTTCATGGCAGCTTTCTCCGTTTGGTATTCATTGTCGTGTCGTGGGCGTCACTGACGGTCGACTTTTCACATTTAATCGTTTCAGTTCGCACTCTCAGGCATTGATTAGCGTAGTCAGGGTTTCTCTGAGCCATTGATTGGCTGGGCTGTGCTGGTTTCGTTTGTGCCAGACGATTTGATGCACCACTTTTTGTGTCTCAAACGGGGGCGCTAACACCTGCAACCCAAATCGCTCGGCATACTTACCGGACAGTTTCTCACTGGTCATGGCGACACAATCGCTGTCGCTAACCAACGCCATCATGGACAAAACAGACTCGCACTCGGCGCTGATTTTACGTTCTTTCAATATTTCAGTGGTGAAGAAGTCTGCTGCATAAAGGTTAGATCGACGAATGCGCAAGGTGATGTGTTTTTCTTGATAGTACTGCGCTTTGCTGATGGTGCTCTGAACCCTTGGGTGCGTTTTGGCACAAATCAGTTTCATCGACTCTTCAAATAGCGGCACTGAGGCGTATGACTGGCCGTCGACTTTGCCGATATCAATGGCCAGATCGGCTTTTTGCAGACTCAGCATCTCCAGCATGTCTTCTTCATTTTTAGGAGTAGGGTTGAACTGAATGGCGCAGTTTCCTAGCAGATCGGAACGCTCAACCAAGGGTTGAAGAATTTGCAGGACGACTTCATTGACCAGCACATTGAATTTGCGATGGTGCTGTGGCGTGAACTGGTTGATGTTGCCCATGGCTTTTGCCATTTGCTCAAAAGCCGGTGAGATATCGTTAGCCAGTTGAACCGCTGCCGACGTCGGGCTGATACCGCGTCCTTCCCGCACAAACAACTCTACTCCCATTTGTTGTTGTAACCGCTTTAATGCGCCACTAACACCCGGTTGTGTCATGTTGAGTGCATCCGCAGCCAGCGTGATGGAACGCAGCCTATAAACATCTAAGAACACAGAAAGCAGGTTCAGATCGAGCTTGGAATCCATAGACGTCACGCCTCAATACATAGCTAATGGTTATGTTTTTAATAAAGTTATCTTTATTTATGCTGATGTGTCAACTCGGTACTATTTCCTCATCGAAACAAAAGACCCTATTCAGCAAAAAGAGAGGCAATCATGGCCAATTTCAAAAAGCATCCAATCAGCGCATTCGTTATCTCAACACTGTTGGCGTTCCCTGTGATGGCGTCGAACCACGATCATGACCATGTTCATGGCGATTTAGAGGTCAATGGCAAGCCAGCCACAACAGAAACGATTGCGGTAAACAGTGCCTTGTCAGACACATTAAATTGGGCCGACCGCGATGCGTTTGAACGAAATCAAAAAGGCTTGATTGCCGCGCTGGATGAGTCTTCAGCCAATATCATGCTCAACAATTATGACTTCATTAGCCAAGATGAAGTAGCAGATTCCGTTAACCCTTCGCTGTATCGCCAAGCGCAAGTAAACAACACGGCAGCAGGGTTGTATGAAGTGCGTGATGGCATCTACCAAGTGCGTGGCACAGATTTATCGAACATCACTTTCATTCGCGGTAACACAGGTTGGATTGCTTACGATGTGCTGCTTACCAAACAAGCGGCAGAAATCTCGACCAAGTTTTTCCTAGAAAATGTGCCTGAAGGTGGGGATTTACCCATTGTTGCGATGATTTACTCGCACTCTCATGCCGACCACTTCGGCGGTGCGCGCGGCATCGTGGACATGTTCCCAGATGTAAAAGTTTACGGCTCACACAACATCACCAAAGAAGTGGTGGATGAAAACGTGTTGGCGGGCAATGCGATGTCCCGTCGTGCAGCATACCAATATGGCGCAACATTGGGGGCGCATGAGCATGGGATTGTTGATGCAGGTTTGGGCAAAGCGATGTCGACCAGCTCTCCCGAGTACGGCAGCGGCGACATCACCTATGTCGCACCGGATTACACCTTCAACAGTGAGGAAAAATTCGAAACTTACTCTGTTGATGGCCTAGAAATGATTTTCATCGACACCGCAGGCACGGAATCTCCATCAGGCATGGCGACCTTTATTCCGTCAATGAATGCTTTGTGGACAGGCGAGATGATGTATCACGGCATGCACAACGTTTATACCCTGCGCGGCGCGAAAGTGCGTGATGCACTGAAATGGTCGAAAGACATCAATGAGATGATCAATGCATGGGGCGCAGACATTGACGTGTTGTTCGGTTCTCACTCATCGCCAATCTGGGGTAACGATGAAGTGCAGGATTTCATGAAGCTTCAGCGTGATAACTATGGCTTTGTGCACAACCAAACGTTGCGTCTCGCCAATGATGGCGTGGTGATTCAAGACATTGGCGATGCAGTGATTGATGTGATTCCTGAGTCGATTCAACAAGCGTGGCACACCAATGGCTATCACGGTTCTTACAGCCACAATGCCAAAGCGGTATACAACATGTACTTGGGTTATTTCGACATGAACCCTGCCAATTTGAACCCGTTGCCGACACAAGCGGAAGCTGAGAAGTTCCTTGAATATATGGGTGGTGCGGATGCGGTGATGTTGAAAGCCAATGCGGATTTCAAAGAGGGTGAATATCGCTTTGTTGCCACCGCAATGGACAAGGTGGTACGCGCTGAACCTAACAACAAAGAAGCGCGAAAACTGCTGGCTGATACCTATGAGCAATTGGGTTATCAATCCGAAACCATGGGTTGGCGAAACACCTACCTGACGGGGGCGCAAGAGCTGCGAGTAGGCACACTGCCGGGTAACCCGAAAACGGCGTCTCCTGATGTGCTGGCTGAAATGAGTATCACTAATTTGCTGGATTACATGGCGGTGAAAGTGGATTCGACGATTGCTCAACACTCGCCATTCACGATGAATGTTGTGGTACCGGATCTGAACGAAGTGCACTTTGTGGAAATGTCGAACGGTAACCTGAGTAATGGCTTGGTCGACAAAGTACGTCACGCTGATGCAAGCATCGTGATCAGCAAGAAGAACGTCACCAAGATCTTGTTGGGTGAGACGACATTAAATGACCTGTTGAAAGAGCAAAGCGTTATTTACAAAGGCGACAGCAGTGTAATGCAGAAACTGGCACAGGCCTCGGTGGAATTTGAAAGTGCATTTGAAATTGTTCCACGTCCAGCAGACGGTCTAATGGTTGATGCGCACTTGTACGACTTACACAACGATGACGAAGCACTAGCCCATGAAGATCATGTTCACACCCACTGAGTTGGGGCGCTGAAACAGGCAATCACCTTGAGTGGTAACACTAAATACTGGTAACACAAAGGGGCGCTCCGTTGGCCCCTTTTTTCTAGGGAAACGTTATGAAAAATTCTTCTTATTCTCGCACTCTGGTTCTGGTTTCTTTGTCGTTGGCTAGCCCGTCTTTGTTGGCGTTAGAGGGCGATGACGCGCTGCAAGATATGTCTGATCCGTTGGCGGTGTACACCCAAGGTGGTGTGGGCATCACGGACCAAGGGTTAAATTTCAAACTCGGCATGGCCTATGACACGGGCAATCCCGACACCATGGCGATGAACATTCTAGAGCTAAAAGGGTTTGCAGGGGATTTGCTGCACTTGGATGGCAACGACAGCTTTGATGCCTTGCGCTATCGCCATTTCAGTTTAGATACCACCACCGGGCGCGGCTCTCAGCTTGATGTGAATTGGGACTTTGAAAGTGACCTTGGCAGTGCGTCTTACAGCTTTATGCAAGCCTTACCGGCAATGGGAGATTTGCAACTTTATCCACTCGCGGGTGCGGGGTTGACCGTGACCGACACGGCGGAAATTCGTGGCACTGAAAACCCTGTTGGCAGCGTGGGTTATGCGATTCCTTCGACCTATATGGTGGTGGGGACTTACGCAAAATACACCATAAATGAAAATATTTGGCTCAACTACAACCCCATGTATATCAACACCCTGAACAGCAATCACTATATGTCAGATTTGATGGATGGATGGCACCATGAAGTGGCGGCGAGTTACCAATTGAACTCGCGTCAGAACGTACGCCTTTTTGCCAATTACGCTGACAGTTCAGGCTCAAGTAGCAGTGTGGATTGGCGTTTGGAATTTAACCATCAATTTTGAGGATTCTGATCAGTCTCTCGGTCTCGCATCAAGAGACTAAAGCGAATGGACACTTAGGATACAAGGATGTACCGCCATCAACGCTCGTTATTTTTCCTCTTTCTGCTGTTGCTCAACCGTATTTATCGCCTCATTGATTTGCCTCGCTAACGTATTCACCCCTCGCTGATTTAATTTCTGTTGTTGCCCTTTTATTTCCACAATAATTTCAGGCAGTTGCTTGCCCGTCGGTACGTGGACAACATGGGTGATTAAATAGGCAAACAAAAAGCTGGGCTTATGAAGGCGACTCACCACCACCCAGTCAGTGTTTAACACCCTCCCCAAATCTGTCACCGCTCTGGGGTGAGAGAACAAATAACCAAAGCCCTGATCGGCCTCGGCGTAAAGTGCCATAGCTACAGGTGTTATCGTAAAATCGTATTGCGTATTTAGGGCTTCTCTCAGAAGAGGTGCGAGTGTGGCGGTACGGGCAATTTCTTGGGCGTTTGGTGCATTTTCGCTGTATTGCGTTGCACGGTCGCTTTCTGCCAATGTCAGATCGTTGAGTTCAAAATCCAGCACAGCGACGGAAGCAAACGCGATAGGTATCCAAGCCAGCAGCAAAGAAATGAACAGCATGATGATGAAGGGGAGGAAGCTGCGAGCCCGCTTTTTAATCACTGGCGGCGTGGAAGGTTCTGCCGCGGCAGGTAAACGAGAAGGTGCTTCTCTGCCGCGTTGCGATTTATTGGCGGGCATGATTAATCATCGTCGTCATCTGGTCGGGGTTTTGATGACGCTTCCACAACGGGGATGCCATAGTCTTGCAAGATCATGGCGATTTGCGGTGCATTGGCATCCATGGCCATTTCTACGGTTTCTTTCCATGGTCGCTCGCCATATCGGACGCCCATCGACATGGGGAAATCAAACACATTGCTGCCTTCTGATGTCATGGATATCACAGAAAGTTCAGGGTGAGACTTTACAAAGTACCCTGCAATTGGCCCCCATATCACCAACATATCGAATTCACCGTCAGCAACGCGCTTCACCATTTTTCCTGGGTAATCATCGCCATCGCCATTCATGATGCGGAAAAATGATGTGTTGTCTTTAAAGCCGTTATCTCTCAGCCAAGTCACCGCGGGAGAGGGGGCGAATGCGGCGATACTTAGAGACTGTTTTACGCTGTCCGGCACAGTGGCAACGTCTTGTTGTGTCAACGCCGCACCCAGTGGTCCGTCTTTTTTGAAGATGATCGAATAAGATGAGCGGTAATAGGGCTTGGTGGTGGCGGCAATATCAAATTGAGTGGGGACACCAATGACAAGATCACAGGCGAAGCGCCCTGTGTTGTCTGACCAATTTTTCAATGTATTGCGGATAAATCCCATACGTTGGGGGAACCACACATATTCAACATCTAGCCCAAAATATTCACCCAGCTGATCGGCGATTTTGTTCTCAAAGCCTTGCTGATCCTTGTTGGAATAAGGAAGGTTGTTAGGGTCTGCGCACACTCTCAGTTTGTCTGGCAGTGGTGAAGGGAAGGATTTCTCCACCGCTACCGTTGGTTGCAAGATGAGGGTGAATAACAAGGACAATAAGGCAATACTGCGATAACAAAATGACTTCATCTTTGCCTCCTACTGCTGGATACGAGTGATTTGTTGCGCCGAGAAGCACTGTTGGTCGGCTTCTTCACGAATCGCGAGAAGCTCACCTCTGGCAGTGCGGCTGTCTTTGGACGAACGGAAATAGCCACCGCGCTCGCCACGCATGTTGCGCAGGCGCAAGAAGGCATCAGCATGAACATAATCATCGAAGGCGAGTTGTTCGGAAATCTTGTCTATGACGCAACTGCAACCGTACATGTTGACGTAGCTAGGGCCGCCTTTGAGTGCCATGCACTCTTGGACGAATTTCACCCTTTCTAGTGTGGGGAAGTCATTGGCACTGGCTGGCTGGGAGAGAGCCAGCAATGCCAAGACAAAGAGTGAACTTACCGTTTTAACTGCTTTCATCATAAGTTGCCTCCTGCAATTTATCCGCGAATCTGGCGTTATAACAAACCTTGCTGTTGCATCTGTTTCTTGAATTTCTTTAATAGCCCTTTGGCGGGCAGCAGTGATTTATCTTTTTCTATTTCTGCCATGTAGCCGTCGATAATGCCTTCAATGTCACTCGGGTTACCGACCAGTAAAACGCCGCCCATTCGAGCGCCCCAGTGTGGGGTGCATTTGTAAACGTAAACGCCTTCGTTTTCGAACACGAAGCTAACGTTCATTCCCATTTCAGTTTGTATTTTCTCTGTGCCTTCTGGCACCATCACATCAATGGTTTCAATCAGGTGTGCTGGCATATTGGTCCATGAGACTCTATCGCCTGGCTGTAAAACCACGACCATCGGCGCGAATTTCACCCCAACCGCCTTTACTTCATATTCTTCTGCATATCCCTGGCTTGTTAAGCCCAATAACAAACAAATTGACCACAAAAAACGTTTAGCCATATGAATTCCCTTCTCAGCAATAACATTGAGTTTAGAAGGCAACTGCTTCACTCAATTGGTTGCATTGATTCAATGTTGAGAAAAAAGGGGAGTTAAACTCCCCTGGTTATTGTTTTGATTAGTTAGGTAAAGCGAAGACCGTCAGCACACCACCCAATTGGGTGTAATCAGACAGTTTACGGTAGGCGCCTACTGCACCCAGACCGTCTGTATCACCTTCAAGACCTGCGGCCATGCCGATACCAGCCCAACCACCTACGCCAGACAGAATAGCGATGTATTGCTTGCCGTCATGGACATAAGTGTTGACGTTACCGATGATGCCGGATGGCGTTTTAAAGCGATAAAGCTCCTTACCCGTTTTTTCGTCCACCGCTTTGAGGTAGCCCTCAAGGGTGCCGTAAAATACCACGCCGCCGCCTGTTGCCAGTGCGCCACTCCATACGGAGAACGGCTCTGGGATTGACCAAACGATTTCACCTTTTTCCGCATCCCAAGCAATGAAGTTGCCCAAGCCGCCATGGCTTCCTGGTGCTGGGAACATGGAAAGGGTCGCGCCGACGTAGGGTTGACCTGCGGTGTAAGCGACTTCAAACGGTTCGTAGTTCATGCACACATGGTTGGTAGGGACATAGAACAAACCAGTACGCGGGCTGTACGATGCGGGTTGTTGGTCTTTCGAGCCCAATGCGGCAGGGCAAATGCCCTTAGTATCCACATCTTCTTCGCTGGTAGAGTATTTCGCCACAACTTGTGGTACGCCCGTTTCCATATCGACATGGGTTGCCCAGTTAACCGCAGGATCAAATTTCTCTGCCACTAGCAGTTCACCGGTGATGCGGTCAAGGGTGTAACCAAAGCCGTTACGGTCGAAATGCACCAGCAGCTTTCTGTCTTTGCCGTTGAATTTCTTATCGACAAGGATCATCTCGTTGACGCCGTCATAATCCCACTCATCGTGTGGCGTCATTTGGTACAGCCATTTGGCCATGCCCGTGTCAGCATCACGCGCCATGATGGTCATGGAGTATTTGTTGTCACCTGGGCGCTGTGAAGGGTTCCATGTACTTGGGTTACCTGTGCCGTAGTAGATAAGATTCAGCTCAGGATCGTAAGTGAACCAACCCCACGTGGTACCGCCACCAATTTCCCACTGATCCCCTTCCCAAGACTCGAGGCTCGAATCTTTACCTATGGGTTTGAGCATGGCGGTGGTTTTTTTAGGATCGACGAGCATTTCCTCGTCAGGGCCTGTGCTGTATGCGCGCCAAGCAAGGCTGCCGTCTTTGATGTTGTAAGCCGTGAGGTAACCGCGTACGCCAAATTCACCGCCACTGATGCCTGTGATGATTTTGTCTTTCACCACGAGCGGCGCGTTGGTATTGGTGCCGCCTGATTTAGGATCGCCATTGACGATTTTCCAAATCACTTCACCGGTTTTCTGATCGAGTGCGACCAATGTGGTATCGGCTTGTTGCAGGAAGATCTTGCCGTCGGCGTATGCCAAACCGCGGTTGACGGTGTCACAGCACATGACCGCGATGACGGAAGCGTCTTGCTTAGGTTCATAACTCCAGATGAGGGCTTTCGTTTTTAAATCAATGGCAAACACTTTATTGGGGAAAGGGGTGTGGATGTACATGGTGTCGCCCAATACGAGTGGTCCACCTTCATGCCCGCGCAACACGCCGGTTGAAAATGTCCATGCCACCTGAAGATCTTTCGCATTCTTTGCGTTGATCTGATCCAGCGGACTATAGCGGTTGCCGGAATAGTTACCGCCCCACATCACCCACTGATCCGGATCTTGCTGTAATTTTAATAGCTCGTCGTTTGCCTGAGACGCTGCTGGAAACAGCAGAGTTAGGGAAACAGTTGCTACTGCGAGCAAACTGCTTCGCAACCTTTTTACACCTATCATGTTTACTTCCTCCGTGACAGCGAGTGCTATTGAGCGTTTGGTGCTCAAAGGCACATCAGCCTTAATTGTCTCAATTTTTGATGGGCGCAATCCGCGGGTTGTGAGGGACGCTATTTTGGCCAGCACTCAACGTATGAAAGAACATAAGGTTGTGCTTGTGGCTTGTTGGCGATCTACAACATGCGGTCTCGCGTTTCAGCATTGACCCCGAATGCCAATTCGTTCCAACATCGGATGATGCGACAATGCTGCCGCCCATTGATAACGAAGTGTCGTCATCAAAACGTTGGTGAATTGAGTTTATGGCAGCTTTTGAGGTTGTGTGAGGAGCAAAGGAGCACAACACTTTTGTTGCAAGGCAACAATGTGCATTAAGCGGAGTTGGTTCCTTAATGCATTGATAATAATGTGATTGATGGCGGTGTTAACGAAAGGATTTATTCAGATCAACTCAGAAAGAGCCAGATGTCATTACTGTCTTTTCAGTAAGATACGACATCTGGATAACCTTATTTTTTGTTGGGATTTTTTGGATTAAGATCAAATGTCCCATTCGCTGGAAAATTCTCGTCCGGCTGAATCTTTCACATTCGCTTTGAGCTTTCCGCGTTTTTCTGCATCGACATGAAACGTGAAGGTAGGGTTCTCACTAATAGAGATCCCACCGTTAAACTGCATCACAGGTTCACCTTCAAGCGTGATTTGTACATCACTCACATAATCAGATGGGATCCAATGGCGCGTGACCTGATCGATTTGCAGACCACTGTAGTTAGGATGACTGATCAGCAATTGCAGCATGCGGGTGTCAGTGTTACCAAGATCTTTGAGCTTCATTTTGCCCATTCTCTGGCGCGCCAGAAGATCATCGGCACCCGCAGGGGCAGAACAACCACCTGAAGCTTTGACAAAGTTACTCGCCATGTGCAGTTTGCCATCCGCTGTTTTTGCGATAACTCGCACTGGACTGTAAGCGTTGACGCGCACACGGGTAGAGATATTGGCGACACCGTTGTTTGGGCTCATATCAAAGGTGCCGACAATGGGGGAGGGGTTGTTGTCGACAATAAGGTGAATGGTTTCTATGGGATTAGGGTCGTCCTGACGCACATTCACTTTTATTTCTAGCGGCACCAGCGCAGCATCGAGCGCACGGACTGGCGAGATTAGTGTGACAACATCATCTTCAATAATCTCTGGCGAACCAGGAAAGAGGCTGTCGCGGATCAGCGGCCAATTCATGCTTTCTTGTTCACTTTGTGCGAAAGAAAGCATGGGGAGAAGCGCCAGCACGGCGGATAGCAATAGAGCGATCTTTTTCATTTCGATTTCCTCACATCATTCCCACTCCAGCTCTTTGTAAGCCTGAATCACATTGCGTGAATGAAACTGTTCAAACAGTTTCCAATCCTTGGCATGCGATGTCATCACCGTAAGGCTGGCAGTGTTGATATCAATAGGTTGATTGATGGCGGCACGAACTTCTTGTGCCAGCGAGAAGAGATAGTGCGTCTGTTTTGCAAACGCATTTTTGCCAACTTGAATAGACCCGTGGCCGGGGATCACTCGCTGATACGGCAGTGCCTCCAAGGTGGCGATCACGTTGAGCCAACCTGTAAGGCTGCCATCTAACGTGGGGATGTGGTCGATAAACAGCAGGTCGCCTGTAATGAGTGTACCTGTGGCTGGGTCAAACACGCTCAAATCATGGCGAGTGTGCGCACGTTCATGGGCCGTGAGCACTAATATGCGATTGCCTAATTCTATCTCCTCCTGCGATTCGATAAGACGGGTAGCGGCGATGGGTTTCGTTCCTTCAAACCATGGCGAGGTTAGGCGTTGCAGGTAATACCCTGTTTTGGCGTTAAAATCGCCCGGATAGCGCGTATGAGCAATGAATTCTGGCTTCTCAGCGACAAATGCCTGATTACCGAAGTTATGGTCTGGATGGACATGGGTATTGATAACGTAACGAATGGGCAGCGGTGTGATATCGCGAATGGCTTGGTAGATAGCTTCGCCCGCACGACGACTGCCTCCTGTGTCGATCACGGCCACCGATTCATCGCCCACAACGACGGTGATATTGGCGACTGGGCCAGAATCTGTGGTGAATAGGTCGTCAATTTTCCCTTGATGGTAAAACACGCCGGGTGCGACTTCTTGTAGAGAGATAGTCTGAGCCAGTGGTGAAAAGGCCATGAAAATGGATAGCCAGATGCTCGGTAACAGTAGGCGTGTTTGGAGGCTTTTCATGGGCGGATCGGCGTGTGTGTTTCGAGTGCAAACCCCGCCTCCTTCCAACCCGTCACGCCTGCGCGATACCAAACTACGTCTTGCGCACCTAATTCAAGGGCGCGCTTGGCTGCATTCCAAGAATGCCAGCAGTTGGGCTCACAAAATATCACGACAGCTTGGTCACTCGGCAGATTCTGCTTTAGCAGATTGATTAGCGAATCTGGCATGATGCCGTGACCCACATTGGCAAGCCAAAGCGCATTGGGCAGTGTTTCTCGCCTTGGTTCAATCCATAGGGTGGTTTTGAGCAAATTATCGGGTTTGTTTGGCGCAGGGTAGACGTCAATCAAGAGGGGATCATGAAGGGTCATAAATTGTTTGAGCGCTTGGGGCGTTTCAATCACGGTGGCGCCAATGAGCGAATATGGAACCGATGCCCGATAATTCTCGGTACGATAGTTATCTGGCTCTGGCTCTGACACCTTGTTTGTTTCTGCATTGACACTTAATGCGCAAAAACAAAGCAAAATCGCAGACTTAACACACTTTTGCATTCCTTTGATCTGGCTGTTCATACTACTTTCTTCCGATAACTCTCCTACCTTAGTAGGAGATGGGCGGAGAGCTATCCATTATGGAGTAACATTAGGATAACAATCAGACCGTCAAAGGGCGGGTTTTATTGTTGCAGCAATCAATAAACTTCTTTTCAGTGGAGCAAAGATGAACCGTTGGAGTGGTGTTGAAGAATTTGTTGAAGTTGTTAACAGTGGCAGTTTTACCGCCGCCGCACGAAAGTTAGGTGTTTCAACCTCTCATGTCAGTCGACGTATTGACGCGTTAGAGAGTCGGTTGAGTACACGATTGCTTTATCGTACAACCAGACAGATCACGCTGACCGAGGTCGGCAAAACCTATTTTGAGCATTGTAATGACCTTATCGAAGCATTCGGTGAGGCCGAAGCGCTCGTCACGCAAATGCAAACCGAGCCAGTCGGCACGTTAAAAATCACGTCACCTTCGGTGTTTGGTGAGAAATATATCGCGCCTCTGACCAATGACTTTATCAAGGTTTACCCTAAGCTGAGTGTCGAGTTTCACTTCACCAATGACGTGATCGATATGGTGCACGATGGGTACGATTTGGCGATACGCACCGGTGATCTGAAAGACAGCACCTTGATGGCGAAGAAACTCGCGCCACGTAAACTGCATGTCTGTGCGTCACCTGCGTATATCAAGGAGTTTGGGATTCCGAACGATCTTGAGGAACTGCATCAGCACAATTGCTTGGTCGGGCTGGCTGATTCATGGGCGTTTCAAGACAATGGCGTCATGATCCAATTCAAACCCAAAGGGCGCTGGCACGGTAACAGTGGAAGTGCGGTGTTAGATGCCACCCTGCGCGGATTGGGGTTGGCGCAATTACCAGACTATTATGTGAATCAGAAGCTTCGTTCCGGTGAGTTGGTGGAAATATTGGTGGAATATCGGGCACCAGACTCGGCGGTATGGGCGGTGTATCCGTTCAATCGAAATCTGTCAGCCAAAGTACGCTTGTTTGTGGATTTCTTGTCTGATCACTTTTCCACACATTTGCCTTGGGCTGATGAAGAGGTCGATGACAGTGGAGATGATCATAACGATGATGAGCGACAGGCGGCGAATTAGTTTCCGTACGAGAGAAGGTTGTTCATGGATTCAGTGTTAATCATCACATGACCAAATGACATAGCGGAAACAAAAAAGCCAGCGAGAGAATCGCTGGCTTTTGCATGACTGGCGCCCTGAAATTACAGGATGTCCAGCAGCTCTACTTCGAATACTAGTGCTGCGAATGGTGGGATAGCAGCGCCAGCGCCGCGCTCACCGTAAGCAAGATCTTGTGGGATAGACAGTTTCCACTTAGAGCCAACAGGCATCATTTGCAGTGCTTCAACCCAACCTTGGATTACGCCAGTGACTGGGAACTCAGCAGGTTGACCGCGCTCTACAGAGCTGTCAAACACAGTGCCGTCAGTCAGCATACCGTGGTAGTGAACACGTACTTGCTTGTCGCTGGTAGGGATGTCGCCGTTACCTTCAACCAGAACTTCAAACTGAAGACCTGAATCAGTCACAGTCACTTCGTCACGCTTTGCATTTTCAGCAAGGAATGCTTCGCCGTCAGCGGCTGCTGCTTTTGCTGCTTCTTGACGGATTGCGTCTGCTTTCGTGTGCAGTTCACGCAGTGCGTTGTTGATTTCGTCAACTTCGATTGCTGGCATGTCGCCTGCTAGTGCCGTTGCGATACCTTTTGCGATTGCGTCAACGTTCAGACCTTCTAGACCGCTACCAGCCAGTTGCTGACCCATTTGAAGGCCAATGCCATAGCTTGCTTTTTGTTCTACGGTCTCTAGTTTTACTTCAGACATGTCGTCTCTCTTTGTTTGTGGGTTTACACCCAAACCACGGGCGAAATGTTACATCCTCACCGCGTTTAGGTTTAAAGTGGGAAAGGATAACAGGTGCAGGTAGCTCGGGACAAATCGTGTTACTTGAATCTGGACGAAAAATGCCGGACAGTACGATTGTCAGCCAAACTGATGTGTTTGTTCAAACATAAGAGTTTGTGTCAATTCAGCTTTATTCTGCGAATTCAACGCGGTGACGCTGACATTTTTCTGATATTACGCGTCTACTATGCGTTACCGTATTCTTTGCATACTTGATGAGACCCGATGAAGAAATTGGGAGAGGTGATGACCTTGAAAGGAAAGCGCGAGAAGGGAAAAGCTTCTGCCACGCCGCCTCTGGGCGAGGTGTTGAAACAAGCGCAAGAGAAACTAAAAGGGTTACTGGCCCCCGCCATTGCCCGAGTGACGCCTTATTGGCAAGCATTACCAAAGCCACATCGTATCGGCGTGTCAGCGCTTGCGGTGCTTTTGGTGTTACTGCTGTTGTGGCCATCGAGTGAACCGACACCTTTAATTGAGCCCACAGAGGGTCAAAGGGTGGCTGTGCCATTGAACATTGATGCCAACCAAGCATCAGAAAGCAATCCTGCATCTGCCAATGATTCAGCATCAGAAGATACGGGTTTTGATCGCACGTCTGCCCCCCTGGTCGCGCCGCAAACCATCGACACGGATTGGGTGAACTATGAAGTGGCCCGTGGTGATACGCTGTCGAATATCTTCCGTACGCAAAATGTGCCGCTAAAAGATTTGTATGCGATCTCGGCTATTGAAGGCGCGGACAAACCGCTAAGCCGCATTCAGCCAGGTCAGCTATTGCGCTTTAAACGCAATACACAGGGCGATCTGGATATTATCCAGATCGAGAGCGCTGGTAATCAGTCAGTGATCTTTTTCAGGTTGTCAGATGGCAGCTTTGCGCGACGCAAATAGCGAGAAGCTAGAACAACATCGCCAATAGCAAAGATTGACTCGACATTACCTAACCTAGCGACGGCTGCATGAATCATGCAGCCGTTTTTGCGTCTGTTTTTCGCATATCAATGTGTGGAATACCATCTTCTAGGTATTGCTCTGAGATCTCTTTAAAGCCATGTCGACGGTAAAACTCACGCAGATGATACTGCGCGCCGATGGTGATCGGTGCTTGAGGCCATGTGTTGTGCGCTTCTAGAATCGCGTAGTGCACTAACGCATTGCCGCAGCCATTGCCGCGCTCCGTATTGGCGGTGACCACGCGACCAATGCTGATCTCCGGGTAAGTGAGGCCAGCGGGTAGAATACGGGCGTATGCCGTCATCTTGTCATCGCGATAGCCCAACACGTGGCGTGTGTCGGGATGAAGGTCGTGCCCATCCAGTTCAGGGTAAGGGCAGTTTTGCTCAACCACGAACACGTCGGTGCGCAGGCGGAGCAGGTCATAAAGTTGCCTTGTAGACAACTGACCAAAGGTCAAGGTTATCCATTGCATGGGTTGTTCCTAATAGTTATAAAATTCTTGGTTTTTCTCGAGCATATATTTGTTTGTAGTTCAGATAACGTATTTCTACTCGCCAAGATAATAAAAAACCGCGACCAAGGCCGCGGTTTTTTTGTATCAAAGATGGTCTTTTTCAATAATTAAACATGCCGTTAACAGGCTGTTAATTATTTCTTTAAATCAATACGGTACTGCGCGAAGCCCACATCATCAGTGCCAATCTTTTCCATAGGATATTGGCCTTTCGCGCCAATGAACTCAGCGGCTTTGTCACTGGGTGACGTTTCAAACACCACATTGAGATCGATGTCGGTGGCAATTGGGGAAAATGACCAGTTGTTATCCGCCGTTGGTGTCACCTCGCCTTTCTCTTTGGTGACGCTGCTGATGTAATTTGCAACGACGGTGCGGTTTTCATCGGGCGATGCAAACGCAATGAAATCATTACCTGTGCCTGGGAACTTGCCCAAGTACGCGCGGTAGTTGTTGGTCGCAATCAAAAATGGCTGCGCCATATCAACCGGTTTACCGTTAAAGGTCAGGCTCTGAATGCGCTGTGAGCCTGGGTTGATCAAGTTGCAATCACCGTCATACCGCGCCGCTTGAGTCACGTCAATTTGGTAATTTACGCCGTCGATGACATCAAAGTTGTAGGTGCGGAAGCCGTCCCAATCAATCAGTGATTGCTGTGCGCTTGAAGCCGGGTCGATGTGCTTGAATTGACCCGCGCTGCATTCCAGCCATTCTTTCACTTCATTGCCCGTCACCTTGAGGGTGACGAGGGTGTTTGGATACAAGTAAAGGTCTGCAGCATTACGGAAAGTCAGTTCGCCAGATTCCACTTCGGTGAAGTTAGACGGATCGTTTTTACGACCACCTGCTTTAAATGGTGCGGCGGCAGACAAAACGGGAATGCCATCCAGATCCGGATCCCCTTGAATGAAGCGCTCGACGTAATCTTTCTGCGCCAGATTAACGATCTGCACGGTCGGGTCGTCTTGCACCAGCGACAGGAAGCTGTACATCACGTCATTGGCTTTACCGATAGGCTGATTAACAAACTCACGGGTAGCATGATGATCATGCTCAAGCGCTTTAAGCATTGCAGGATCGGCATCGGCAAGAGACTCACCATCAAAGATCGGGCGTGATTCGCTCTGAATAGGCGTTACGACCCAATCATCACCTTGCTTGTCGAGCTGCAGATCCATGATGCCGACATGGCTACCCCAGCGGCCGGGCATGACTGCCGCAACGCCTTTAATGGTGCCTTTTTCGTTATCGACGCCTTGAATATTATCAAAGCCTTTGCCTGGGAACACGGCGTGAGAGTGACCAAAGGCAATGGCATCGATACCTTCAACATCGGCGAGGTAGTAGACCGAGTTTTCCGCCATGGCTTTATATTCGTCTTGCGACAAGCCGGAGTGCGGAATAGCGACAATCACGTCTGCGCCTTTGGCTTTCATCTCAGGTACGAGTTTTTCTGCGGTGGCTTTGATGTCTTTGGCAATCACTTTGCCTTCGAGATTTTTCTTATCCCACACCAAGATTTGCGGCGGCACAAAACCGATATAACCCACCTTCACCAGATGGGTTTTTCCATCGGTGTCAGTCATGGTGTGTTCTTTAATGATGTAAGGTGCGATGAGTGGTTCGCCGGTGTTTGCATCAAACACATTCGCCGATACATAAGGGAACGCAGCGCCATCTAAGCTGCGTGCAAGAAAATCGAGGCCATAGTTAAATTCGTGATTACCTAAGTTACCTGCGTCGTAATCCAACAGGTTCATGGCTTTGTAAACAGGATGAACATCGCCGTCTTTCAGGCCTTTCGCCGCCATGTAATCGCCCATTGGGCTGCCTTGAATAAGGTCTCCGTTATCAACCAGCACGCTGTTGGTCGCTTCACCTTGCGCTGCTTTAACTAAGGTTGCGGTGCGTACTAAGCCAATTTTTTCGCTGGGTTTGTCTTTGTAATAATCGTAATCCATCACATTGTTATGGATGTCGGTGGTTTCTATGATGCGCAGTTTGATGGTTTCTGCCATTGCTGGGCTTGCCATGGCGAGCATGCCAGTAAGGACGGCGATGGACAGAGGTCGGGCTGTGAGTGTCATAAATGTCTCCGAAACGTCAGGACTAAAAGTGGATGTATTTTGCATACTAGCGTCATGAAAAGGTTACATTTCATTGTGTAGTGTGATCTTTAGCGCGATAAATGTGACGGGATGCATAGCAAGCGGAGTCTGATGTCGTGCTGCGATGAGAGAGCGGTTCGATATGACGTTTTGGCTATGTATGTAAAAATGAAATAACCAAAAAGTTATAAAAGATGAAATTTTAGAATTTCAAGTAATATCAGCAACTCTCTATAGTGGCAGTCATTAGATAGAAAGGACTCACACTATGGATTATTTGCCGATTTTTGCGAAGCTTGAAAACCGCCCTTGTTTAGTCGTGGGTGGTGGTGAAGTGGCTTGGCGCAAAACACGTATGCTGATGAAAGCAGGCGCTGCGGTGACTGTTGTTGCGCCACATGCTGACGCAGAGATTGTTGAAGCGGCTGAGCGTGGCGAATTGGTGTGGGTCAAAGAAGCGTTTACACCTCAGCATCTCAAGGCCGTTGTTCTGGTTATCGCGGCGACAGATAACCCACTCGTGAATGAGCTGGTTTCACAAGCCGCCAATGCGCGCCATATTTTGGCAAACGTGGTGGATGACACCCCAAAATGCAGCTTTATCGTTCCCTCTATTGTTGATCGCAGCCCGATTGTGATTGCGATTTCCTCTGGCGGTAAATCCCCTGTGCTGGCGCGTTTACTGCGCGAGAAACTCGAAACCCTTATTCCTTCTCACATTGGTCGCATGGCTAAACTGGCTGGCGAATTTCGTGACACCTTGAAGAAAAAAGTGACCACGCTGAACGGACGAAGAAAGTTCTGGGAGACGGCGTTTGATGGTCGTTTTAGTTCACTGGTTGCAGCGGGCGATGAAGAGGGCGCAAAAGCTGAACTTGAAAAGCTCACCACGGGCGTGTCACTGCAAGGTGAAGTGTCATTGATTGGTGCTGGCCCAGGCGACCCAGGCTTGCTGACCCTGCGCGCGCTGCAATTGATGCAGCAAGCGGATGTGGTTTTGTATGACTACTTGGTGTCGGATGAAATCATGGAGCTGTGCCGACGCGATGCAGAGCTGATTTGTGTGGGCAAGCGCGCCTCTTATCACAGCGTGTCACAAGAAGAGACCAATGCCTTGCTGGTCAAGCATGCGCAAGAAGGTCGACGTGTGGTGCGTTTGAAAGGCGGTGACCCGTTTATGTTTGGTCGTGGCGGTGAAGAGCTGCAAGTACTGCAAGAATCTGGCGTGCCGTTTCAGGTCGTGCCAGGAATTACCGCTGCCGCAGGCGCAACGGCGTATGCCGGCATTCCGCTGACGCATCGCGATCATGCGCAAACCGCGATGTTTGTGACGGGTCATCTGAAAAAAGAAGATGACAGTTTCCGCTGGGCAACGCTTGCTCGTGGTCGCCAAACCTTGGTCATTTATATGGGCCTGATGAAAAGCGCGCATATTCAAGAGCAGCTAATTCAACATGGGCGTGACCCGCAAACGCCGGTAGCCATCATAGAAAATGGCACCCGCATCAATCAGAAAATTTACAAAGGCACATTGAGCGAATTGGAGTCACTGGCTGAAGGTGTGGGCTCGCCTGCACTTATCGTGGTCGGTGAAGTGGTTCAACTCGCCGATCAATTGAGCTGGTTTGGAAAGCAATCCTTCAATACAGAGGGTGATATTCACGCACCTTCCGTGGTTAATTTAGGCTAAGGAAATATCAAAGAATGGAAGCCAAGACCCTTACCCACCTCAAGCAACTTGAGGCAGAAAGTATCCATATCATTCGTGAAGTGGCGGCAGAATTCGACAATCCCGTGATGATGTATTCCATCGGGAAAGACAGTTCCGTCATGCTCCACCTCGCACGTAAAGCTTTTTATCCGGGCAAGATCCCGTTTCCACTGCTTCACGTCGACACGGATTGGAAATTCAGAGAAATGATTGAATTTCGTGACAGTGCGGCGGAAAAGTATGGCTTTGAGCTGCTGGTGCACAAGAATCCAGAAGGTATTGCAATGGGCTGTAGCCCATTCGTTCATGGCTCTTCTAAGCACACTGACATCATGAAAACGCAAGGCTTGAAGCAAGCGCTGGACAAATATGGCTTTGATGCGGCATTTGGCGGCGCACGTCGTGATGAAGAGAAAAGCCGCGCTAAGGAACGTGTTTATAGCTTCCGTGATAAACACCACCGCTGGGATCCAAAAAATCAGCGTCCTGAGCTTTGGCACACTTATAACGGTCAGGTTAACAAAGGCGAAAGCATCCGTGTTTTCCCGCTGTCGAACTGGACTGAGCTGGATATCTGGCAATACATCTACCTCGAAGGCATCGATATTGTGCCGTTGTACCTGTCAGAAATTCGCCCTGTGGTTGACCGCGACGGCATGCTGATCATGGTTGACGACGATCGCATGGAATTGCGTGAAGGCGAGAAAGTGGAATACAAGAGTGTACGTTTTAGAACACTCGGTTGTTACCCACTGACGGGTGCGGTTGAATCAACGGCAGACACCTTGACAGGCATCATTGAAGAAATGCTGGTGGCGACATCGAGTGAGCGTCAAGGACGCGCCATTGACCATGACCAATCTGGTTCAATGGAAATGAAGAAACGTCAGGGATATTTCTAAGGGATTTAGCATGAACAGCTTAATTGAACAACAAGTGGCCGAGTTAGGTATCGAGGCCTATCTGGATCAGCACCAGAATAAATCGATGCTGCGTTTTCTGACCTGTGGTTCTGTGGATGATGGTAAAAGCACCCTCATCGGTCGCTTACTGCATGACTCTCATCAGATTTATGAAGATCAGCTAGCCGCGATTCACACCGATAGCCAAAAGGTCGGTACAACGGGTGAAAAGCCGGATTTGGCACTATTGGTTGATGGTTTGCAAGCCGAGCGCGAGCAAGGGATCACGATCGACGTTGCGTATCGTTACTTTTCGACGCGCCCACGTAAATTCATTATTGCTGATACTCCAGGACATGAGCAGTACACCCGCAATATGGCGACAGGCGCGTCGACGTGTGATGTGGCCGTGATCTTGATTGATGCGCGTAAAGGCGTATTGGATCAGACGCGTCGTCATTCATTCATTGCAAGCCAGCTTGGTATTCGCCACTTTGTGGTTGCGGTGAACAAGATGGACTTGGTTGGCTTTGAAGAATCTCGTTATGAAGAAATCAAAGCGCAGTATCTGGATTTTGCCAAGAAGTTGAACCGTCAGATTGATATCCAACTGGTACCACTATCGGCACTGGAAGGCGACAACGTGGTTGAACGCAGTGTGCATACACCTTGGTATCAAGGTGAAACGCTGCTGACGATGCTAGAAACCGTTGATGTAAACAGCGATAAAGACAAGGGTGCATTTCGCTTCCCTGTTCAGTACGTGAACCGTCCGAATCTCGACTTCCGTGGTTTCTCTGGCACCATTTCAAGCGGTGTTGTACGTCCGGGCGATGAAGTGAAAGTGTTGCCATCAGGCAAAACGTCAACGGTTGAACGTATCGTCACCTTTGATGGTGATCTCGAGTTTGCACATGCTGGGCAAGCGGTGACGTTAACACTGACCGATGAGATTGATTGCAGTCGCGGTGATTTGATTGTCCCTGTCGCGGAGCAGCACAAAGCGACCAGCAAACTGGCAGCAAGCATTGTGTGGATGGATGAATCTCCACTAGAGATTGGTCGTCAATACGATATCAAAGTCGCTGGCAAAAAAACGGTTGGCGCTGTGAGCAAAATTCGCCATCAAGTTGACATTAACTCGCTCGATACATTTGATGCAGACAGCCTGCCATTGAACGGCATTGCGGAGTGTGAAGTGGAATTAACCGAGTCTGTGTCATTGGATCTTTATCAAGACTGCGCTGATACCGGTGGCTTCATCGTGATTGACCGCCTGACTAATGTGACGGTTGGTGCAGGGATGATCAGCGAGCTTCTGGAAGACACCGCAACACAAACCCAAGCGACAGATATTTCTGCGTTTGAAGTGGAACTCAACGCACTGGTTCGCAAGCACTTCCCACATTGGAATGCACGTGACATCAGTAAGTTACTTGGGTAATCCATTATGAACTGGGATCAGTCTCTGGTGATGGGTCTGCTGCTGGCAGTGGTTGCAGGCTTGGTACTGTCCAAGATCAAGCCGGCCATTTTGTTTGCAGCTGTGGCATTCATCGCGTTTCAATCTGGACTGATTTCTGTCGAGGCACTGGCAGGGAACTTCACCAACAGTTCCTTGCTAACCCTTGTGATGTTGATTCTGGCGTCTGCAGCGTTAGAAAAAACCCGATTGGTGAGCTGGGTCAGTGGTCAGTTATCAACGGGTCGTTTAGGTACCGTGGTGGCCAAGCTCGGACTATCCACCGCGATTCTTAGCTCCTTTACTAACAATACTGCGGTGGTGGTTTCTTTGATTGGTGCGGTAAAACGCAACCGTCGTCATGCCCCATCGCGTTTGTTGATCCCGCTTTCTTATGCGGCGATCTTGGGGGGAACGCTGACGCTGATCGGCACCTCGACTAACCTCATCATTAACAGCTTCGTCGAAAACGCGGGCTTGCCTTCACTGAGTTTCTTCGCGCCATCAATGATAGGCCTAGCCGTATTGGCTGGCGGCTTGTTGGTGTTGATCCCTTTCTGTTATCTGCTGCCAAATCACGACGATCAAAGTGACGATGATCTGCCTTATGTATTAGAAGCCGTTGTCACCAAAGGCTCACCACTTGTTGGCAAAACCGTGGTCGAAAACGATTTACGCGCATTACGCCGATTGTTTCTGGCAGAAATCGTGCGGGATGGTGAATTGATTGCACCTGTTTGCCCGGATACTAAATTACGTGAAGGTGACAAATTACAATTTTGTGGGGATGTGGAAAGCGTAGCAACCTTACAAGAAATTGAAGGTCTGGCGCTGTTTGGTCAGCATCATATTAACGGTCAGAACTTACTTGAACTGGTGGTGAGCCATAGCGCGTCAATTCTGGGTAAATCACTCAAAGAAGCTAAATTTCGTGAAAATTTTGATGCGGTAGTGGTCGCTATTCGTCGTGGACATGAAAAGCTTGAAGGTGGCTTAGGTAACATCGCTTTGCAGGCCGGTGACACCTTGGTCATTGTGCCAGGCAAAGGTTTTGCTAAGGCACAGCAGCGAATGCAACGTGAGTTTGTGCTGGTCAATGGGCTAGATTCAAGCGCACGTTTGGATTCGGCCATGAGTGCGTGGGTACTCGCTGGTTTTGCCTCTGTGATTGGCGCGGCATTGATGGATTGGATTCCGCTGCTTAACGGATTGGCAGCGTACCTGACCGTTCTGTTGCTGACGGGAGTGGTTAATTTGGTGGAATTGAAGCGCCGCTTCCCCGCCGAAATTGTTGTGATTGTCGGCAGTGCGTTGAGTTTGGCGCAATTGATGATCACTTCAGGACTCTCCGCGCAAATGGGTGAGCTTTTTATCTTTTGGTTTAATGGCTGGGGGGTGTATGGGGCATTGATTGCAACCTACCTACTTACCTTGGTATTGACCGAATTAGTGACCAACAATGCCGCCGCAGCACTGGCATTTCCGATTGGATATAGCCTCGCTCTCGGATATGGAGTAGATCCGATGCCATTTATTATGGCAGTCTTGTTCGGCGCGAGTGCGAGCTTCATCTCGCCCTATGGTTACCAAACCAATTTACTGGTCTACAGTGTGGGTAACTACCAGTTGACGGATTACTTGCGCATCGGATTACCGTTGTCGCTGGTGTACTCGGCATTGGTGCTGGGACTGATACCGGTGTTTTTTCCATTTTAATTAACAAGGATAGAGTTATGAGTGCTTTGGACTCGAAGCATACGGATGAAAACGTCGTGTGGCATAGCCATGCTATAGATAAGAATTTCCGTGCCGAGCAGAAAAAGCAACGTCCGGCATTGCTTTGGTTTACTGGCCTGTCAGGTTCGGGTAAATCAACAGTGGCAGGTGCGCTGGAAAACAAGCTTGCTCAATTGGGGTATCACACCTATTTGCTTGATGGCGATAACGTGCGCCATGGGCTTTGCCGTGATTTGGGCTTTTCGGATCATGATCGTCGCGAAAACATTCGCCGTGTCGGTGAAGTAGCAAAGCTGATGACCGATGCAGGCCTTATCGTTTTGTCAGCGTTTATTTCGCCGTTTCGTGAAGAGCGCGATCTGGTTCGAGAACTGCTGCCAAAAGGCGATTTTTTAGAAGTGTTTGTTGATACGCCGCTCGACGTATGTGAATCACGCGATCCGAAAGGGCTTTATAAGAAAGCACGAGCGGGGGAAATTAAAGCATTCACCGGTATTAGCTCAGCCTATGAAGCGCCAGAGCAGCCAGAAATTCATTTGCATACCGATCAACACACGATCGATGCGATTGTTGCGCAGTGCCTGAGTGTATTGCGAGAGCAAGGTGTGATCGCCTGATCACACTTGCTCAGTGCTTTTGTCGCGCAGTTACGCTTTTTCGTTGACCGTTGATCCCACGTCACTGTTGATAGAAAACGCGCGCGACAGAAGTGCAATTAACGCATCCAAATACTCTGGGTGCGACTTTTGCCCTACCAGTTTTGCCAATTCATTGCCCGTTGGGCTGAAACGATAATAGTAAATGCGCGCGCCTTTGCGAAGTGGCGTCAGCATAAACGTTTGTCCTTGTCCGCTCAGAGGAAGGGAAGAGGCGGGATCGAGCAGGCCTGATTCCAATTCGGTTCTCAAAATGAGTCCCAGATCCATCAAAAGCATCAAATCGGTAAAGGGCAGTTTGAAGCTTCCCAGTGCCAATCTCTCCGCAAGGTCCGGTTTAAAATACCGACGCATACCATTTTCTGGTTGGCGAAACCCCGTGATCAGCTTGTTTGAACCGTCGCTTCCAAAGGTGCAGGCGAGGGAACATGCTCGCTGCAATGCTTGTGCCTCTCGCTGCGTGATGGTTTCTAATAACGCCAGCGCTTTCAGAGAGGTACTGCCGGGTTTGAGGATCTCTTGTTTTAGAATTCGTGCCCATAGATTCTGCATGCTTTCGCCGTAAATGGTTTTCGCCATTTCGAAAAAGCGATACAGCCAATCGGGGTCTGGAGAGCGAGAGGTTTCATCTCGGCACAGATCGTGCGTGATCTTAATGATCTGCTCAAGGTTGGCTTGCTGCTGCTGTTTTATTTGTAATTGTCGATATCCAGCGCGAGTGGTCAGGCTGTCGTGCTCAATGTCGTGCAGCTTTGCATCAATATGGTGAGCCGTTGCAATGGCAGACAACTTTTGTTGACTAGACTTAACGTGATTCTCTTGGCCGCTCTGGGTGCTGCCTGCGTGTTTTTTGTTGCTGTCATCGACGATGACGGCTTCAATCACCACTGTTTTCTTTGGTTCAGCCATATTTTCATCCGCCTGCATGCGATAAATGAATGTTTTAGCAATGGTTTAGCAAGACCGGCAATTAATCAACTATGTTAAAATTAAATTAAATTTGTTAACATTTAATCAAATGCCGAACAAACAAGGAGGAGTCATCGCAGTGAAAAAGTTCAAAGTGAATTCTGTGAATATCCTGCTTGTCGTTTTTTACATTGCTACCTTGCTATATCTGTCTCAGTTTATCGGCTAATTGATCGAAAACATTAAAAAAACCCGCCATTGGCGGGTTTTTTTGGTTCAAGCAGTGAGCAAGATCACTGCATTAGCTTATTGACTAAATCAATGACTTGCGTGATTTCTGCGTGACTTAGTGCGCCTTCTTTAACAAAGCGAACGTCGCCTAGTGGGTCAATCACCATGATGGCTGAGCTTTCATCTTTAAGGTGCCAAGCCTTTGCGACCGCGCCGTTTTTGTCCAAGACAATGGATGACCAACTGAACTCTTGCTTACTGTCTTCTGCGGACGATTTAACGAAACCGCCCGTGCCCCAAATAGCATCATCTTGATTGATAATGGTGGTGGTTTGGTATTGATCATTTGGAAAATCAGCCGCTTTGATCGCTTCTACCAAAGGTGCATTCATTTCTTTGGCGCTACTGCGTCCCGCGATAGCTTGAATAATGCGAACCTTGCCAGTGAGATCGGTGCTGTTCCAGGTTTGATAACCAACCGTGTCGCCATTCAGCGTGAGTTCGCCATGTTTTTCGACAGTGGCGGAGGGTACAGGTTGGCCATTAGAAATGATGTGTGCCGAAGCGAAACCTGAAATGAGAGCGGTTGCTAAGGCTAGTGTTTTAATACAACGCATAGAGGTGATGTCCCCATTTATTAGTGTGTGATAGTACGAAACAACCACTGAAGTCCTTCATCTTTAGGGTGTTTCGGTATTTGACTATAGCCGATACAGGGTAACCGCCCGTATCAATAACAGATCCAACCACTCAAAATCAGAAAAATCCTTGGCACTAATTTGAATCATTTTTGAATCATTGTGTCATATTTTTGCCATCTGGATATTTTTGGCTACGCTTACTCGGTGTGGCAGGAAATAGGGATAACCCGCCCATATCTAATGTCCAAGTTGTTATTGAGATAATCCCTGAACTTTTGGCATTCAGATTGCATCGCAGAAATGTCAGCCATTGGTGAAACTAATGGTGTGCGATACAGGTCTTTTACATTGGCATGGAAGGAGTTCATCAATGTTTCGTATTTTTAATCAGTACCGTCCGCGTCAGGTTGCTCGCTACGTGAAGGGTTTTTTTCGCGGTAGGCTTTATATCGATGGCGTTGGGGCATTTGAATTTGATGGCGGGAGATTGCTCCCCCCAACGAAAAAAGATAAGCGCGCGCTGACTGTGATGACTGAAGTGAATAATGAGATCCGAGCAATGACAGCTGCCGCTGCATAACACGCTGCTCTCTCGCTACTCTAAATTGAAAAGCGCCCGTCGATGACGGGCGTTTGTGTTTCTGCGTTTTAGCGGTGAATCTGAGCCTATTCGCAACGTAAAAAGATCAACGCGTTCATCGCTCCCAAGGGGGCAAGCACACGCCTGTACCACCAATGCCGCAATAACCATTCGGGTTTTTATGCAGATACTGCTGATGGTATGTTTCGGCGAAATAGTAAGGCCCCGCAACATCAATCTCTGTCGTGATATCAGATGATTTCCCTGCGTTTGTCAGTGCTTGTTGATAAGCCTCTTTGCTGCTGAGTGCCGCCTCTTTTTGTTCGTCGTCAAAATAATAGATAGCTGAACGATATTGAGTTCCAACATCATTTCCTTGACGCATCCCTTGAGTGGGATCATGACTTTGCCAAAAGTGTGTCAAAATAGCCGCCAGAGAAATGTTATCTGGGTCATACACGACTTGTACTATTTCGGTATGCCCCGTTTGTGCAGTACACACGTCCTGATAAGTTGGGTTGACTGTAACGCCACCGCTGTAGCCAACGGACGTTGAAATTACGCCATCTAGCTTCCAAAACAGGCGTTCAGCGCCCCAGAAGCAGCCCATTGCCAGTAAAATCTGTGCATGACCATCTGATGGGCTTTTGCTGAGTGACGTGCCATTGACGGCATGAGGGTCAGCCGGAATAATTTCAGCGGAGCGGTTAGGAAGTGCTTGTTCTGCCGTGATCGTGGTTTGTTTATTGTTAAGCATGCCGCGACTCCTTGTCGTCTGTATTTTTATGATTCCATATTTATCGTGGTTTGGTGCACTTTTGCAACAAGACATCTGATCATATGGAGGGTCATACTGTTCAGTAAGAATCAAATTGGCTCTCAGGGTGAGAGAAAGACGTACGGTTGATGATAAGAAAACGATTAATACCTTGGGTACTGAGTGGATTCGTGTTGGTGCCAGAAATGGCCATTGCCAGCGTGGATTTCGACATCAAAGGTTTAGATGATGCGCTCAAGGACAATGTAAGTATTTACATTGACGCCATCCCTGAAAGTGAACGACGACTGAATTTTCGCCTTCAAGCCCGTGTGGCAGATGAAACCAAAAAGGCGCTTCAGGCATTGGGTTACTACTACCCAGTCATTGGTTTCAAGGTTGAAGACAAAACGTCAGACACGGATGCCACGATCGTACTGAACATAGACCCGGGTAAGCCGGTCCTCATTTCAGAGGTCGATATTCAGATCGACGGTGATGCCACCAAAGATGACGCTTTCACTAAGCTATTGGAAACGGCACCGAAAAAAGGCGACATCCTGGATCAGGGAAAATATGATTCGCTTAAATCGGCCATTCAAAGCCTCGCTATTCGTCGCGGCTACTTCGATGCAGATTATACCCTTTCTCGCTTGGAAGTGGCGCCAGGCCTTTATGAGGCATTTATACGGCTTCATTTCAGCAGCGGTATGCGTTTCCACTTCGGCAATGTGTACTATCACAACAGTCAAATTAATGAAGATCGTTTAAGTAGCATGCTGACGTTTAAAGAAGGTCAGCCTTATCTCGTTAGCGATCTCGGTGCTTTTAATCAAGCGTTGGCGAATACAGGTTGGTTTTCGTCTGTATTGGTCGAGGCTGGCCTAGACGATTTGCGTCAAGACAGAGTACCGATTTCGGTGAGCCTCGAACCTGCGCCGCGAAACCAGTTTGAGACGGGTATTGGCTATTCGACGGATGTCGGGCCTCGCGTGAAAATCGGTTGGAAAAAGCCGTGGTTTAACAGCCGTGGGCATAGCTTGAACACCGATCTCTATGTGTCAAAACCCAAGCAAACCCTTGAGTCGACCTACAAAATCCCCCTTGAAGATGTGCAGCGCGAGTATTATCAGGTTCAGGTTGGTGTCGAAAATATCGATAACAACGACACAAAAAGTTTGGAATTGACGTCTTCTGTCTCTCGTCACTGGAAATACGACACGGGCTGGCAGCGCTCATTGTATTTGCGTTGGTTGTACTCTGATTATACCCAGGCCAGCGTTTCAGATATCTCCAATCTCATACTGCCCGGTATTAACTTCTTACGTGTCCGCAGTCGTGGTGGGGCTATGCCCTATTGGGGGGACAAGCAGTCGATTACATTTGAAATGGCTGAACCCATCTGGGGATCTGACATTAATCTTTATCGCGTGATTGGACAAACAACCTGGATTCGAAGCCTTAACAACAATAATCGATTCATTTTTCGCGCCAACGGCGGTGGCGTGTTTACCGATGAATTCGAACGTGTGCCGCCGTCATTGCGCTTTTTCGCGGGGGGTGATAACAGCATTCGCGGTTACAGTTATGAGTCGATTTCACCGAAAGATTCCGATGGGAAACTCGAGGGTGGTAGCTATTTGGCGACGGGATCGCTTGAATACAATTATCGCGTGACAGGCAATTGGTGGGCAGCGTTGTTTACTGATGCAGGGGATGCATGGACAAGTGGTACCCCAGAATGGAATACGTCGGTTGGTGTCGGTGTACGCTGGGAGTCTCCCGTCGGTCCCATCAGTTTGGATGTCGCACACGGGTTTGAAAATACCGATGATAATTTTATGATCCACTTTAGTTTAGGACCGGAATTGTAATGCGCTGGCTGAAACGTTTTGTCATTGCCATCATTCTGTTGTTGGTTCTCATTGTGCTGGTTGTCGGGGCATTGTTGCTGACGCCTGCTGGGGTAAGAATTGCAGTGTGGGGGGCTCAAGAAGCAGTACCTGAACTGACGATCGAGAAAAGCCAAGGCGCTCTGCTCAACGGCTTTACGCTAAGTGGTATTTCCTACCAAAGCTCTGCCTTCTCGTTGACGGGGAAATCTCTGTCGCTCGATATTGAAAGCAAATGCCTGTCTGGGCCTGCTTTGTGTGTTGAAAGGCTGACGGCTGACGGGTTGACGGTTACCGTCGGTGAAACAGAAGCATCACCAGAAGAGCCTTCCGCGCCCATATCTCGGATCTCGACGCCTATTCCTGTGTTCTTAAGCGGCGTGTCTTTGAGTGACATATCCCTTGATATTCTCGGTACGAAAGTGCATTGGGACAGCTTCACTGCTGCAGCGCAAATGCAACGTGACACGCTGACGTTAAAATCGACTACGTGGCAAGGGATCAATGTGTCGCTCGCAACGACCAGTGATAGTGAGGCGAAAAGTGATCGTGCGGATGATGCTAAGAGCAAGGTAGGAAGCAGTGATAAAAACAATTCCGCAGAGGCTATTGTGCTGCCCGAGGTTTCGCTTCCGCTGAATGTAGTCATCGAACGTTTCGAGCTAAAAGATGCCACCTTATTGTTGCCAGAAAAACAGGTGATCAATCAGTTTTTATTGGTCGGAAAAGCCGCTGGAAATGATATTACGCTGTCGCAAGTGGTGCTGGACGCTGAACAAGGCAAAGTTTCTCTAAACGGCGATATTGCCTTGAAAGGCAATTACCCGCTGACCGTAGAAGCCGATGCCAATATTCGCATGGCGCCATTGGCTGGACATTCGCTGAGCTTAGATGCGAAGGGCGATCTCAGCGATTTGGCGTTAGGCGCGCGCTTAACAGGCACCTTGCGAGCGAACCTTTCCGGAAAGGTGAACGTACTTGAGCCGAATATACCGTTTGATTTGTTGTTAAATAGTAAGAATCTGCAATGGCCTATTGATACGGCTGCAGAATATCGGCTGACTTCAACGGCACTCAATGCCCGTGGCAGCCTGAAGCGCTATAACGCAACATTGAAAACATCCGCCTCAGGCGATGTGATTCCTGATATGGCACTTTCAACCAAACTGAGCGGCGATTTGTCTGAAATCACCTTAAGTGATTTTAAGCTTGCGACGTTAGGCGGCGATATTGCAGGAACGGCAAATGTTGGTTGGGCGGATAAGGTGAAATGGAAAACGGCGCTCGATTTTAATGACATTCAACCTGGTCTCCAGTGGCCAGAGGCGGAAGGTAAGCTCTCTGGACAATTTAAAAATGACGGTGAACTGACCTCTCAAGGTGGTTGGAAAGTCAATGTTCCCGAGCTGGATATTCAAGGTGTTGTTCGCGATCAAGCCTTGACCATCGTGGGGCAGGTGAATGCCTCTGATGTGAAAGGCAAGGGCGATATTAAGGTAGAAACCCAAGGTTTGTCGCTGCGCCATGGGCCGAACCAAGTGGCTGTCACTGGACGCGTAGACAACACCTTAGATTTAAATTTGAAGCTGAACTTACCCAAATTGTCGGCGTCTTTGCCACAAGCTGGCGGCAGTATTCAAGGTGATGTGGCTCTGTCGGGTACGTTGAAAAAGCCAACGGCGACGATGACGCTAAATGCCAAGACATTGCGCTGGGAAGAGTTAGTGACTGTGCAAAGTGTCAATGTTCGTGGCTCGGTGACACCGCTCCCGATTATTGGCGGCGGTTTGATTGTTGATGTCACAGGGTTGAAAGCCGAAGGTGTGGATGTGTCTCAACTATCGCTACGTGCCTCGGGCGATGAAAAAGATCAAACCCTGACTGTGTCCGTGAAGGGCAAGCCAGTGGGTGCTGATCTGGCACTACGTGGCAGTTTGGATCGCGAAAAAGGCTGGAAAGGTACCTTATATGAATCCAAGCTCACTACGCCAGTAGGGCCATGGAAACTCGCGAATGAGGTGCCGTTAGGCTTTGAACTTAAAACAGGCAAGGTCGATGTTGGCGCATTTTGTTGGACGCAAAGTCAAAGTCGGATCTGTTTGGATAAACCAATTTCGGTCTCTGACAGTGGCGCTGCGCAGGTATCTATCGTCGACTTTAATCTTGATATTATTCAATCGTTCTTGCCCGTCACGACGACCTTATCGGGGGCGCTTAACGCCAACGCCGATGTGGCGTGGAAACCGGACGCACTGCCGACAGTGAAGGCCTCGGTCACTTTAGGTAGAGGGCAGCTGGTCGAGCAACTCGATCAGCCATTTACCTTGGGTTGGAATAAGAGTTCAGTGAACGCGACGCTGAAAGATGACAAGCTCAATGCCGATATCTTGATTGATGTGGCCAACAACGGATCAATTTCGCTTAATGCCTTAATGACCCACTTATCTGATAAGAAGCGCACATTGCAGAGCACCTTCGACATTAACGCCATCAATCTTGATCTGCTCGCGCCGTTGTTTGGCGAAGACACGCAATTTGATGGCATGCTCAATGGCAACGTCGTGATGAATGGCGATATCAATGCACCAACGGCGAACGGCAGCATCAAGCTGGCAGGGTTGAAGCTACAAAGCCTTTCTGCACCCGTGGAAGTGCGACAGGGTAACGTGACAATTGCACTGACAGGTCGCCAAGGCAACATTAATGGTGACATCAAAACGCCGGATGGCGATCTTGTGTTATCCGGTAGTGCGGACTGGCGTGATCTCAATGCTTGGCTGGCGACTCTCAACGTCAAAGGTCAGCGTTTGAAAGTGGTTGTTCCCCCGATTGTGGCACTTGAAGTCAGCCCTGACATGACCTTGAAAGCAACACCTAAACAAATAGACGTAACCGGCAATGTTTCCGTGCCTTGGGGGCGTATTGTTGTTGAATCCTTGCCCGCCTCTGCGGTGCAGGTATCCAGTGATGTGGTCATTTTGAATGATGATCTTAAACCTATTAGCGAGAACGAATCCTCCCCAATATCAATCAATGCAAAAATCGGTGTGAATATCGGTGACGATGTGCGACTTGAGGCTTTTGGTTTAGTCACAAACTTGGTTGGGAAACTCGATGTCAGCAGTAATAAGAAAGGCCCAAGCGTGAGTGGAGAAATCAATTTAGAGGATGGGACATATCGATCGTTTGGTCAGGACTTGCTGATCCAAAAAGGTCAGATTCTGTTTAATGGGCCGCCAGAGCAACCGTATCTTCAAGTTGAGGCGATCCGTAACCCTGATGCGATTGATGATAATGTCGAAGCGGGTATTCGCGTAACTGGCCCTGCCGATGCTCCTGAGGTGAGTGTGTTCTCGGTACCTGCCATGCCACAAGCTAACGCGCTTTCTTACCTCACAAGAGGGCAGAATCTAGACGCCGAATCGGATGGCAATGCCATGACATCAATGCTGATTGGGCTAGGCCTTTCGCAAAGCGGAAAATTGGTCGGGAAGCTAGGTGAGGCGTTTGGTGTGCAGGATCTCAGTCTAGATACTTCAGGCAGTGGTAACGACGAGAAAGTCGAAGTATCGGGCTACATTCTTCCGGGTCTTCAAGTGAAATACGGTGTGGGGATATTTACCAGCCTGCCAGAGTTTACGGTGCGCTATCGACTGCTGTCAGATTTGTATGTTGAAGCGGTATCCGGTGCTGATAACGCGGTGGATTTGCTATACCAATTCAGTATTAAATAGCGCACTGGTTATCTAGATAACATTGCCGATATCGTGAAGAAAGAAGCCCGCATTTTCGGGCTTCTTTCTGTCTTGATACTTCTGCGCATTTACGTTGTGCGTTTATTCAAAATCAGGGTTATCTCTCAAGAACTCTTCCACTTTATCGACCATGTGCGTTGAACCGACAAAATAGGGCACACGCTGGTGAAGTTCGGTGGGTTTAATATCAAGGATACGTTTTTCGCCGTCAGACGCTTTACCGCCCGCCTGTTCCATGATGAATGACATTGGGTTGCACTCATACAGTAGGCGAAGTTTGCCGCTTGGGTAGGCTGCCGTGCTCGGGTATAAGTAGATGCCCCCTTTGAGCATGTTACGGTGAAAATCTGAAACTAAAGAGCCGATATAACGTGAGGTATATGGACGATTGTCTTCGGGTTCATTCTCTTGGCAGAATTTCAGGTACTTCTTCACCCCTTGCGGGAATTTAATGTAATTCCCTTCGTTGATCGAATAAATCGTTCCTTCCTCTGGAATTCGCATGTTTTCATGCGACAGGCAGAACACACCGATTGATGGGTCATAGGTGAAGCCATGAACGCCATTCCCTGTGGTGTACACCAGCATGGTGGAAGAGCCATAAATGATATAGCCAGCTGCCACTTGCTGATTCCCTGGTTGTAGGAAATCTTCCATGGTCGCCGAGCTACCAATGGGAGAGACGCGACGGTAAATCGAGAAAATGGTACCGACGGAGACGTTGACGTCAATGTTGGAGGAACCGTCGAGTGGATCCATCAAAATGACGTATTTTGCATTGTGTCCTTGCGCGTTGTCGAAAATGACCGCGTCATCTTCCTCTTCACTGGCAACGCCACACACTTGATCCCTTGCCGCCATGGCTGACTTAAACTTCTCATTGGCATAGACGTCGAGTTTTTGTTGTTGTTCGCCTTGCACATTTTCGCTACCAAATGCCCCTGTAATATCAACCAAGCCAGCTTTGTTGATTTCACGGTGGACGATTTTTGCAGCGAGTCGGATAGAAGATAGCAGTGAGCTCAATTCACCGCTGGCATGAGGGTACTCATGCTGCTTTTCAATGATGAACTCGCCGAGTGTACGCATATCGGACATTTCAGATCCTTTTGATGTCTGTAACTAAATTCTTGGGTAAGATGCTTGAAAATAAAGAGGTGCACGCCGCAAGCGTTAGGCGAAAACTGCGCCTTATTTTCCAAGTTGATTCCATACTAAACCGAGTCACGCTATCTCGGCTGTACGCAACAATGCGCAAGTAGTCATGCCATGACTGGGCAAAAAATCAACTTGTTACAAAGTTTATAGTGTAGAACTTTTTATTCGTACCGAAGTAATTTGGACGTGTCCGGAACTGTGATCGCCCTGCGATACAGAACGGGTAACTAGGCTGGCGGAAGCGTATGCATATACATATTTTGGGAATTTGCGGCACTTTTATGGGTGGCGCAGCCATTCTGGCAAGACAGTTGGGTCATAAAGTGACGGGGTGTGATGCCAACGTGTATCCGCCAATGAGCACATTACTTGAATCACAAGGGATCGAGATCATCCAAGGTTACGATCCTTCTCAGCTGGATCCGGCTCCCGATCTGGTGGTGGTAGGGAATGCTATGAGTCGTGGCAATCCTTGCGTGGAATATGTGTTGAACAAAAACCTGAATTACACATCAGGCCCGCAATGGTTGCTGGATTTTCTTCTTAAAGATCGCTGGGTGCTGGCGGTAGCAGGCACCCATGGCAAAACCACGACTGCGAGCATGTTGGCGTGGGTGTTGGATTCATGCGGTTATCAGCCGGGCTTTTTGATTGGCGGTGTACCGGGCAACTTTGGTGTGTCTGCGCGTCTTGGCGAAAGCATGTTTTTCGTGGTCGAAGCCGATGAATATGACAGTGCCTTTTTCGATAAGCGCTCCAAGTTTGTTCACTACCATCCTCGTACATTGGTCATCAATAATCTTGAGTTCGATCATGCCGACATCTTCGATGATCTGGCGGCGATAAAACGTCAATTCCATCATCTTGTTCGCACGGTTCCGGGGATCGGACGCATTATTGCGCCATCGGAAGATCTGAATGTCAAAGACACCTTAGACATGGGATGTTGGAGCGAGCTGGAATTTGCGGGTGAAGATGGTCTCTGGCGCGCTGAAAAAAGACAAGCAGATGGTGGCGAATTTGATGTCTGTTTCGATGGCCAATGTGTGGGCACAGTGCGCTGGGATTTGATTGGCGACCACAACGTCAACAATGCTTTGATGACGATTGCCGCGGCGCGTCACGTTGGTGTCACGCCTGATTTAGCGTGTGAAGCACTGGGAAGCTTTATTAACACCAAGCGTCGCCTTGAGCACAAGGGAGAATTTGCAGGTGTTACTGTGTATGACGATTTTGCTCACCATCCCACAGCCATCAAGACCACGCTGGAAGGGCTGAGAGCGAAAGTCGGTGAAAAACGTATTCTTGCTGTGCTTGAGCCGAGATCCAACACCATGAAGCTTGGCGTACATAAAGATGAGATTGCCCCTTCTTTAGACAGCGCAGATGCCGTCATCTTGTTCCAACCCGATCATATTAAATGGTCAGTCAACGATATTGCCAAGGCATGTAAAGCGCCGGCGCAGACATTTGATGATATTGATCTTTTGGTAGAAGGCATTGCACAAGAAGCCCAAGCGGGAGACGTTATACTGGTGATGAGTAACGGCGGATTTGGCGGCATTCACGATAAGCTGCAACAGGTATTGGCACAGGGTGGCTAAGTTACGCAGCCAGGTGTTAGGCAATAACGTGAATGAATGGCTAATCAAAGCAAATAAGCAAAGCATGCAAAGGGAAACCATGACTAAGGCGTCAGACCATGATTAAAGCTTCAGAGAGCGACAAGCGCATTACACTAGTGTGGAGTGGGGCGTCAGGGGCTCCTTATGGCCTTCGTTTGTTAGAGTGCTTGTTAGCGGCAGATTACGAGGTGTTTTTGCTGGTGTCATCGGCCGCTCGCGTGGTGTTAGCGACGGAACATGGTTTGAAGTTACCTTCAGGTCCCGAGGCGGCTAAAGAAGCACTCGTTAAACACTTGAGTGTGTCGACAGACAAGCTAGTGGTATGCGGTAAAGAAGACTGGTTCTCTCCGGTTGCGTCAGGCTCTGCAGCGCCAAAGAAAATGGTGGTGTGTCCGTGCTCGGCAGGATCGCTGGCGGCGATAGCTCACGGTATGTCGGATAACCTTGCTGAACGAGCTGCAGATGTGGTGTTGAAAGAGCGAGGGCAGTTATTGCTGGTGGTTCGTGAAACGCCATTTTCAACGCTTCATTTGGAAAATATGCTCAAGCTTTCCAAAATGGGTGTCACCATCATGCCTGCTGCACCAGGGTTTTATCATCAGCCTCAATCTATCGACGATTTGGTGGATTTCATGGTGGCGAGAATTCTTGATCATTTAGGTATTGAGCAGGTGTTGGTGCCTCGTTGGGGGTATGATCACCGCAGCGAGTGATAGGGTGATGCTCAAGCAAGATGGCATTGCAATAACACGATGAGATGAAATGAAAAAAGGGCGGGTCGCAATGACCGCCCTTTTTTATGTCTGAAGATTATCAGCCTTGTGGCTTTAAAATCAGCACGTTAACTTTCGATTGTTCTAACACTTTTGATGCCACTGAGCCGATCAATAGCTTGTTGGCTTTTGAGCGCTTATGGCTTGGCATAACAATCAAATCACAGCTCAGAGCGTCCGCTGTTTTCACGATCGCTTTGTAAGGCTTTCCTTCGGCAACGGAAATATCATACGCCACGCCATCAGGCACCATACGCTCTGCAAATGCTTTGAGGTTCAGTTTCACATCTTGTTTCATTTTACGCGCTGCGTCTTCTGGGAAATAAGACGCCACCATGGAATTGTGTATTCCTGGTAGTGCCGTCAAAAGATGCAGGGTCGCGCCAGTTTGAGCGGCTAACCAGACAGCATGTTCAACGGCGTTATCGGCAAAACTCTCATCATTCAAATCAACGGGGACCAGAATGTGTTTATACATGAGTGACACTCTCTTATTCGTTAGTGATCAGAAGGGGCGCTATCGCCCCAGCCGAAATTAAGCCGCTAGCTTTATGCGACGACGCTGATTCCATGCCAGTACACCCAACAATAGGAAGGTTGGAATGAATACCCACTCTTTCATTGGTCGATCAGCCGGAGTGCTGACTTGAACGATTTCCCAATCAAAGTCGATGCCCGCTTTCTCTGCTGGGCTGCCGAATTGGATCATATCGACAAATTTCGCGCCGTCTTCATCACGAAGTTCCAACCCTGTCGACAAGACGCGAGCTAAACCTTCGGCTTGCGCGGTATCTATGGGCAGATGAACGTGCTTAGTGATGATGTCGCCATCGATATTTTCACCACGAACTTGCAAGTTAAGCGTTTGACCATCAGGCAGTTTTTCAGCCACTTCAATAATAGCAGAGCCTTCAAAGTCATTCGTTGGTGCGTATACCTCATCCCAGAAAAAGCCGGGACGGAACAATGCAAATGTGATGAGAAGCATTAAGATGGTTTCCCACCATTTATTACGCGTTAGCCACCATCCTTGGGTGGCAGCAGCAAACACGAGCATTGCGACGGTTGCTGAAACAATGGTTAGGATCAAGTGCACAGGACCATCAATATCGAGCAACAACAACTGGGTGTTGAAGACAAACATAAACGGCAAAATAGCAGTACGAATATCGTAGGTAAAACCCTGAATACCGGTTTTTATTGGGTCGGATTTGGCAATCGCAGCAGCAGCAAAAGCAGCCAAGCCCACTGGTGGCGTGTCATCGGCAAGAATACCGAAATAGAACACGAATAAGTGAACCGCAATTAATGGAATGATCAGGCCAGATTGTGCGCCTAAGGTAACGATAACCGGTGCCATCAGCGTCGATACGACGATGTAGTTCGCTGTGGTTGGCAAGCCCATACCAAGCAGCAAGCTGATCACAGCAGTGAACAGAAGCATGAGTATGATATTGCCGCCAGAGACAAATTCGACAAAGTCGGTCATCACTAGGCCGATACCCGTCAGCGTCACAACGCCAACCACGATACCCGCGGCAGCTGTAGCAACACCAATACCGATCATGTTGCGCGCGCCTGTTACAAACGCTTCCGTCAGATCAATAAAACCCGCTTTGGTTTCTGTGTCCATTGGGTTCTTTTTGTTGAAAAACGCGAGCAGTGGACGGTGCGTCACAACGATAAACATCATGAACACTGTGGCCCAGAATGCAGACAAACCCGGTGAAAAACGTTCAACCGTTAAACACCAAACCAGCACAAAAATAGGCAGTAGGTAGTAAAGGCCTGCACGTGCGGTTGGACCAGGGTCTGGTACTTCTGATAAATCTGCCGCGGCAGGGTCTTCAACGGCGTCTGATTTGTAGCGCGATGAGTAACGAACCAGTGCTACGTACGCGACCATCACAACAATACCGATTATCACGGTTGCCGCTGAGCCGAAGGCTTCTTTGGTCCAACCGATGCCGTAATAGACAGCAAGGCTTAGCACAATCATGCCGACAATCACTGTCATGTAAGAGAACAAGCTCTCAAGGAACGTCGGTTTATGGCGGCGAGGTAGTCCTTCCATGCCCGCTTTACAGGCTTCTAGGTGGACAATATAAATCAGCGCGATGTAGGAAATCAGCGCGGGTAACACGGCCGCTTTGATGACTTCCACATAGGAAATGCCGACGTATTCGACCATGAGAAATGCTGCAGCACCCATGATAGGTGGTGTTAGCTGACCATTGGTTGAAGCCGCCACTTCAACAGCACCGGCTTTGACACCGGAAAAGCCAACACGCTTCATCAGAGGAATAGTAAACGTACCCGTGGTAACAACGTTCGCGATAGAAGAGCCCGATACCAGACCGGACAGGCCTGATGCCACAACCGCGGCTTTTGCCGGGCCGCCACGCATGTGACCGAGCAATGAGAATGCAACTTTAATGAAGTAGCCACCTGCGCCTGCTCTATCTAATAACGCACCAAATAGTACGAACAAGAATACGAACGAGGTTGATACCCCAAGGGCAACACCAAATACGCCTTCAGTGGTCAGCCATAGATGTGACATGGCTTTGTTGATGCTGGCGCCTTTGTGGGCGATGACATCTGGCATATGAGGGCCGGCAAAGGTGTAAAGCAAGAAAAAACCTGCCACGACCATTAACGGAGGACCCAGTGCGCGGCGTGTTGCTTCAAGCAACAACACCATGCCCATCACAGACACAACGATGTCCATTTGGGTGGGGGCGCCGGATCGAGAAGCGAGTTCGTTATAGAACAGGAATAAATAACCTGCTGCAAAACTCCCTAGTGCAGCAAAGACCCAATCAATAGCGGGGATACGGTCACGAGGGGATGATTTAAACGCAGGATATGCGGTAAATGCCAAGAAGATGGCGAAAGCGAGATGTATAGATCGCGCTTCCGTGTCGTTGATTAGGCCCACACCAAAAATGAATGGAAGCGGTGAAGCATACCAAAGCTGGAATAGAGACCAGCACAGTGGAACGAACCATAGAATTCGCCCCGGTATTCCTAATGGAGCTCTGGCCCCGGTGTCCGCTTGCGCAACAATGTCTTGAGCATCAAGCGGTGTCTCGGTCGTCTTCGTCATGCCATTGTCCCTTTTTCGGCAAGTAAAGTGTAAAAACATCTGACATCAGATGCGGATAACCCGCATTGAAGCGGGTTATCTCCTCAGCACGTTTAATACGGCTATTTCTTTTTCATCCAATGATGTCAGCTGTAACGCATAGTGTGGTTAAGGCTCGGTTTGCTAAGTGGAAATCACTATATCTAACAGTAGATGATAACAAACTTGTATCGAGAATTTAAAACCGGAGAAATATTTTGTCATGATATTTCACATCGAAGTGTGGCTTTGGGTGAAAGAAAACTCGAAAGTCTTAAAAATGAGAGATTATTTGACGAGGATTAGTGAATATATGGGCAGGAAAATAGGCAGACGCTTAAGAAAAACATCCTGCCTTAATTTAATGTTTTTACCGTATTAACGACTGTAATCAAACAAACTGCATACCGAGTTAAAAAGGCCTTCAGTCGTGGTTGCGCGAGTTGGGGTAATAAAGATGGTGTCATCACCAGCGACAACGCCAAGAATGCCTTCTGCTTTACCCAACGAGTCGAGTAAACGGGCGATAAGCTGTGCAGCACCAGGACCCGTGTGAATCACAACCAATGCATCGTTGTAGTCGATATCCATGACCAACTCTTTGAGTGGGCTGCTAGTGGTTGGCACACCTAGTTCTACTGGCAGGCAATACACCATTTCCATTTTCGCGTTGCGAGTACGCACCGCGCCAAACTTAGTCAGCATACGAGAAACTTTTGATTGGTTAATGTTTTCGTAGCCTTGCCCTTTAAGCGCATCAACGATTTCACCCTGAGAGCTGAATTTTTCTTCTTTCAGGATTGCTTTGAAGGCTTTCACTAACTGGTCTTGTTTATCTGAATTGCGCATATTTCTTCTTTCTTACCCGTGTCACGATGGCGTATTTTTGCATAGTGATTCAGTCGCGGGCAATAAAATCCGCAGTAAAGTGACGCACCTATCACCTTTCAACAGCGGGAGAGACCATTAAAAAGAAAAATGAGAAGCGCGGCTTATCCTTACCTTGATAGGGTTGTCGACACTAACTGAAGCCACGTATGATGCGATTAGGTCTAAAACAAGGGAGTAGGTGTCGGCTATTTTGTAAACCTCAAAGACAACTACATCCCAAAGGTCTGATATAAAAATAATCGTAAATAAGGAGAACGAGATGAAAGTTGCTGTGATTGGCGCCGCTGGAGGCATTGGTCAAGCTTTAGCCCTGCTTTTGAAAAACCGTCTGCCTGCGGGCTCAGATCTGGCATTGTATGACATTGCCCCTGTGACACCTGGTGTTGCTGTTGATCTTAGCCACATCCCGACACCTGTAACGATCAAAGGCTACTGCGGCGAAGATCCAACCCCTGCACTTGAAGGTGCAGATGTGGTGTTGATCTCTGCGGGTGTTGCTCGTAAGCCTGGTATGGATCGTTCTGATCTGTTCAACGTGAATGCTGGCATCGTTCGTTCTCTCAGTGAAAAAATTGCTGATGTTTGCCCAAAAGCGTTGATCGGTATTATCACTAACCCGGTGAACACCACAGTGGCTATTGCGGCAGAAGTGCTGAAAGCCAAAGGTGTTTACGATAAGAAGCGTCTGTTTGGTATCACGACACTGGACATCATCCGTTCAGAGACCTTTGTGGCGGAGCTGAAAGGTAAAGATCCAAGCAACGTGTGTGTACCGGTTATCGGTGGTCACTCTGGTGTGACGATTCTGCCGCTGCTTTCTCAAGTAGACGGTGTTGAGTTTACCGAAGAAGAAGTGGCTGCATTGACGCCACGTATCCAAAACGCGGGCACCGAAGTGGTCGAAGCGAAAGCGGGTGGCGGTTCTGCAACACTGTCTATGGGTCAAGCGGCATGTCGCTTTGGTCTTGCGCTGGTTCGTGCTGCGCAAGGCGAGAAAGACGTGGTTGAGTGTGCATATGTAGAAGGTGATGGTAAATACGCACGCTTTTTTGCACAACCTATTCGTTTGGGTAAAGACGGTGTAGAAGAAATTCTGGATCACGGTCCATTGAGTGCATTTGAGCAAGAAGCACTCGACAGCATGCTAGACACGCTACGTAAAGACATCACCTTGGGTGAAGAGTTTGTGAAGTAATCACAAGCCTGAAACGAAAAAAGCGGCTTATCAAGCCGCTTTTTTTATGTCTGATCGATGATAGAACAGAGAGAGTGCAATAAAGTTAGGTGCGACGACGTACAGCGATGTGTGCCAGCGCTTTTAATGCTTCTTTGTAATCAGACTCCGGCAAGGGGGTAAGCGCATCGATGGCTTTTGCCGCTTCTTGCTCAGCGCGTTGACGGGTGTATTCCAACGATCCGACTTGCTCCATACAAGCCAAGATAGCATCGAGCTTATCGAGGCCGTTGCCTTGCTCAATGGCTTCGCGGATCATCGCAGCTTGCTGTTCATTACCATTAGCCATCGCATGAAGTAGGGGCAGCGTTGGTTTACCTTCCGCCAAATCATCGCCGGTATTTTTGCCCATCTCATCGCCTTGTGAGGTGTAATCCATCACGTCGTCGATCAGTTGGAATGCGGTGCCTAGATAGCGACCATAATCTTGCATGGCCGATTCGATGTTTTGCGGCGCGTCAGCAAGGATTGCACCAATCTGTGTGGCGGCCTCAAACAAACGTGCAGTTTTCGAATAGATCACCTGCATGTAGCTTTCTTCGGTCGTGTCGGGATCGTTGCAGTTCATTAACTGCAGCACTTCACCTTCCGCGATGACGTTTGTCGACTCACTCATGACATCAAGGATCCTCAAGGATCGAAGTTGTGTCATCATTTGAAACGAGCGCGTGTATATAAAATCGCCAACAAGCACGCTGGCAGCATTGCCAAACATGGCATTTGCGGTCGCTTTACCACGACGAAGATCGGACTCGTCCACGACATCATCATGGAGCAAGGTTGCAGTATGGATAAACTCGACAAACGCCGCGGCCGTCACATGGCCTTCACCTTGATAATTGAGTGATTTAGCTGCGAGCAATGCCAGCATAGGTCGTAGACGCTTGCCACCACCACTGACAATGTAAAAGCCCAGTTGGTTGATTAATGCAACATCAGAATCAAGTTGCGCAAGGATTTTTTTATCCACTTTTGCCATGTCATCGGCAATGAGTGCTTGGATGGTGTTAAAGTCCATTGATGCGTCCGGTCCAAGGGATGAATGCAGTCTGAAACTGTCATTTTTTCGATGATAGTACACTAAATTTTTAGCCTCTACACAGGGTCTTTGGTGAGAAAAACAAGGGTTAGCAACAGTGGACAGGTTTTCACCAATTTTCTTTCATTGCCCTCTTGCCAGTCGACAAATCTTGCCGTAGAATTCGCGCCCTATTGATGAATTAAATGCGCACCCCTCACTGTATACTTTTTAAACGCAGTAGGCTGTGCGGAAATGCGGAGAAACCCATGTACGCAGTTTTCCAAAGTGGTGGTAAACAACACCGTGTAAGCGAAGGCCAAACTATTCGCTTGGAAAAGCTAGACATTGAAACTGGCTCATCAGTTGAGTTTGATTCAGTTCTGCTGGTTGCTAACGGTGAAGAAGTCACTGTTGGTGCACCGTTCCTGGCTGGCGGCAAAGTAACTGCTGAAGTAGTTACCCACGGTCGTGGCGACAAAGTTAAAGTCGTTAAATTCCGTCGTCGTAAGCATTCTCGTAAGCAAATGGGCCACCGTCAGTGGTTCACTGAAGTCAAAATTACTGGCATCAGCGCTTAATTTAGGAGAAGAGAAAAATGGCACATAAAAAAGCAGGCGGTTCTACTCGTAACGGCCGTGATTCAGAAAGCAAACGTCTAGGTGTTAAGCGCTTCGGTGGTCAATCTGTTCTTGCAGGTAACATCATCGTTCGTCAACGTGGTACTAAATTCCACGCTGGCACTAATGTAGGTTGCGGTAAAGACCACACTCTATTCGCTTTGACTGATGGCAAAGTGAAGTTCGAAGTTAAAGGTCCTAAGAACCGTAAGTTCATTAGTATCGAAGCTGAATAATAGCACTCGAACTTATTCTGAAGCCCTGCCTTACGGCGGGGCTTTTTGTTGTATATCCAAGTGACTTTTAAGAAGGGCGCTATTGCCACTTTGACGTGACTTGGATATATAGCGTTTAAAGGCGACTAAGCAGCTATATATTTGCGTGAACTTCGCTCTGTCGAAGTGTAGGGATTCTCGTCACGCAAACGTCACAGGTGTTACGAATAAGTTTGTTCGAACACAATGAATGACGATATCAAACGAAGTGCGGCATTTGATCCTAAGATCATTATGATCATCAGCCCAAAGTGCTCCATCAGGGTGCTGCTAAATCGCCAATGTTAACCCGCAGTCACGTAATACCTAACGTTGTTTAGGTTGTGCTGGGTATGGAGAAAAAAATGAAATTTGTAGACGAAGCGGTGATCCGCGTTGAAGCGGGAGATGGCGGCAATGGTACCGTTAGCTTCCGTCGTGAAAAATATGTTCCTCGTGGTGGACCTGACGGCGGCGACGGTGGCGATGGTGGCGATGTTTACCTGCTAGCCGATGAAAACCTCAATACGTTGATCGATTTCCGTTTTGAGCGTTTCCATGCAGCGCTACGTGGTGAAAATGGTCGTGCGGGTAACTGTACCGGCAAGCGCGGTGATGATCTGATATTGAAAGTACCAGTGGGTACACGTGCGGTTGATGAAGATACTGGCGAAATCATTGCCGATCTCACCCAGCATGAAATGAAGATCATGGTTGCGAAAGGTGGCTGGCATGGATTGGGTAATACTCGATTCAAGTCGTCAGTAAACCGCGCACCTCGCCAGAAGAGTATGGGCACTAAAGGTGAATTACGTCACCTACGCCTAGAACTCTTGTTGCTGGCTGATGTTGGTATGCTTGGCTTGCCTAACGCAGGTAAATCGACCTTTATTCGTGCGGTATCCGCAGCAAAACCAAAAGTGGCGGATTACCCGTTTACTACTTTGGTTCCAAGTCTTGGTGTTGTGCGTGTCGCGCAGGATAAGAGCTTTGTTGTTGCCGATATCCCAGGTTTGATCGAAGGTGCTGCGGAAGGCGCGGGTCTTGGTATTCGCTTCTTGAAGCACCTAGAGCGTTGCCGTGTTCTACTGCACATGATTGATTTGATGCCTGTTGATGGCTCGGATCCTGTCGATAACGCCTTTACTATCATTGAAGAGCTTCAGCGCTACAGCGAAAAGCTGGCGGATAAGCCGCGTTGGATCGTCTTCAATAAGATGGATCTGATCTCGGAAGAAGAAGCTGAAGCTCAGATTGAGCGCGTTTTAGAAGCGCTTGGTTGGGATGAACCTTATTACGCGATTTCTGCGATCAATAAAGGCAACACTCAACAACTGACGTTTGATCTGATGGAATTCATCCAGACTCTGCCTGCTGAGTTGACTCAGGAAGTTGCAGAAGAAAGTAAAGTTGAATTCAAGTGGGATGATTACCACGAGCAGCAGCTTAAGAAGCAGCAAGAAAGCGCTGATGACGATGATGATGATGAGGATGATTGGGACGACTGGAACGAGGACGACTACGACGTCGAAATCATTTACCGTCCATAATTATCGGTCATAGAGAAAACCGCCTTATAGAGGCGGTTTTTTTTCATCCAAATCAAAGTAAAACATGTTTAATTAGCGTACAAACATAGCCCTATCAAGGAAGAGTGGGAGTGATAAAGGTGCACGACGTGCCAGAGATGAGCGAACCCGTTCAGCGAGAGATTTCACGGTTAGTGAGCCACGCAGGACAAATGTTGTTGCAGCATGGTGCTGAAAGTAAGTTGATGAGTGATATATGCTGTCGACTTGGCGAAGCGCTGGGTCTGGACAGTGTTGAAATATCGCTATCGGCGAGTTCAATGGTGATCACGACGATCACCCATCAACATTGTATTACTACGGCCAGGCGTTGCCCGGATCGTGGGATCAATATGCGGATAATTACCGAGATCCAACGAATTCTGATCATGGCAGAAAAAGACCTGATCGATAGAGATGGTGTGAATAAGCGCTTAGCAAGGCTGTCTCCTGAGCGCTATAACCGTTGGTTAGTTGCTGTGATGGTTGGGCTTTCCTGTGCCAGTTTCAGTCGTCTTTCCGGCGGGGACATCGCGGTGTTTATCATCACTTTTCTCGCCTCTTTTGTTGGCATGCTGGTTCGACAGGAAATCGGGCACCGTCAGTTCAATCCTCTGCTTAATTTTGGTATCACCGCATTCGTAACGACATTGATTTCCAGTCTAGGTGCAATGCAGCAGATAGGTAATCAGCCCTATCTTGCAATGGCTTCTTCTGTGCTGATGCTGGTACCCGGATTTCCCCTTATCAATGCGGTGTCAGACATGGTCAAAGGTTACGTCAACATGGGTATTGCACGCTGGGTATTTGCAAGTTTGCTAACACTTGCCACTAGCCTTGGTATTGTTGGTGCGATGAATATGACTGGCGTATGGGGGTGGTTATGAACCTGTTGCTGGCTCTACTCCATGACATGTTGTTTGCCGCTATCCCTGCCGTTGGTTTTGCATTGGTGTTCAATGTGCCCGTTAAGGCATTGAAGTATTGCGCGATGTGTGGCGCATTAGGTCATGGAAGCCGTTTTCTATTGATGCACTTTGGCGTGCCAATTGAATGGGCGACGCTGGGAGCGGCCACTTTAGTTGGTATGGTTGGGGTGTATTGGTCTCAGCGCTTATTGGCGCACCCTAAGGTATTCACGGTAGCCGCAATTATTCCCATGGTTCCGGGGGTGTTCGCGTTTAAAGCGATGATTGCCTTGGTCGAGATAAACAGCTTAGGTTATAGCGAAGCTCTTTGGGCAACCATGATGAACAACGCGATTAAATCCCTTTTCATTATCGCAGCACTGGCAATTGGATTGGCAATGCCAGGATTGTTATTTTACCGCCGTAAGTCCGTGGTGTAGCATGTTGCAGCGTTCATTAGAAAGGATCAATACAGCATGAAAGTCAGTATGATTGCCGCCATGGCAAAAGGAAGAGTGATAGGCAAGGACAATACGATGCCGTGGCATCTCCCTGCGGATTTCGGCTGGTTTAAGCGAAATACCTTGGGGAAGCCCGTGATTATGGGGCGCAAAACCTATGAGTCTATCGGTCGCCCTTTGCCGGGAAGGCGCAACATAGTGATCAGCCGAAATAGCACATGGTCAGCAGAAGGTGTGGAAGCAGTTTCTAGTATTGATCAAGCGTTTGCGCTGGTAGATGGCGTAGATGAGGCGGTTATTATTGGTGGTGGTGCTATTTATACGGCATGCTTACCGCTCGCCGATCGCTTGTACTTGACCTTTATTGATGCCGATATTGACGGTGATACGTGTTTTCCTGGTTGGGGAAATGGCTGGCAAACCAATCATTCAGAGACTTATATGGCCGATGACAAAAACTGCTATAACATGGAATTTGTCGTACTCGATCGCTAATGGGCATGAACAGGGCAAGGAAGGCTAAATATTTGTCTATCTTCCCAACGCACCATGGTCAACGCTCCTCCCCAAACACAACCTGTGTCGAGTCCCATTAACTGGTGATTAACGACGCCACCTAATGCCGCCCAGTGACCAAAAACCAATGTTTCTTCAATGGGCTGGCGTTTTTTGACCTCAAACCAAGGTACTAAATGGCCATCGGTCACTTCCTCTGGTGGTAGTTTGCAGGCCATATCTAAGCTGCCATCAGGTTTGCAAAAACGCATACGAGTCAACGCATTGATGGTGTAACAGTAACGCTCGATCCCTTCTAATTTTTCTGACCACTTAGCGGGTTCGTTGGTATACATGTTTTCGAGTAGCCAAGAATAGCGGTCGCTTCGCAAGATGCTTTCTACGGCATTGGCATGACGCTTTGCGCTATCAAGATCCCAATCGGGAGGAATGCCGGCGTGAGTCATGACAAAGCCAGGAGCATTGTCATTGCTCGAATCACAATGAATTAGCAGGGGTTGTTGTCGAAGCCAAGACAAGAGTTCGGCACGATCGGGAGCATAGAGGATTGCCTGGGTTTTATCCTTGGCTTTGGGCTTTTTAAACCCTTCCGCTACCGCCAGTAAATGAAGGTCGTGATTGCCCAATACCGCGTGCCCGTGCGCACCGAGAGACTTTATAAAACGCAGTACAGACAGAGAATCAGGACCCCGTGCAACCAGATCCCCTGCAAGATACAGATGATCATGGTTTTCATCGAAGCTGACAGTGTCTAGCAGTGTTTTCAGATCGTCAAAGCAACCTTGAATGTCGCCGACAAGGTAAGTGGCCACAAAAGCTCCCGAAAACTAGTGAAGGATATTGGGTAAGGCGAGGCGAAATGGCATGACTTCGATATCAAACTCTTTGTCATCCATATCGACCATGGAGTAAAAACCTTGCATCGCCCCGACGGGTGTTTCGATCACGGTGCCACTGGTGTAGGTGTATTGTTCGCCAGCTTCGATGAGCGGTTGCTCACCCACAACCCCATCACCTTCAATCACTAATTTTTTGCCATTCGCATCGGTCACTAACCATTTTCTACGAAGGAGTTGTGCGTCGTGATCACCATTGTTTTCAATGGTGATGGTGTAAGAGAACACATAACGTTTGTTATCTGGGTCGGATTGCTCTTCAACAAAGTGAGTGACAACCCGAACCATAAATTTGTGATTAACCATCCCTGTCGCGCTTCCTTGTTATTTTTATTGCTGTTGGTGGTTTGCATCCAGCCAGTTCGCCAGTGCGACAAATTGTCCCAATGTTAAACTCTCTGGACGACACGTAGGGTTAATACCAAGAAGCTCAAGTGTCTCCACTTCAACCAGCGCTTTAAAGCAGTTACGCACGGTCTTACGACGTTGGTTGAAACCTTCTCGGCACACGCGCTCTAGCCACTTCAAGCTGGTCGCTGGGTGCGGTAATTCTTTGTGCGGGATTAGGCGCACAACGGCTGAATCGACTTTAGGTGCAGGCGTGAAGGCCGTTGGTGGCACTTCTAGCACAGGAACAACCTTACAGTAGTATTGTGCCATGACGGTCAAACGGCCATACGCTTTGCTGTTTGGGCCAGCCGCTAAACGGTTAACCACTTCTTTTTGCAGCATAAAGTGCATGTCTTTCACTGCACCTGTAAAGGTAAACAGGTGGAACATCAGTGGGGTAGACACGTTGTATGGCAAGTTACCGAAAATCCTTAGTGGATTTTCTGGTGAAGACAAAGCAGCAAAATCGAATTTCATCGCATCACCCTGATAAATTGTCAGTTTTTTTGACAACTCAGGATGGTTACGAAGACGCTCTGCCAGATCGCGGTCAAGCTCAACCACGCTCATTTTGTCGATTTCACGTGCAACTGGCTCAGTCAATGCGCCAAGGCCAGGACCGATCTCAACCAAGTTTTCGCCTGGTAATGGGTTAATGGCAGACACAATACCGTCAATGATGTACGGGTCGTTCAAGAAGTTTTGACCAAAACGCTTACGGGCACGGTGGCCTAGGTGGACTTTATCGCTCATGCTTTCTTATCTACTAATTCGAGGGCGTGGGAGAGCGCTGTCCGCAGGCTTCCAGTATCCGCCGTACCGGTACCCGCTAAATCCAATGCGGTACCATGATCTACAGAAGTTCGGATGAAAGGTAGGCCAAGGGTGATGTTGACCGACTTTCCAAATCCTTTGAATTTTAACACAGGCAAGCCCTGATCGTGATACATCGCTAGCACGGCATCGGCGTCTTTCAGGTATTTGTCTTGAAAGAGGGTGTCTGCGGGTAACGGTCCAATCAGATTCATGCCTTGTTCACGCAATTTGTCGAGCGCTGGCTCAATGACTTCGATTTCTTCTCGGCCAAGGCAGCCGTCTTCACCTGCATGAGGATTGAGGCCACAGACGTAAATCTTTGGCTCGGCAATACCAAACTTGGTTTTGAGATCGTCATTTAGAATGTCAATGACTTGAAACAGACGCTCTTCCGTAATTGCTTTTGATACATAGGCCAAAGGGATGTGAGTGGTCACCAGTGCCACGCGCAGCCCTTCAGTCGCCAACATCATGACCACTTGCGGTACATTGGCGTGATGTTGGAAATATTCAGTGTGGCCACTAAAAGACACGCCAGAACGATTGATCACGCCTTTGTGAACGGGTCCCGTGACGACAGCGGCAAATTCGCCTTGCATATTACCTTCGGCTGCGCGCGTTAGCGTATTGAGTACGTAGCGGCCGTTGGCTTCATTTAGTTGACCGGGAATGACGTCTGCATCAAGAGGTTCGTCACACACCACTAACACGCCAGGCTTGTGCGCTTTCGCTGGTTGAGAGGCATCGTAGTCTTCAAATTCCACATCGATACCAAGTACGTTAGCGCGCTCTGCCAGCATGGTTTTGTTGCCACAAATCACCAGTTGGTGATCCCAATGGTCATGCGCAAGCGACAGCACTAAGTCTGGGCCAATGCCAGCAGGTTCACCCGGTGTGATAGCGATACGTTGAGGATTAGCTTTCATCCGCATCACCAATTTGTTCCACGTAAGCGCCCGCGCGAAGCTCTTGCAACCAAGCCTGAGCTTCTTCGTTGAACTTACGATTCATCAGCATACGGTAGGCACGGTTTTGCATGGCGGCGTCGGTACGATCTGCCTGACGACGATCAAGGACTTCAACAATGTGCCAGCCGTGCACAGTTTTAAACGGCTCGCTGATATCCCCTTTTGTGAGTGCATCAACTTTATCTTTAAATTCAGGCACGTAAATTTCAGTGGTCTGCCAACCGAGATCGCCACCTTTTACCGCTGAACCAGGGTCTGCGCTGTATTGTTTCGCTAAATCATCAAAGGTTTTATCACCATTCTCGATTTGCTTGACCATCAGCTGCAGTTGGCGCTGTGCACCTTCATCGCTAAGAACGATCGAAGTTTTGATCAGAATGTGTCGTGCTTTCACTTCCGTGACGGCGATAGATTCGAGTCCTTTCACGTCGGTGATTTTCAGAATGTGATATCCCACGCCGCTGCGGAAAGGACCAAGAACGGAACCCTTGCCATTGTTGCCGATCTGGTCAGCGAAAATCGTTGGCATCTCTTCAAGGCGTAACCAGCCCCAATCCCCACCATCTAGCGCTTTGGGTCCTTTGGAATTGGCCAATGCTAAGCTGGCAAAGTCTTTGCCTTGCTGCAGTTGCTTTGTCAGTGCTTCAGCATTAGACGCAACGGCATCTCTCTCCGCTTTTTCAGCATCCTCGTCTAAGCGCAGCTGAATATGGCTGATTCGATATTCGACTTTTTCTAAATTTTTAGCATTAAGTTGTGAAGCAAGTGAATCCACTTCCTGTGGCAAAATATTGATACGACGACGAACCTGCGCATTGCGCGCTTCGCTAATGGTCATTTCACGGCGGATTTGGTCACGATACTCTGACCAAGAAATGCCACTGCGTTTAAGAGACTCTCTTAACTTTGCCACTGATGTTTTCTTTTCGTCCGCAATCGCGTCGATAGCTTGCTCTAGGCGAGTATCATCAATGCGGATACCTAGGCGGTTGGCTTCTTGAAGCTGTAATTCTTCTAAGATCAGTTGATCAAGGATCTGCCGTTCTAAGATATCGGCGGGTGGCAGTGATTCTGCGTTCGCGTTAAGCGCTACCGTTTTCTTCAATGCCTCAATATCACTTGATAAGATCACGCCTTCATTCACGACAGTGATCACGCGATCTAGCTCTGCCGGTGAGGCAGAGACTGACAACGAACTGGCTGAGATTGTTGCGGCCAGTAAAGCTTTCGTCCATTTATTCATTAGCTGTTCCAAAATCTCACTATTAATTCTTCAGGCCAAATGGGCTGCGGTATCCCAATGCGTTGCCACTGCCTGTGCTGTAGCCAAAGCCTGCGTTAGTGCCAAGTCCCAATAAGCTGAAGGACAAAGAAATACTGTTGTCATAGACTGCAGGGTTATTGATGTTGCTTCTGGCTAATAGGTATTCGTTGTAGTTCAATCCTATCACCCAGCAAGCCGAGGTGTAGGTGATACTAAGTTGGTTTTCCAGCATTAAATCTTGGGTTAGATCGTGGAAATACTGCCCTTGGAAGTTCACGTTGTCGGTGATGGGAAAGCCCGTCACCAGACCTGCTTGAGAAATGCCATCTTCGGTGATTCGATCTAGGTTGTCAGCACCTATGGTACTGGAGATATAGTCCTTTGAGACATAACGGTAACTGGTTTGTGCGAAGAAGCTACCATCGCGGTATTCCAGTGTGGCGTTACCAAACTGCAGGTTGCTCAAGTTGCTATCATATTCCACCGAGCCGCGCACAAACAGTTTGTCACTCAGGTTCCATTCACTTTCAACCGCCCATGCTGAGTAGTTGATTGGCGTGTCTGATTCATCTCGCTGGCGATCCAAATAGTAAATTTGGCCAAATGCGATATTAAAACGTTCCTTGTAGGCATCATCAAAAAAGCGTGATGCTGCACCAAGGGTAAATTGGTTCGCAGGGTTAATGTAATCGACGCTGCTGAATTGGTTGGCACGGAATAAGCCGTAGTAGTCGGTTTGTAGGCGTGCTGTATCATAGCCACCGCCAGCATAGTTGACCGGGTTGTATATACCGCTTTGATCGACGTCTTTGATATACAGGTACTGAACTTGCGGCTCTAGGGTCTGGGTGTAATTACTGTCCCAGAATGAGCCATCACGCTCTAAAGTCATTGTTGCATGCAGCTTTGCCATAGGAACAACGCGAGAGACGCTTTCTTCCAATGTTTCACCGTTGTAGCCCGTCACGCCTTTGACATTAGACTGATCGTAGTAGGTGTAATAAACCTTGCCTTCGGCCGAAGCGCTGAGCCATGGCAGGTTGTAAGGCAGAGTAATGGTGGGTTCTAGGTTAACGCGCAGTGCATCGGGTTTTGTGTCGTTATCGGTGGCAAACTTGCTGATCTGCGATGGCAGTGAAAAATCCATTCCATAAGCCAATTCAGGGCGATAGTAGTTCATGGCTAGCTGTGGCAGTAGCTTATAGACTGAGGTGTTTGGGCTCAGTGATTGGAAGCTGCGGACACTGAGCGTGGTATCCCAGTTAAGATCGCGATAAGACACATCACCCGTTTGCAGCAAGGTATTGTCTTCACGGCTACCGACACGTGAGTCAGTATGGCGCCCGAAATAGCCAATATCGCTGACCTTGCTGTAATCAATATCATATTTCCAGTGATTTTGAATGCCAGAATGGCGCCAGTTGGCCCCCCAGCTTTTGTCAAACGCTGGATAGAGCTCATCGGTACCCATGTATTCAAACACCATGCTGCCACTGCCAGCCTCGGTGAGGTAACGCGGCTCCATGGTCATAAATAGACCACGGTTGGACATGTATTTTGGTGTGATCAACATGTCAGCTTGAGGGTGGATATTCCAATAAAATGGCGTTTCCAGCTCGAAGCCGTCACTGTCATTCCAAGTTATTGATGGATAGAGAAAGCCCGTCAGGCGGCCATCTTCAACGGGGACGCGAAGGTACGGAAGGTAGAATATAGGCGTATCGAGCACTTCAAATCGGGCATGGTAGAGGTCCGCGAAAATATCTGCGTCTTCTTTTTCAATTTTTCCCGCGCTGAAACGCCAGCTGTTATCTTCATCCGGACACGTCGTGTATGTGCCGTCATCGAGCTCATAAAACGTGGTGCCATTCTTAAACACCCGTTTTGCTTGACCACGGCCCGGTGTACACATCATTTTGTATTCTGCGTCGGTTAACGTGGTGTCTTCGTTGTCGAGATTACTCTGCAGTGTTTTGCCTTTGACTGAAATTTCACCATCATGGAAATACACGTTTCCTTGTGCGGTCACGATATTTTCTGGCTGACGCAGGGTCGCGGTATCCGACTTCACGGTTCGGTTACCTTGTGTGACGATCACATCGCCACGATAGATAGCTTTCTCGTTCGCTTTTGCTTCGGCGTGGTCTGCAACGATAGTGACCGGAAGATTGTTAATGTCGTCAGCTTTCTCATTTTTGGCGAGACAGCGATACTCTGGTGCGAGGCAGGTTTCTTTGGGGATCACCAAGGGTTTTGTGCTGCCTTGGTCGATATTTGCCTGCTCCGCCACAGCCTGACCATGTAGCGCGAGCCAAATCATGGAGGATAAAAAACTTTTGGCAGTCAGTGACATTAAAACTCAATCCTGTTGTTGGCATACAGCGCTGGTATACTGTCGCGCGGCACTCTAGCAAATTTGTGCTGTAAAATGTGGGTTATGATAATGCAAATTACTCATATACCCAAACTACCTCTGTAATCATGTTTTTGAAGGTAGCTTGGGTATGTGTTAAAGATGCGTTATTGCAAACGAAATAGATTAATCAAAAAGAGAAATAAACATGGCAGTTTGGGGAAAAGTTCTAGGGGCATTCTTTGGCTACCTGCTTGGTGGTCCATTCGGATTACTGTTAGGTCTATTTTTAGGGTATAAGTTCGATAAAGCGAGACGAAATACCGCCTTTGGTGGTGGATTTCGAGGTGCGGATCAACAAGTGCGTCAGCAGGCCTATTTTCATGCCACCTTTTCGGTGATGGGACACGTGGCAAAGGCTAAAGGGCAGGTTACGCAAAATGAAATCCGTTTAGCGTCGGTCTTGATGGATCGAATGGGACTGCAAGGTGAAGCACGCCGCCATGCTCAAGATGCATTTCGTGAAGGCAAAGAAAGCAACTTCCCGCTTGAAGAGGTACTGCAAGATGTGAGGCGAACCACCGGTGGTCGTTTTGACTTGCTGCAATTCTTCTTGGAAGTGCAGATCCAAGCCGCGTATGCCGATGGCACCGTGCAGCCAAGCGAACGTCAGGTACTGTATACCATTGCTGATATGCTGGGTTTTTCACGCCAGCAGCTTGAAAAGCGCCTTGCTATGCAAGAAGCCGCGTTCCATTTCTATCAACAGCAAGGTCAAAGTGGTGGCGGGCATCATCAGCAATGGCAGCCGGATACGGGTCAGCGTCTAAAAGGGGCGTATCAAATCTTGGGTGTTGACGAGGATGCCGATGGGCAAACCATTAAGCGTGCGCACCGCAAGTTGATGAACGAGCACCATCCAGATAAGTTAGCCGCGAAAGGCTTACCTCCGGAAATGATGGAAATCGCCAAGCAAAAAGCACAAGAAATTCAAGGTGCTTACGATTTAATTAAGAAAGAAAAGGGCTTCAAGTAGCCCTTTTCTAAACTTGCCGGTGGCTTATCTAAACCAGGTTCTTAGGGGCGCCTTTGATAAAGGCGTCCATGTTCTCTGTTAATTGGTTTGCCAGGGCCTGAATGCTGGAATCTGATCCCCATGCAACGTGTGGCGTGAGAATAAGATTCGGCATACCCGCATGAGCCAGTAACGGGTTCGACATGGTTGCTGGCTCTTGCGTGAACACATCGACACCCGCACCCGCAATCACACCTTTCTTCAGTGCCTCAACGAGCGCCTGCTCATCAACTAAGCCGCCACGACCCGCGTTAATTAAGATTGCTGACGACTTCATCTGAGCGAACTCGCTGGTGCTCATCAAATTTGTCGTGTTTTCGTTAAGTGGGCAGTGAAGCGTCACAACATCGGCTTGCGCGAGCATGGTTTCAAACGGCACGTAGCCTTCTCGGGTGTGCGCAGCGCCTTTTCTCTCTGAACGTATTACCGTCATGCCCACCGCTTTTGCGAGTGTCGCGACGCCCTCTCCAAGGTTACCCGATCCAATAATGCCAAGGGTGGCGTCAGCAATGTCGCCGATGGGGTGCGTGAAGAAGCAAAATTGGTTTTTCTCTTTCCACACACCGTTTTCGATGTCGCGATGATAAGCATTGAGATTGCGGCGCAGTGCAAATGCCAGCGCCATCACATGCTCGGGCACGGAGCGAGTGGCGTAGCCGCGGATATTGCACACAGGCAAGCCATTAGCGTGGCACCAGTCGACATCGACATTGTTGTAGCCTGTCGCTGATACCGCAATGAGCTTGAGGGATGGCAGCGTAGAAAGCGTCTCTGCGTTTAACATCACTTTGTTAGCGATGACAATAGTGGCATCTGCGAGACGCTCAAGCACTTGTTCCGGTAAGGTGGTTTCGAAGCTTTCCCAGTGATGGGGAAATGAAGGCGCAGGTATGCGAATGTGAGCAGGGATGGTGGCGCTGTCGAGAAAGACTATCTTTTCCATGGCGGACTTCCTTTTTCCGCCACTGTAAAACGTTGACTGCGCTATTTCAATAAACTTGCATCGGCTTTAATGCCACGTTTGACCAATGTATCAGTAGGGGCATTGGCGTAGAAATCACAGGGTGCCGACAAATGCATAGGTTCACCTGTGCCAGGGTGAAGAAAACATAACTCGCCAGCATGCAGTTGAAGACGAGGTGAATACTTATACGCTTGCGGATACGCATAGAATTCATCACCAACAATCGGGTGCTCGAGTGCCAACATGTGTACGCGAAGTTGATGAGATCGCCCCGTGATGGGCAACAGGCGCATTAAGGTCGTTTTCTTCTCGCGCTTGATCACTTCATAGTCCGTGACGGAGGGCTTGCCAGTTTCGAAGCACACCATTTGTTTCGGCCGATTCGGCCAGTCACAAATTAGCGGTAAATCCACGCGACCTTCATCAAGCTCAACACTTCCCCAAACCCGCGCGTAATAAAGCTTGTGAGTCACGCGCTCGCGAAATTGCGCTTTCAAGTGGCGTTCGGCATCTTTGTGCATCGCGAACACAATTAAGCCAGAGGTCGACATATCAAGGCGATGCACCAATTCTGCCTTCGGATACTCTTGTTTGATGCGTGACCAAGCGCTGTCGTAGTGCGCCGGATCGCGGCCCGGATTGGTCAAGAGTCCGCTGGGTTTATTCAGGGCGATAATGTCATCGTCCTGATAAATAACGTCCAGCCAAGGCTCCTTTGGTGGGTTGTAGATAAAGTCGCTCATGAGTTCGCTCGAAAATTAAACGGCCGGAAGTGTAGCACGACAGGCTTGAAAAAGAAGAGAGTGAAAAACAAAGGCACCGCCGAAGCAGTGCCTTGATTGGGTGTTTAGCAAATGTTGATCGGTAACGGGTTACTGGTGGCTAACCACAATCACACGTAACGCATCAAGACGAACTTGTGCTTGGCTGATGTAGGTGCGCAGAGCCGCCATTTGTGTTTCCAAGCTTTCCAACTCGTCGTCACGAATGTTCGGGTTCACCGCTTTTAACGCCTGCAAACGATCCAATTCCGAGCGCAACTTAGTGGTCATCTCAGCTTCGGCACTTTCTTTTACCGATACTAGATGAGTTTGTGCAATCGGGGTTCCCATTTCAATCAAGCCATGGATCTGCGTTTGAACCGAAGAGACCAGCTTGCTGCCGAGGTGGCGGTTGACTGGGCTTAATTGACGGTTGAAGCCTTCAAATTCCACTTGGGCAGCTAAGTCATTGCCTTTGGCGTCCAGAAGCACGCGAATTGGCGCAGCCGGAAGGAACTGATGAATGCCTGAATTTTTCGGCGCTTGCGCGTCGGCAACATACAGCAGTTCAAGAAACAAAGTGCCAACAGGCAAGGCTTTGTTTTTCAGTAGCGAAACCGCCGTAGAACCCACCTCTTCTGACAACAGCAAGTCGATGCCGCCTTGGATCATTGGGTGTTCCCAACTGATAAAGCGCATGTCTTCACGTGAGAGTGCCGTTTCGCGATCAAACGTTATCGTGCAGCCTTCTTCGGGTAGTCCCGGATAGCTTGATACCAGCATGTGCTCAGATGGCGTCACCACAATGGCGTTTTCGCCTTTGTCGTCTTGGTTCAGGCCAACCGTATCAAATAGACCCAATGCAAATGTCACTAGATTGGTGTCGCCATCAAGTGAGGCAATTTTTTCTGCCAACGCTTTGGCTTGCTCACCACCGTTAGAGTGCATTTCCAGCAGACGGTCGCGGCCTTTTTCCATTTCACCTTTCAAGCGATAATGCATCTCGGCACTGGTTTCGACCAGTGCATCGAGAGACTCATCAATGCTGCCTTTTGCCAGAAGCTGAAGCAGGTCATCTTGAACGTGCTCAAACACGGCACGACCGGTTGGGCAGGTCTCTTCAAAGGCATTAAGGCCTTCGTTGTACCAGCGCGCCAGCAATGCTTGTGAGGTGCCGATCATGAAAGGAACATGGATTTCAATATCGCGTTGTTGACCGATACGATCCAAGCGACCAATACGCTGCTCAAGCAAGTCTGGGTTCATGGGCAAATCGAACATCACCAGTTGGTTTGCAAACTGGAAGTTACGACCTTCTGAGCCAATTTCAGAACAGATAAGCACCTGCGCGCCAGCTTCATCTTGGGCGAAATAAGCTGCCGCCTTGTCACGCTCAAGAATCGACATGCCTTCGTGGAATACGGTGCCACGAATACCTTCGCGCTCACGCAGTGCTTGTTCTAATGACAGCGCAGTTTGCGCGCGCGAACAGATCACCAGCACTTTTTCTTGGCGGTTAGATTTTAATAAATCCAGCAGCCAATCAATGCGCGGGTCAAAGCCCCACCAGGTGGCGTTTTCGCCTTCAAACTGCTGGTAGATATCTTCAGGGTATAACCACTGAATCGCTTTTTGCTCAAGGCTTTGACTGGCACTACTCATGATGCCAGCCACGCGCATGGACGTTTGATACTGTGATGGTAACGCTAATGGATAAAGGTTTAGGTGGCGCTGAGGGAAGCCTTGGATAGCAGCTCGGGTATTCCGGAACAAAACACGACCAGTCCCGTGGCGATCCATCAGATTATCAATCAGCTCGTTACGTGCATCACGACGTTGAATGTCATCCACATCATTGGCTTCGACAATACGCAGTATCGGTTCAACATCTTGCTCGGACAATAGCTCCGTGATGCTGTTTTTCGCTTCGTTGCTTAGCGTTTCGTTAGACAGCAATTGGCTGACAGCATCCGCGACTGGCGCGTATTGTTGTTCTTCTTTAACAAACGCTTGGTAATCATAGAAGCGATCAGGATCCAGCAGGCGCAAGCGAGCGAAATGGCTTTCATGGCCTAGTTGCTCTGGGGTTGCGGTCAGAAGCAGTACGCCCGGCGTGTTTTCTGCAATCGCTTCAACCACCTGATATTCACGGCTTGGTTTATCTTCACTCCACTCAAGGTGGTGCGCTTCATCCACGACCATTAAATCCCATTCGCCTTCCGCTGCCTGTTCAGCACGCTTGCGGCTTTTACGAAGGAAATCCAGCGAGCAAAGCACCAGTTGCGCGGTATCGAACGGGTTATCGGAATCAGCGAAGGCTTCCACACAGCGTTCTTCATCGAAAACAGAAAAATGAAGATTGAAACGGCGAAGCATTTCTACCAGCCATTGGTGTTGAAGCGTTTCAGGTACCACGATTAATACGCGAGATGCGCGACCAGACAGCACTTGCTGGTGGATAATCATACCCGCTTCAATGGTTTTACCCAGGCCGACTTCATCGGCTAACAAAACGCGTGGCGCGTGGCGCTGACCCACTTCGTGAGCGATGAACAACTGGTGCGGGATCAGGCCAGCACGCATGCCACACAGGCCACGCATTGGACTTTTATGTTGTTCATATTGGTTTTTCAGTGCGCGATAGCGAAGCGCAAAGCGATCCATCCGGTCTATTTGACCAGCGAACAGTTTGTCTTGTGGTTTGTTAAAGCGAATGTGGTGACTCAGTAAAATCTCACGAAGCTGGACGTCGTCTTCACCGGTATCCGAGCGCTGTCCTGTGTAGGTCAGTACACCCTTTTCTTCGTCAACGCGTTCGACTTGTAAAAACCAGCCTTCGTGGCTTTCAATGCTGTCACCCACATTGAACATTACACGGGTGATAGGCGCATCGCTGCGGGCGTATAAACGATTTTCTTCGCTGGCGGGGAACATTAGGGTAACGGTACGTGCGTCGATAGCAACCACAGTACCAAGACCTAGGTCACTTTCAGTATCGCTGATCCAACGTTGTCCGAGGGCGTAGGGCATAAGTGAAGAAACCTCTGGTTAAAGCTGACACAAATTGGAGCGTGCTTTTTCGAGAACTACAGTGTAGGCCATGATGAGCACCGAGAAAATGGCTGCTTATGGTACTTGAAGTTGTGAGCATGGTCACGGTCAATGTAGGAAATTTGGCGTGTGTAACAAATAGGCAACAAATTCGTGAAAATGTGGAGTAATCGACGTGTAAGGATTTGAATTTGTCTTACGATTAAGAATATACCCCGATGCGAGTGTCTTTCTAAACGAAGTCATCGTCATTGGGGAATATGTGGGTTGTCTCACTTGCCTATGTTACCAAGGAGGTGTCTATGGGCGATGCCGAACGCAAATTCTTTGTGCTGGATACTAATATCCTGCTTCATGAACCATTCGCCATCTATTCATTTCAAGAACATGATGTGGTCATTCCTATGACCGTCCTCGAAGAACTTGACCGAATCAAAGACAGTAAGCGGGATGTGTCCCGTGATGCACGGGTAGCGATTCGGGCCCTTGAAGGTATATTTAAAGACGCAACGCCGGATCAAATCTCAGAAGGGATAGTGGTCGGTAATGAAGGTGCAACAGGTACGGTTTCAATCTTGGTCGACTTTGAAATCAAGGAAACAGTACAAGCCTTTGCGGATAAAGCCGGTGACAACCGGATCCTTAACGCCGTCTTATTTCTGCAAGCCAAACGTACGCCCCGCAAGGTGGTCTTGGTCACCAAAGACATCAACATGCGACTTCGCGCCAAAGGTGCTGGGGTGCTGTATGTTGAAGATTACCGTACCGACCAGTTAATCGACGATGTTAGCCTGCTTACTAAGGGCTTTCAGGTTTTCGAAGGCAGTTTCTGGGACCGAGTAGGGCAGTGTGATACGCAAAATAGTGGCAGAACCACGCTGCATACTGTGCCGCGTGAAATGGTCGACAACACCTACATGAACCAATATGTCCTTGATGAAAGTGATGACTTTGCTGGGCGAGTTGTTGGGTTGAATGACAACGAACTCCAACTCAAAGACATCAGTCGTGAACGTTTAATGCATCGCGAAGCATGGGGGGTTCGCCCGAAAAATATTTATCAAGGCATGGCTGTAGATGCCTTGCTTGACCCGAGCATCGATCTGGTGATACTCACTGGGCCTGCAGGTTGTGGTAAAACCATTCTCGCCATGGCCGCTGCGCTTGAGCAGGTGGTGGAAAAAGGGATGTATGACAAGATTATTGTCACCCGAAATACACCAGAAATTGCTGAGTCTATTGGTTTTCTACCCGGAACCGAGGAAGAGAAAATGCTCCCTTGGCTTGGTGCGGTCACCGATACTCTGGAAGCGCTGCACAAAAACGATGAGTGCACCGATGGCTCCATGCGTTACATCATGGATAAAGCCAACATCCAGTTTAAATCGGTTAACTTTATGCGCGGTCGCTCAATACAGAACGCCTTTGTGATTCTGGATGAGTGCCAAAACCTCACCGCATCACAGCTTAAAACCATTATCACCCGCTGTGGAGAAGGCACAAAAATTGTCTGCTCAGGTAACCTAGCGCAGATTGACAGTCCTTATCTAACCCCTGTGACATCAGGGTTGACCTATATCGTAGAGCGATTTAAGAACTTTGAAGGCAGTGCGAGCGTCTACTTGAATGGCGTGGTGCGAAGCCGTCTGGCCGAGTTTGCTGAAGAGAACTTATAGCAACTTGATGGATAATCACGATTAGACAGTTGATAGAGCAACGAGATAACGAAAAGGCTGCCCGAGGGCAGCCTTTGTTGTTTTGGTTACCAATTTCGCGACAGTGTAGTCGTGATTTTTTGCGTTATTGCGATTAAGCCCAATGACGCTCTGCCATGCTTTCTGGTTCATGGTCATTAGCACTAAAATTGCCATAGTTGGGTTTGTTTGCCCGCATACGCTTAGATGCGATACGCACCAGTGCTTCGCCATGCTCACCATCATAAGGGTAACAGCCAATCCCAGCGCTGAATTTCACCGGCACCACTTGTTGGTCAAAATAGAGTGAACTTAGTTGTAGGGCTTTTTGTATCTGATTAATTTTTCGCATCGCCTGACTGTTGTCACTCAAATCAAATAATATCGCAAATTCTCCGCCGCCAAGGCGTGCAAACATGGTTTGATTTGAAAGCTGAAGACGTAGCTGAGTCGCAAGGTGTTTCAGTGCCATATCACCAATATATTGACCATGATTCTCATTGATGTGTTTCAGCCCATCAATATCCAGCACCGCAACCACAAACGGTGAAGGTGAAAAGCGTTTGTCTGCGAGTTGTGTGAAAAATTGATGTCGAGATTTTGCACCTGTCAGTACGTCGTTTTGAACGGCACTCTCAAGACGATTATTCGAATCTTTCAGTGCCTCAACGGCATTTTTTAGCTCATTGGTGCGAGACTTCAACAAGCGATGGTAAAGCGTTAGCCCACCAATCAATAGCACCAAGGAAGAGATAAGAATGATGTAGTGTGCTGTTTTGTTCAGCCAAGGTAAGGTGGCATTGAGCCTACTGGCTGGGATCCATTTGTTATAAATGGCATCAATGTCAGCCACGTCTATTTTACTTAATCCGCGCTCAATTTGGGCAATGTTATCTTGTGTAACTTTAGCGACTGCAAAATGGAGCGGAAAAGAGTAGAGCTTGCTTCGAGAGGTGAACAGGCCAGTATTCCCAGAATGGCGCATATCGTAAAGCGCCGTACTCAGGTCATCAATGAATACATCAATCTCGCCTCGATAGGCCGCTTCATTTAATGAACCAAAAGTGGGGTACAAGGTAATATTTTCTTCAGAAAGGTGTGACAAAAGAAAGGCATGTTTGGCGCTGTCTTTGACTGACCCTACTTTCGCTGAGCCAAGGGCGTTAAAATCTTCGAAAGGCAAATCTTTTTGCACGAACAGGTTCACATTGTAGTGATTGAGCGGCAGCTCTCGAGAGAAGGCTAAATTGTCCGCCCGATCGCCTGTATAGCCTAACCCACCATGAACGACGCCTTCGTTGTTCGCTGCATACTGCAGAGACTCACTCCACGGCAAGAGTTGAAAATGCACGTCAACATCGTTGGCTTTTGCATATAAACGCCAATAGTCGACCATGATCCCATCAGGTTGTCCGTCGCGATTAATGAATGAGAAAGGTTGCCAAGTTGATGAGCCAGTGACGATCAGTTGCTTGGTATCGGCAAATGAAACAGGCGATAGCAAAGAGAGAAAGAATGTGAGTGCGGTAACTGTGAACTGACGAATGCAGGGCATAAATGAACTCGAAATAACCAACCTGTCTAGATTTTCTGGCGTTGATTATACGCAACCCTCTGCATTTAGGGAATTGATATGTGATGTTTTTGTCAATGGATGTGCCATTGTTAATTTGTATATATCGTCACAAAAACAAAAGCCGCCTTTGTGGCGGCTTACATTATAGCGGGTATAGCTGCTAGAACAGTTCTACGTCGTCTTCAGGTACCAAAGACTGCAATTCGCCACAGGCAATCAAATCTTCATAAAATGCGACTTGGTTGCGCCCATTTTGTTTGGCTTTATAAAGAGCTTGGTCAGCAAAACCCAGCACAGTAATAGCATTGAGTTCTTGATCGCTGATGGATGCCGCCCCCATTGAGATAGAGACGTCTTTTGCTTGACCATAATCACGTTCGTTGACGGTTTTGATAAAGCTACGGACGGTCACCTCCATGTCTTCACGAGATTGAGGGTGCATGATGACAACAAATTCATCGCCACCATAGCGGAACAGAAGATCCTCATCATCAAACGCTTTTTTCATCATTGAGGTGATTAACAAGATAACCTCATCGCCAAACACATGACCCAGTGCATCATTGACCTTCTTGAAGTGGTCGATGTCAAAAATGCAAACCCAGTGGTGGTGGGAAGGGTCATCCGTGATGCTGTTACCCTGTATGAGAAAACGGTCAAGCAGTAAATCAATTTTGGTGGTGAGTAGCTTGCGATTGTAAAGCCCTGTTAGGCCGTCTCGTTCACTGGCAGAAATAATTTTTTGATAGTTTTCATAGATTTTTGCTAATCCCTCGACCAGCTGAACTTCATCGCCTTTGAGTTGATCGCATTTACAGAAAACCACCGCATTAATGTCGTCATTTTCGCCTTTGATAGGCACAGCAAGCAGGGACTGATTGTCTGCGGAACTAAATTCCACCACATTGTCACCAATGGTCACGCAATTATGAAGCACTCGTTCAATCGCATCTTTTTCCTCTTCATAGAGAAAGATGTCTGAACATGCAACGACCATGAACTCTGGGTTTGTCTCAGGATTATAATCCAACACCAGAACCTGATTTGCCGGGGTTAATTGCAAAATTGTCGTGATGAGGCTTTCAGAAATGGTGTCGGACTCCGTTTGGGCCGTAATATCGACCACCGAGTCCAGCACATCAATACTGGTAACAGTCACAATCGCATCTCTCTTATGAGTTCGTTGTCTTAAAAGTAAGTATAGATGCGGTTGATTGATGCGCAATGTCTGCCAGTACTTCAATGCTAAATTTATGAAAGATATTGTTTTATGATTTCATTTGGTGCGCTGAGTTCTGAGATATCTGCGTGATATACCACGTTCCCACCATCAATAAACAAGACGTTATCAGCGATGGCCATGGCATCTTCAGGATGGTGAGTGACCATCAAAATGGTGGTGTTGAATTGGCGAGCGAGTTGCTTTACCTGCTGAAGCATGTCCTTACGCAATGACGGGTCAAGCGCAGAGAAGGGCTCATCGAGTAATAGCAGTGGGCGATTGCGCACAAGGCATCGCGCGAGTGCGACTCGTTGCTTCTGGCCACCAGAAAGCTGCCCTGGTAATCGTTCAAGGTAGCTTTCTAATCCAACCTGTTCTGCTGCTTGCCCAATGGATTTTTTGTCGTCAGCACTGAGCGCTAAGCGCGGGCTAATACCGAGCGCAATATTGTCGAACACAGTTAAGTGGCCAAAAAGATTGTGCTCCTGAAACAAAATAGAAAGCGGGCGCTCATGTGCAGGGGCTTGGGTAAACTCATTATCATCGAATAGCACATTACCGCCGCTTGGCGGCAATAGCCCACAAAGCAGTGATAACAGCGTACTTTTTCCTGCGCCACTAGGGCCGAGGATCGCCGTGATAGAGCCCGGCTTAGAAGTAAACGAAAAAGACAGCGTTTGTGCCTGATAGTGATACGACAATTCACTGACTTTCAGCATGACGTTTCCTCGTGATCAATGTTTCGATAAGGGCATAACTGCCAAGACTTAATGCAAACAAAACAAGCGATGCCGCCGCTGCTGCATCCATTTGGTAGCTACCCATTAAATGGAACAAATAGAGAGGGAGCGTTTGAAAATCCTGACTACCAACTAAAGCAATCGCGCCTAAATCTCCCGTAGAAAGAACAAAGCTAACAGCAAAGGCTCGCGCGATGGGTGTGCTGAGTGCGCGCCACTCAATCAGTCGCAGTCTGTTGATGCCTTTGATGCCAAGACAGTTGCACAATCCGTGGTATTGCTGTGACAACTGATAAGCGGGCTGGCTGAGAATTTTCACGACATAGGGCAACGCCATTAAAGTGTTCACCGCGAGTATTAACCAATACGGTGAACTGAATACGTCCATATGTTCACGCAGCATCAAAAACAACCCCGTGCCTAACACGACACTTGGCACCACCAGTATCAAAGATGCGGTCATTTCGATGCCATCGGCGCGTCTAGGATGCCCTGTTAAGCGCCAAAATCGACTGGTTAGCACAATGGTTGCACCCAACATAAAGGCACATAGTGCACTGCCAAACGCCAACGAAAGTGAATTGGCGGTGGCCTGCCAAAGCGCTGCTTGTGTTAGCACCGAAAGCGCACTTGGGTTGATGCCGCTCACCACCACCATCACCAACGGTGGCAGTACCAGTAGGGCTGCGAAACCAATCCATACGTAGTCCCAACACTGTTCCAGGCGAGTGTCACTGCGTTTGGCGAGCAGAATGTTGCTGTCTTTGCCTTGCAGTGAAAGGGGCTTGGTCATGCGCTGTACCACAATGTGGAAAAAGCCGCACAGCAGCAGTTGCCATAGCGCAAGCAAGGCACCCGTTTGAAGATCAAAGTCAAAACGGATAGCCTGATAAATCGCCAGCTCAATGGTAGTGGCACTAGGCCCACCACCGAGTGCCATCACTGTGGCAAAGCTGGTAAAGCACAGCATAAACACCAGACCAATGGCATGGGGCAATTGCTGGCGTAAATACGGCCATTCAAGCAAGCGAAACTGATGCCATCCTCGCATCCCGAGTTGCTGCGCCAAACGGCGTTGATCTGACGGGATTTGATCTAGAGCTTGAACCAGTAATTGAGCAGAAAAGGGCAAGTTAAAGAAAACGTGTGCGAGCAATATGCCGGACAAGCCGTAGATGCTCACATCCCATTTCATGCCAACTACGGACAGGGCGTCGGCCAGAAGACCGCTTTTCCCATAAATGGCTAATAGGCCAAACACGCCTACCAGCACGGGTAGGACGAGCGTCATGGAAAAGAGTTTAAGCAGCAGTGCTTTGCCTTTGAATTGACGCCGTGACAGCGCGTGGGCAACAGGGATTGCTAAGCCAACTGAAAGGAAGGTAGAAAGTAGCGCCTGTTTGAAACTGAAAAATGTGACGTGTTGAAGGTAAGGGTCATGCCATAGCGATGCGACGTCTAAAGACGGCGCTTGAGAAAGCAAAGAAAATAAAGCGGCGCTGATCAGCACCGCAATTAACGAAGCCGAGAGGATGCCCGGCCACGTTCTTGAAGGGTTTAGCACAATGTTACTTCACCAAGGCTGATTGCCATTCACGGATCCAAGTGCGGCGATTATCCGCCACTTTCTCTGGCGTGAACTGCAAGCTTTTGTTTGGAACCGACAAGGTATCAAAACCTGTTGGCAGTTCAACGCCCGTGACCGGATACATCCAGTTACCCGTTGGAATCGCGTTCTGGAAACCGTCACTTAGAATAAACTGCATGAACGCGTCTGCGAGTGCCGAGTTGTTTGAGCTTTTCACTTTTGCCGCCACTTCCACTTGCATGTAGTGACCCTCTTCGAAATTAGCACTCGTGAAGTTTGGGTTTTCTTCGGCAATCAAATGATAAGCGGGTGACGTGGTGTAAGACAGTACCATGTCTGACTCGCCGCTTAAGAACATGTTGTACGCCTCAGACCAGCCTTTGGTCACCGTGACGGTTTTGGTCGCCAATTGCTGCCATGCAGCAGCGACATCATCGCCATAGATGGATTTCATCCATAGCATCAAACCTTGTCCAGGCGTTGACGTGCGCGGGTCTTGATAGATAATGGAAATATCGTCGCGCGTTTCGACCAGCTCTTTTAAGCTTTTTGGTGGATTAGCGAGTTTGGTTTTGTCATACACGAAAGCAAAGTAGCCGTAGTCATAAGGCACGAATGTGGTGTTGTCCCAGCCATCGGGAAGCGTGACACTTTTCACGTCCACTTTGTGTGATGCAAGCAAACCTGTCTTTTCGGCTTCCGCCATCAAGTTGGTATCTAGACCCAACAGCACGTCAGCTTTGCTGTTTTTGCCCTCAAGACGCAGTCGGTTAAGAATGGTGACGCCATCTTCCAATGCCACAAGATTCAACGTGCAATCGCACTGCGCTTCAAACGCCTTTTTCACGGCAGGACCTGGGCCCCAATCAGCAGCAAAAGAATCGTAGGTGTAAACCGTTAGCGTGTCTGAAGAGCTTGCTAACACAGGACCGGCCATGGTCATGGTTAACATCAGGGTAGAAATCGGAAGTTTCATGGTTGCCTCACATCATGTTTGGCGAGGCTGAGGGTCATTGAGTTGAGTTGCACTCCGCGACATCTCATTCCTACGCCAGCATTATCTGGTTCAGGTTTATGGGTTTAGCTTTCGCAATCTCAGCCGACTTCATGTCAGCTCCCCACGAGATGGTTGATATTGTAATCATCAAGGCGATGATTACCAATCATTGTTATGGCTTATTGAGCGACCAGTCGTAATCGTATTGGATTTTCCCCGACCAGCCTTTTAGTGGCTTCCCGTCGCGATACACGTCTATCTGCTTCAAAATGGCTTGTTCATTGTCACCAAAATCAACGCCATACCATTCATAAATGGATGACAAGGTTAAGGTGTTGCCATCAACGCTAGCGCCTTTTTCGCTGTTGGTGAATTGCGTTGCCGCTGCATCAAGTAAGGACTCCGTGTTCTCTGCAGTAAAGGCGGTTTTGGCAAGGTTTGGGCAACCTAGGCTGGCGCAATTCACGGCATAATGAATACGGGAGTCGTTCCAAATAGGGCGAAGAATGCGGTGCTCAATATCGTTTAACGTCAGCGATTGTCCTGCGACAGTGGTGGCTTTGTCATCCCAAGGGCCAAAGCTTAGGAAACCACCCAATTTGGTGATGGATTTGATGGGATATTCATCGAGAATCACTTTCACTGTCAGCGCATTATACAGATTCACCCAGTAAGCAAATTGCTCGCTTTGACGATAGTTGCGCGGGTCAAGTGAGGTTAAATCGGTCAGGTATTGTTCCAGTACCGCTTTGTCTTGCGACGACACTGCGCCGTAATTGAACAAAGTGTGCTGGCCTTCCTCGGTAAGATAGCGATCAAGGAGGTGTTGCCACTGACTGTGGTCAAACGTGGCTGAATTGCTTTCGTTACTGTTATCCCAAGTTGGCCATAACTCGCTTTGGGGGGCGGCAAATGCCTGACTTGAAAGCAATAGCAACATTGCGAATAGCGATACGCCAAGAGGCAGTTTTTTACGCATGTTTTATCCCTAACTCAAAATAGTTGTGTGTAATACCAATGAGAATAAATGTGTCGTCATTCTTGCTGGTTAACATCGGCAATCTCTGCGTCAGAGGTTTTTCCTGCGCAAATTGATGACCGCTGACTTAATCAGATAGGTATAAAGACCTGAGTAAATGCAGTTTTCTTTCTTTTTGATGGGTACGAAGCGCATAAAAAAACCGACCATTATCATGGTCGGTTTCTTAGTAAAGCATATATATTCCAATAAGATCTTAGACTAAGAAAGCGGGGATCTTGGCTTCGTATTCGGCGATTTTGTCGCTGTGCTGCAGTGTCAGACCGATGCTATCTAGTCCTTCCAGCAAGCAATGACGGCGGAAATCGTCGATTTCAAACGTATAGACTTTATCGCCTGCTGTGACGGTTTGCGCTTCCAAATCTAGCGAAATTTCTGCGCCTTCATTGTCTGCTACAAACGCGAACAGCTCATCGACTTCTGCTTCTGTCAGCGTAACGGGCACCATTTGGTTATTGATGGAGTTACCGTAAAAAATATCCGCGAAGCTTGAAGAAATCATCACTTGGAAGCCAAAGTCGGCCAAAGCCCATGGTGCGTGCTCACGGGAAGAGCCACAGCCAAAGTTTTCACGTGCTAACAGCACGCTTGCGCCTTTATAGCGTGGTTGGTTAAGCACAAATTCTGGGTTGTCTTGCAGGCCTGCTTCGTCGAGAAAGCGCCAGTCATGGAACAGGTGTTTGCCAAAACCGGTACGATTTACTTTCTGCAAAAACTGTTTTGGAATGATAGCGTCGGTATCGACGTTAGCGGCGTCCAGCGGTGCCACCAGACCAGTATGTTGTTTAATTCCTGACATGGTGATTCCTTATGCGTTCGTAATGTCGAAGCTGTTAACGTCAACAAAGTGACCCGCAACGGCAGCCGCGGCAGCCATGGCTGGGCTAACCAGATGGGTACGACCTTCGCGGCCCTGACGGCCTTCGAAGTTACGGTTGCTGGTCGATGCGCAGCGCTCTTTTGGCCCTAAGCGGTCGTTGTTCATCGCCAAACACATGGAGCAGCCTGGCAGACGCCATTCAAACCCTGCTTCGATAAAGATCTTATCCAAGCCTTCTGATTCTGCTTGCGCTTTCACTTGCTCAGAACCCGGAACCACTAAGGCTTGAACACCTTGTGCGACCTGACGGCCTTTGGCAACAGCAGCAGCGGCGCGCATGTCTTCAATACGTGAGTTGGTGCAAGAACCGATAAACACTTTGTCGATGGTGATGTCAGTGATTTTCTGACCGGCTTCAATGCCCATGTATTTCAGCGCGCGCTCTGCAGAGTGACGCTCAATCGGATCGTTAAAGCTTTCTGGTGCTGGCACTACGCCATTGATACCAACGACCTGGCCTGGGTTCGTGCCCCACGTTACTTGGTTGTTGATGTCGGCAGCATCGAGTGTCACCACGGCATCAAATTTGGCGTCGTCATCGGTTTTCAGCGTTTTCCAGTATTCAACCGCTGAATCCCAATTCTCGCCAGTTGGGGAGAACTTGCGACCTTGCAGGTAATCAAAGGTCGTTTGATCCGGTGCAACCAGACCCGCTTTCGCGCCAAGTTCAATCGCCATGTTACAGACCGTCATACGGCCTTCCATGGTCAGATCTTCAATCGCCTGACCGCAGAATTCGACCACGTAGCCCGTCCCACCGGCATGACCGACTTTGCCGATAATGGCGAGAACGATGTCTTTTGCCGTTATGCCGTCAGCGACCTTGCCTTTGACCTCGATTTTCATGGTCTTGGCACTGCCTTGCTTCAGGGTTTGGGTTGCCAGCACATGCTCAACTTCTGAGGTGCCAATACCAAACGCCAATGAACCAAATGCGCCATGGGTCGCGGTGTGCGAGTCGCCACAAACAATGGTCGTGCCTGGCAGGGTAATACCTAATTCAGGGCCGATCACGTGAACGATGCCCTGATACGGGTGGTTCAGGTCGTAAAGGGTAACGCCAAACTCTTCGCAGTTTTTCGCGAGGGTTTCCATCTGGATCTTAGCCATCTCGCCAGAGGCATTGATGTCTTTGGTTTGGGTAGACACGTTGTGGTCCATGGTGGCGAAGGTTTTCGACACCTGGCGCACCGGACGGCCTTTTTCACGCAAGCCATCAAATGCCTGCGGAGAGGTGACTTCATGCACCAAGTGGCGGTCGATATACAGCAAAGGGGTTTCACCTTCTGCTGCGACCACCACATGGGCGTCGTAGACTTTTTCGTATAGTGTTTTTGCAGACATTGCTTCTTCCTTATTTTCCCTGTTGTCTTGAGACTCGTCGCGGCGTTGGCGACGAGAGCAAAGACTGACGGGAAGAATCCTTTCTTATTTTATGCTTCGCGGACGTACGCGGTGATTTTATCACCCATTTCAGACGTCGTCAGCGGAGTTGTGTTACCAGCCAGATCCGCGGTCAATTCACCCGCTTCTAGCGCCTTGCTCACTGCGTTTTCAATCGCAATCGCGGCGTCTTCTTCACCTAGGCTGTAACGTAGCATCAATGCCGCAGACAGAATCTGTGCCACAGGGTTGGCAATGTTTTTACCGGCGATGTCTGGTGCGCTGCCGCCTGCTGGTTCGAATAGGCCGAACTTACTGTCGTTGAGACTGGCCGATGGCAACATGCCCATGGAGCCGGTGATCATCGCGCACTCATCTGAAATGATGTCACCGAAGATGTTCGAACAAAGCATCACATCAAACTGCGACGGGTCTTTAATAAGTTGCATGGTCGCGTTGTCGATGTAGATGTGTGACAGCTCAACATCTGGGTAGTCTTTGGCGATTTCTTCGACCACTTCACGCCACAAAATCGAGCTTTGCAGGACGTTAGCTTTATCGACAGACATGACTTTTTTGCGGCGAAGACGCGCCGATTCAAACGCGATGCGAGCAATACGCTCGATTTCGTAGCGATAGTAAACTTCGGTATCAAATGCACGTTCTTCAGCGCCAGAGCCTTCGCGGCCTTTTGGCTGACCAAAGTAGATGCCACCGGTCAGTTCACGTACCACCACGATGTCGAAACCGCGCTCAGAGATATCAGCACGCAGCGGAGAAAATGCTTCAAGTCCTGCATGAATTTGCGCAGGGCGAAGATTACAAAACAGTTGGAAATGCTTGCGCAAAGGCAGCAATGCGCCGCGCTCTGGTTGCTCGTTCGGTGGCAGGTTTTCCCATTTCGGGCCGCCGACTGAACCAAACAATACTGCGTCTGCGGCTTCACAGCCTTTTAAGGTCGCATCTGGCAGTGGTGAACCATGGTTGTCGATGGCAATGCCACCGACGTCAAACTCGTTTTTATCAAAGGTGATATCGAATTTTTCACTGATAGCATCCAGCACTTTATGGGCTTGTTGCATCACTTCTGGGCCAATACCGTCACCCGGTAGAACGGCAATCTTATACGTACCTGCCATGGTTATACTGTCTCCGTTTTCAAAGTTGCTTGTTCTTTAATTTGAGCAATGCGGTTAGCGCGGTAAATGCTGTTGATGACGTGCAATAGCGCCTGTCCCGATGCTTCAATAATATCTGTTGAAACGCCCGTGCCGTGATACTTGCGGCCTTTATAATTGGCGATAATGTCAGCTTGCCCTAAACCATCTTCCCCTTCGCCTTTGGCGGTCAGGTCAAACTTATCCAGCACGATTTCGTAACCCGTAATACGGTAGATAACTTGATATAAAGAATCTACTGGGCCGTTGCCGATGGCAGCGTCGCTAATTTCTTCGTCGCCACATTGCAAGCTGATGGTCGCGGTGGCTTTCACACTACCACTTTGCACGCTCAGGTACTTCAACTTGTAGAAGTCATCTTCTTCTTGCAGGTTATTGAAGAACATCAGTGCTTCCAAGTCATAATCGAAAACTTGGCCTTTTCGGTCGGCTAGCTTCAAAAATGCTTGATATAAATTATCCAAATCGTACTCAGTATCGCTGTAGCCCATGGTGTCCATGTGGTTCTTCACGGCAGCGCGGCCAGAGCGACTGGTTAGGTTCAAGGCTTTTTGGCCCAAACCTATCGACTGAGGGGTCATGATTTCATAGGTGTTCTTGTTTTTAATCATCCCATCTTGGTGAATGCCTGAGCTGTGGCTAAAGGCATTCGTGCCCACAATCGCTTTGTTGGATTGAATCGGCATGTTGCAAAGCTGGCTGACCATCTTACTGGTACGGCTAATCTCGCTATGGTTGATGCCTGTATCCACGCCCAGCAATTCGCTGCGGGTTTTGATGATCATGGCAATTTCTTCTAGTGCGCAGTTACCTGCACGCTCACCAATACCATTAATTGTGCCTTCAATTTGACGCGCACCGGCTTGCACTGCAGCAATTGAGTTAGCAACCGACATGCCCAAGTCGTCATGGCAGTGAACTGAAATCACGGCTTTGTCGATGTTAGGAACGCGGTTAAACAGGGTTTCGATAATACCGCCAAACTCACCGGGTACGGTGTAGCCGACAGTGTCAGGAATGTTGACCGTGGTTGCGCCTGCTTTGATGGCTTCTTCTACCATGCGGCACAAGTTATCAATGGGGGTGCGACCTGCATCTTCACATGAGAACTCGACATCGTCGGTATAGCGACGCGCACGTTTAACGGCGTTAACACCCATCTCGACCACTTGGTCATAGCTGCGACGCAATTTGTCTTGTACGTGAATGGTAGAAGTAGAAAGAAACGTATGAATGCGGAACGCTTCAGCGGCTTTTAACGACTCAGCCGCGACATCAATGTCTTTATTTACGGCACGGGACAAGCCACAAATACGGCTGTTTTTGATCGTTCTTGCAATGGTCTGCACCGATTCAAAATCGCCGGGACTCGAAACGGGAAAGCCAGCTTCAATCACATCAACACCTAGACGCTCGAGCGCCAGTGCGATCTGCAACTTCTCTTTTACAGTCAGGCTGGCTGACAGCGCTTGTTCGCCGTCGCGTAAGGTAGTGTCAAATATGATGACTCGGTCTTTCATGGTCGTTCCCTCTCTTGCCGTTGAATACCCATATCGTGGACAGTTTCTTAGTTACTGACTGATAGTGATATTAGTTATCCGTACCGCTGGCAGGTAATACAAAAAAACCCGCGCACTCGGCGCGGGTTTCGTAAGTCTTGGTGGATGTTATCTTCAGTCCATGACCTACCCGCGCGAAAAGCTCACGAGGAGTAGAAGGTCTAGGAGGAAAATACGCATCATCATTTTTACAGCTTCCTAATAAGGTCTGCACAAATGAATACCAAACCATTTACTATTGCGTCAATATCAAAATAGAAAATAACAAGAATGCGTTATTCATACTGTTAACTGTGGTGAAATAAACTGCTTTTCATGTGTCAAATTGGTTTTATTCACTAACTGGGGTTTTGGGTGATCTCACGACGAAAGCGTTAGTTGAATACGACGACGTGAGTTTGTCGTCGTCTCATTGGCTTGGAACGCAGTTGGCGCTGCTACGATTGCCACAGTTCGGCTTGTCACAAATTGATAATTTGGCAATGCAATGTTTTGTAAATTGAAAGAAATACTGGATGTTCCAACGTAGTATTACTTCGTGCATGAATCGGTATAACGCGATTTGTACTGATACTTTGTTGGATACGGAGGTCTTTTACCATGACACTGCGCCGAAAACTGCTTTTCTTTCCCGCCTTGGCGATCGGTGCGTTGGTGCTGTTTATGGCCATTACTTTGCGTCCTGATATTCCCGTGAAACCCGCACAATCTAAAGCACGGGCGGTCGATGTGGTTACCCTAATGCAGCAAGACATTGCCCCAAAAGTGACGGGGTTTGGTCGGGTGACACCGAAACTAACGTGGCAAGCTATCGCCGAAGTGAATGGTAAGGTGATTTACCGAAATCCGGCGTTGCAAAAAGGGCAGGTACTGCCTGCGGGCACGGAATTACTTCGTATTGACCCGACGGATTACCAACTCGCCGTGGCGCAAGCACAAGCTGATGTGAGCGCAAAAGAAGCCCGTCTCGCCAAGCTCGATCTGGACGATACCAACTTGCAAGCCACGCTCGCGATTGAAATTCGGCGTCTTACCTTGAGCCGAGATGAACTCACTCGCCAGAAAAACCTGCGAAAGAAAGGGCTGACGTCCCAATCTGATCTGGATTCGGAGCAGCAAGCTTTCTTATCGCAACAAGCGCGAGTGCAAGATCTGCAAAGCCAGATAAAAGTGCTGCCCGATGAAAAGCGGATCACTCAGGCAGAATTGGATGTTAGCCGATTGGCACTTGAGCAGGCTGAGCGCAATCTGGAGAAAACCCAAATTGTACTTCCGGTCGACAGTCGCATTGCGGAGGTTAATATCGAGCAAGATCAAGTGGTAACACCTCAACAAGTGATGGTGGTTGCCCATGGTCTCGAAGCGGTAGAAGTGGACGCACAAGTCTCTATTCACGATATGCAAACTGTGTTCGACACCTTGGTTGATGCAACCGGCAACGGTTTTGAACAAAAGATCCACCAACTGGATGCCAGTGTGGCGTTGTCGAGTGGTTCGTTTACCCGTGAGTGGGGCGCCAATGTGGCGCGTATTAGCGATACCGTGAACCTCAATCAGGCCACTGTAGGTGTGATTTTGGAAATCGCGCTGAGTGATAAAAAGCATGCGGGTATTGCTGCCATGCCGACACTGGTCAACGGCATGTTTGTTAAAGCCAGTATCTCAGGACAACCCGTTTCCCATTGGGTGATCCCCGAGCAAGCGCTCAGAGGCGATAAGATCTATGTGATGGAAGAAGGCGAGCTTGTCGTCTTGCCTGTGACTATTGTGTTCCGCAGCGGCAATCATGTTGCGATCGACGGCGCGCTGAAACAAGGACAGCAAATCGTTATCAACGATCTGCTGCCTGCGGTGCCCGGAATGACGCTGGAAGCCGTCACTGTCGATGGCGAAAGCGTTGACCGAAGCGGTATTGAACAGAGTCGTGTTGATGAAAACAGTATGGAGCAAAGCCGTGTCGGTGAAAAAGCGACAGAGGACGACGTATGATTCGTTTTTTCGCCCGACATCCGACAGCCGCCAATTTGCTGATGCTGACGCTGATCTTGTTGGGCCTGACGTCATTATCCAAACTTAAACGAGAAACCTTCCCCGAATTTGCGCCGCCTTACATTCTTGCCAATGTGGTTTATCCCGGAGCAAGCCCTGAGCAGGTAGAGCAGAATATCTGTCTGTTGATGGAAGAAGCTGTTGATGGGCTTTCCAATATCGAAGAAACGCGCTGTGAAGCGGTGGAAGGCTCCGCGAGTTTAGTGGTGAAACTCAATGCCGAGGCTGATATCTCGCGCATGCTGGTGGATATTCAAACCCAGATCAACGCCGTGAACAACTTCCCCAGTGATATCGAACCGCCTGTGGTGCGTGAGTTGGACTGGAATGAGCCAGTTGTTGATGTTGCGATCGCGGCAGAAACGGATTGGGTCGGGCTAAAAGCCTATGCCGAAGATCTCAAGCAAAAACTCAAGCACCAATATGATGTTCAACTGGTTAACGTGGCAGGATTTTCCGACAAGCAAATACGCATCGAAGTACGCGAAAGTGCCATACGCCAACTGGGCTTGAGTGTGGAAGATATCGCCGCGCAGATCAGCGCTCAAAATATCAATCTCCCTAGTGGCAATGTTGAATTAGCCGACAAAAGCTTGTTGATCCGCTTTGATCAGCGACGAATTGCTACAGAAACACTCGGTCAGATCGTGGTGGCGGCTGACAGCGAGGGTGGCGTGATCCGCCTGCAAGACATCGCCACACTAACAGAACGTTTTGAACTGGATGAACAAAAAGTCTGGTTTGATGGCAAGCCGTCTGCACTGCTTAAGATCAGCAAAAACAAAGCCGATGACGCCCTTCGTATCAAAGAAAGAGTGGTGCAGTTTGTCGACGATCAGCAAGCCATTGCGCCTGCGGGTGTCACCTTAAACCTCACCAATGATTTCTCGTCCCTGCTTTGGGATCGTCTGACCATGATGACCCGTAACGCATGGCAAGGGGTGATCTTGGTCTTTGGTGTCATGTGGCTGTTCTTCTCATTTCGCTATTCATTTTGGGTGGCGGCAGGTCTTCCAGTGGCCTTCCTTGGTAGCTTCTTTCTCATGGCGCAGCTTGGGTTATCGATCAACATCATGTCGCTGGTGGCGTTGCTAATGGCGATAGGGATCATGATGGATGACGCCATCGTGATCTCCGAATCCATCGCATCCCATATTGATCGGGGGCAGAAGCTGGAAGATGCGGTGGTCAATGGGGTGAAAAAGGTGCTGCCGGGCGTCGTGTCTTCCTATCTCACCACCGTGTGTATCTTTGGTAGCTTGATCTTCTTGCAAGGGGAAATGGGGGCTGTGCTGCGCGTCGTGCCCATGGTGCTGATCTTGGTCTTAACACTCAGCCTTGTTGAAGCCTTTCTTATCTTGCCGCACCACTTGCAACATTCACTCTCGAAGGCAGGCAAGCCTAAGCCTGATCTTGCGTTCAAACGAAAATTCTTAGAAAAATTCGAGCATTTTCGTGCTAATAGATTAGCGGTACTTGTCACCAAAGCCGTGGAATGGCGCTATGCATTTGTCGGTGGCGTGCTTGCCATGCTATTGATTTCATTCGCCCTGCTGGCTTCCGGCGCCGTGCGCTTTGTGGGGTTTCCCGAACTGGATGGTGATATTGCCGAAGCGCGAGTGATCCTGCCGCCAGGGTCTTCCTTGGCGCAAACCGAATCGGTTGTGGCAACGCTGATTGAATCTGCGAATCGGGTGAGTGAGCGCTTAAGTGAAGAGAATGAGCAAGGACAACCGCTGATTGAACACATTACCGAGCAGTTCAATTTTAACGCCGATGCCGACGAAAGCGGTCAGCACATTGCCACTGTGCGTATTGATTTGCTCAGCGCAGAAATGCGAGAAACATTGATCGATGATTTCGCCGCGGAATGGGAAAAAGAGACGGGCATGCTAACCACACCGATTTCTTTGGTGTTCAAGCAACCTGCCATGGGTCCCGGAGGACGTGATTTTGATATTCGATTGCAACACGACGATCTGGATGAATTGAAACAAGCATCGGTACAAATCCAGCAATTTATCGGACAGTTTGAGGGCGTGTCCGGTGTGCTTGATGATATGCGCCCAGGCAAAGAAGAAGTGAAGGTGACGCTGCGCCCTGGCGCGGAAACTTTTGGTATTAATGGTCAAATGATTGCGCGGCAGTTACGCGCGGCGTACTTCGGACAAACCGCTGATGAAATTCAAGTCGGGCCAGAGTCGATTGAAGTGGATGTGCGACTCGACAAAGACGATGCCAGCAGTCTACAAGGGTTGGCTAACTTTCCTATTGTTTTGCCTGATGGCAGCTTGATCCCCTTATCGACTGTGGCAGAGCTGAATTATCAGCGCAATTATGTGCGGATCCAGCGTATTGACGGGCTTCGCACTTTGAGTGTGTTTGGCGATGTGGTGCAAAGTCAGGTCAGCATTGGTGATGTATTAGCGCGCCTAAAAGAAGAAATCGTGCCCGGTTTGGAAACCCAATATCCAGGGCTGCGCGTGCTGTTTGAAGGGCAAAGTCAGGACTCGGCAGAAACAGGGCGCTCAATGGGCATTGGTTTTGCCCTTGGTCTGTTTGGCATCTTCGTTATCTTGAGTTTCCAATTCCGCAGTTACCTTGAACCTTTTGTGGTGTTGATAGCGATTCCGCTGGCACTGATTGGTGTGCTTTGGGGGCATTGGCTGCTTGGTCATCCTCTGAGTATGCCAAGCATGATGGGTTTTGTGTCTCTTGCTGGCGTGGTGGTGAATGACTCCATCTTGCTGGTGCAATACATTCGTCATCATTTAGATGAAGGGGATGATGTTTACAGCGCCGTGGTTCGCGCCAGTCAGGAGCGTTTTCGTGCGGTGTTCTTAACCTCGTTAACGACGGCGGCTGGTCTGTTGCCCTTAATGCTGGAAACCAGTTTGCAGGCACAAGTGGTGAAGCCATTGGTGATCTCGATTGTGTTCGGCATCTTCACCTCAACCTTATTGGTGTTGTTTATGATCCCAGCGGCCTACGCCATTTTGGCGGATTTTGGCAAAGTGAAACGGCATGAGCCATTACATGCACCCGGCTCGGTATAACTCGCTTCGGCATACGCACATTTCTACATTAATGTGATGGCATAAAATTCACACAGTCGTCTGCAAATCGTAACCGGACTGTCACTGCTCAACTCTACGCTGACTATGTAACGTCAATAAATGGAGTTGATGAATGCGCAGTCTCGTTACCCTCCAAAGGGTCGATCAGGCCGTATCTACCCTTTGTTTAAGCCACCGATTCAGTGCCGATATTGCACGCGTGTTTCGGTGGGTATCCAAAAGTGGAGACGGACATCTTTATCTGGCTATCGGTGCTTTGCTTGCACTGACAGCAGGCGACAAAGGCGTCTCGTTTCTTGTTTGTGGTTTGCAGGCATTTGCGATTGAGTTACCCGTTTATATGGTGCTTAAGCGTCTATTTCGTCGAGCTAGGCCACAGCACCTCCCTGCTTTTATTATCCCTTCCGATCTTTACAGTATGCCATCAGGCCATACGTCAGCGGCGTTTCTCATGGCAGCGCTTCTCAGTCATTTTTACCCTGATTACAACGCGGTGTATTGGGCATGGGCAGCCAGTATCGGTGCTTCACGCGTGTTGCTCGGTGTGCATTACGTTTCCGATGTGTTGGTGGGCGCGTTATTGGGACTAGGGTGTGCGTCATTGGTATTGCGCTTTTCCGAGTATGTGTATTTCGCGGGATAGCCCGTATAACAATAGAGAGCAGTGATGAAAATTCTTTATGGCGTACAAGGAACGGGCAATGGACATATTTCCCGTGCACGGGCGATGGCACAAGCCTTATCTGAAACGCCAAGCATCGAGGTGCAGTTTCTGTTTTCTGGCCGCGCCGAATCCGCGTATTTCGACATGGCAGTGTTTGGTGATTACATGGTGCGAAGAGGATTCACCTTCTTTAGCCATGCCGGAAAAATTGATCACGTAAAAACGGCGTTCAACAATAACTTGTGGCAGTTTATGCAGGAAGTGCGCACGCTGGATGTGACGCAATATGATTTGGTGATTTCAGATTTCGAGCCTGTCACTGCGCATGCCGCCAAGCATCGTGGTGTTCCTTCTCTTTCAATCAGCCATCAGTCCGCGTTTCTTTATGACGTGCCCAAGCAAGGGCAAACCCTCATAGATAAAGCCATCATGCGTTTTTTTGCGCCCACTGAACTCAACATCGGCCTTCACTGGTATCACTTCAACCAACCCGTTTTACCGCCTATTATTGATTTGAAACCGAACGATTCACATCCCAAAAGCGGCGCGGTATTGGTGTATTTACCGTTTGAACGGTTGGACAGTGTTCTCACCACCTTGCGACACTTTTCTTCATCATTTATCTGTTTCCATCCTGATTGTCAGAACGCGGCACAAGATGGCAATGTTGATCTTCGGCCATTAAGCAAAGCAGAATTTCAACAGGCTTTATTCGCTTGTGATGGCGTGATTGCGAACGGCGGTTTTGAGTTGCCCTCTGAAGCTTTATCTTTGGGCAAGAAATTGCTGCTTAAACCTCTCAGTGGTCAGTTTGAGCAGCAAAGCAATGTCACCACGTTAGACATACTTGGTTTGGCAAGCACCATGGAAAGTTTGGACATAAATGCGATCCGCCAATGGTTAGCGCACTCCGAAAGTCAGCGAGTGAAATATCCTGAAGTGGCAGAAGCCATTGCGCAATGGTTAGCAGTGGGGGATACGAGCACCTTGCCTGAGCTTCATGAGCAGCTTTGGTCACAGGTGGAGTTTCCCGAACATGTGAACGATTTATTGTCGGATTTTTGGCCAAGTCAACGTCGTAAACAGGCGATGTTCAACATGAAGCTACCTGTGGGATCAAATAAAAAAGCCAAGCAGTATTGATTGCATGAATGGGTTGGTATCGAGGATTTTGTGTGCGATTTTTAGATCTATATGGTTGTTTTATAATCGAAAAAAGCAATGGATTTTTAGGTTTACCCTCCTGCCTATGAACATGTTTTTATAACAATTTACTGGGGTATCTTTCGCCAGTCATGTTACTAAGTTTGTGTCCCAGTCATGGTGTGTTCAGTTTCATTAAGTAAACTTATCACCTGTCAGGACATGAACGCGTGTTTGACGTTCCATTATCCAAACTCGATCCGCTGTGCTCAATGGCATAGCTACCTAATCGCTTTGTAATCGCCTTTTTTAGGTGTGATAGCAGTTTGTATACATGGGTAACGTTGACACATTTACTCCCTTGTTCAAGGTTTAGGTATGACGCATATAGAGTCGACGAATAATTCTGAAAATCGCGCTGATACGACGCTGAGAAGTGTCGATCTTAATCTCATCACAGTGTTTGATGCGGTGATGCAAGAGCAGAACATTACTCGTGCCGCACAAAATTTAGGGATGTCGCAACCTGCAGTGAGCAACGCAGTGGCTCGCTTGAAAGTCATGTTTAATGACGAGCTGTTTGTACGTAATGGCCGTGGCATTAAACCTACCCAGCGTGCGCGCCAGTTATTTGGTCCTATTCGTCAAGCCATACAATTGATCAAGAACGAACTGCCAACGTCGGTGTTTGTTCCTGAAACGAGCAACCGTACGTTCCGACTGGCAATTTGTAGCCCATCGGACATGCGTTTTGTTCCGCAAATCCTGAACTCGATCAACCGCGTCGCTCCGGCCATTAATGTTCAGGTAGAAACCGAGTTTGATCGCGATATTTCTCGCAAGCTTCGTTATCAGGAAATCGACTTTGTGATTGATTACCTGCGTTTTGGCGAAACCGGTTTTTCTAGTACTGAAATGTTTAACGACGAACTGGTTGTGGTGGTCAATAAAAATCACCCACGACTGGCAGATAGCATTACAGCAAAAGCCTTGCTAAATGAAGCGCACGCAGTGCTAAAACACAACGGAGAAATGCTGAGTTATGCCGAAGGCTTCTATCGTGATGGTCGATACCGTGAAGCATACCAAGGCGTAAGTTTAAGCAATATTTTGTATGTCGTGAGCCAATCTGAATTAGTGGCGGTTGCGCCGCGCTGGATGGTGGAATCGGGTCAACATCAAACCAACCTTAAGACACTCCCACTGCCGTTAGAAAACAATCGCATTAGTGGTTATTTAAGTTGGCATGCCTCTGCTGAAAAAGACAAAGGTCACCTCTGGATGCGTGATCAACTGCTGTCGATTTGTGGTAACTCGTTGAGTTAATAGCCACATAATTATCTGTGGACGACCCGCCAAAGCCGACATTGCGTCGGCTTTTTGTTTATGTGCTTTTCCTTCGTGCATTCTTGATACGTATTGTTACAACTTCCTTATAATTTGAGAGAACAGGTGTACTCTGAAATGAACACTGTTCGTATTCATTTATGGTCGATTATTAACCGTGTTTCCGGCGCTTTTTCTTGTAATTGATGTAGGAGTCATTACACTGCAAGTCTAGTTTGAGCTTACAAGTGTTAGCTCATATTTTTGATGTTTCGCAAGGCATGCTTGCGGGGCATAAGATGTGCTGAGAGAGAATTGAATGGCGCTGAAATTTCATATCGTTAATCGTATCCGTGAGCAGGTAAAAGCGCAGGGAGATAAAACCGCATTGCGTTTCCAAACAGCGAAAGGATGGGGCGATATCAGCTGGCGTCAATTTGGTCAGCGCATCGACGATATATCGCGTGCAATGTTGGTATCAGGACTGGCTGTGCAGGACAAGATCGCTATTTTCGCGAACAATTGTCCAGAATGGACCATCACGGACATGGCAGCCCTGCAAATTCGTTGTGTGCCTGTGCCTATCTACCCAACCAACACGCCAGATCAGACGGCCTATATTCTAAAGGATGCGGGTGCGCGAGTGCTGTTTGTGGGTGACCAAACTCATGCAGATATCGCGATGTCGATTGCAGAGCAATGTCCGGCGCTTGAGCACATTATTAGCTTTAATGAGAACGTGGATTTTGCTGGCCACCCAATGGGGATGAGCTGGGAAGCATTCATGGCTCTTGGCAACGATAACGTTGAGCAAGAACTTCAAACGCGCATTGCAGATGCTGCGATGGATGATCTGACGACGCTGATTTATACCTCGGGCACGACAGGCGAGCCAAAAGGCGTGATGTTAGATTACGCGAACTTTGCTGCCCAGCTTGAAAGCCACGACAAAGTACTGTCTATCTCTGAAAACGAAGTGTCATTGGCATTTTTGCCATTGTCCCACGTGTTTGAGCGTTGTTGGACGCTATTCGTGTTGCATAACGGCGCAACCAACTGCTACTTGTCGAATACCAATGCTGTTCGTGAAGCACTGCAAGAAGTACAGCCGACAGTCATGTGTGCGGTACCGCGGTTCTACGAGAAAATCTATAGCGCAGTCCACGAAAAAGTGGCAACGGCGAACCCAGTGAAAAAAGGCATGTTCCATGCCGCTGTTACCATTGGTAATAAAATGGCAACGAGCATTCAGCAGGGCAAAAAGCCGTCAGCCTTGCTACAAGCAAGCTACCGCATGGCAGACAAACTGGTACTGAGCAAACTGCGTCAACTGCTGGGTGGTAAAATTAAGATGATGCCGTGTGGCGGCGCAAAACTTGAACCAACCATTGGTCGTTTCTTCCACGCGATTGGCATCAACGTCAAACTGGGTTACGGCATGACCGAAACCACAGCGACGGTTTCATGCTGGGACAGCGCGACGTTTGACGCGGATTCTATCGGATTGGCGATGCCTGGCGCGCAAGTGAAGATTGGCAAAAACAATGAGATTCTGGTTCGTGGTCCAATGGTCATGCGTGGCTATTTCAACAAACCAAAAGAAACGGCCGAAACCTTTACGGAAGACGGTTATTTAAAAACTGGGGATGCGGGACATATCGATGCGGCGGGTAATCTGTTTATTACCGACCGCATCAAAGAGCTGATGAAAACCTCTGGTGGCAAATACATTGCGCCGCAAGTGATTGAAGGTAAGTTGGGTAAAGACCACTTTATTGAGCAAATTGCCGTGGTTGCAGATGCGCGTCACTTTGTTTCTGCCCTGGTTGTGCCGTGTTTTGAAACACTGGAAGGTTGGGCGAAAGAACTCAACATTAAGTATCACGATCGCATGGATCTGATTAAACACAGCGACGTGGTCGAAATGTTTGAAAAGCGGATCACCGAGCTACAAAAAGAGTTGGCGAAGTTTGAACAGGTGAAAAAATTCACTTTGTTGCCGTCAGAATTCTCGATGACAAACGGTGAATTAACACCCACGCTTAAATTGCGCCGTAAAGTCATTCTTGAGCGTTATAAAAAGCAAATCGAAGCCATGTATAAGAAGCACATGTAATTCGGATTGCATACGGCAAACAAGCATCTTGATGTTGCTTGAGTCTAAACAGCAAATAAGCCCAGCGTGAATTTCCGCTGGGCTTTGTTTTATCTGGCTTTATGGCAGGGAATGTCTGTGTGTTTCATACTGTCTTATTCATGATACGATCGCTAATTAATGGCACTTTACGGACGACTTGAGGCAGTTTTGGTTCTAACTTGCCAAAAATGGCGTTTTGCTCGTCTACAAAAGGCTGACGCTCGAACACTAAATGTTGTCAACTGGTCTTATTTCAGCGGTAGATGCTGTCATAGTAGGCTGTAACAGAGTCTTTGCTGATGAAAAGTTCATCAGATAGAGTTTTACTGGGAATTTCGGTTAACCAATAGACAGATTTGCTAACAAAGCGTTAAAGTTGCAGTGCTGTTTTGATTCTTGTTACTACCGGAATCAAAGGCATAGCTGGCATGGGAAATTGGCAAGTAAGTCGTAAATGCCGAGTCTCATCAATAGGCTACAAATAAGTCCTAATACTATGCATACATGGAGGCGTATAGTGGAAATGTTATCCGGAGCCGATATGGTCGTTCGTTCAATGATCGACCAGGGCGTAAAACATATTTTTGGTTATCCAGGCGGATCAGTGCTGGATATCTATGATGCTCTGCACGAAAAAAGCGATATAGAGCACGTGCTCGTTCGTCACGAGCAAGCAGCAGTGCACATGGCTGATGGTTATGCCCGTGCAACCGGTGAAGTGGGTGTGGTACTGGTCACCTCAGGGCCAGGTGCAACCAACGCGATTACAGGTATTGCTACCGCGTATTACGATTCCGTTCCTATGGTCGTGCTTTCCGGTCAGGTGATGAGTAACCTGATTGGTAATGACGCTTTCCAGGAATGTGACATGGTGGGGATTTCACGCCCTATCGTAAAACACAGCTATCTAGTGAAAAATGCGGAAGACATTCCGAAAATCATCAAAAAAGCCTTTTATCTCGCATCGACTGGCCGTCCGGGTCCAGTGGTTGTTGACCTGCCAAAAGATATGCTGAACCCTGCCAATAAATTTCCGTATGAATATCCGGAAAGCATGTCCATGCGTTCTTACAACCCAACGACCACGGGTCACAAAGGACAAATCAAGCGTGGCTTAAAAGCCCTGCTTGAGGCGAAAAAGCCGGTTCTTTATGTGGGTGGCGGTGCCATTATCTCTGAGTGTGGCGAGCAAATTAAAACGCTGGCAGACACATTAAATATTCCGGTTATCAGTACACTGATGGGCTTGGGAGCTTATCCGAGTACGGGTGACAAATCGCTGGGTATGCTTGGCATGCACGGCACATACGAAGCCAACATGGCAATGCACAATTCCGATCTTATTTTCGGTATCGGTGTGCGTTTTGATGACAGAACGACCAACAACGTCGAAAAATACTGTCCGAATGCCAAGATCATGCATATCGACATCGACCCATCGAGTATTTCGAAAACGATCTCGGTGGATATCCCGATTGTTGGTTCGGCAGATGCGGTACTTAGCACCATGTTGAGGCTCCTGACCGAGCAAGGCGGCACGAACGATGCTGCAGCGCTTGACGCGTGGTGGAGCAACATCAATGTGTGGCGTGATCGCAAGTGTCTGGCGTATGAAACCAAAAGTGATCGCATTAAGCCGCAACAGGCCGTTGAAGCCGTCTATAAGCTGACGAATGGTGATGCTTACGTGGCATCCGATGTGGGTCAGCACCAAATGTTTGCGGCGCTGTACTACCCGTTTGACAAGCCACGTCGCTGGATCAATTCCGGTGGTCTTGGCACCATGGGCTTTGGCCTGCCTGCAGCCATGGGTGTGAAGTTCGCGCTTCCTGATGCAGAAGTGATTTGTGTCACTGGTGATGGCAGTATCCAGATGAATATCCAGGAGCTGTCGACCGCATTGCAATACGATATTCCCGTCAAGATTATCAACCTCAACAACCGCTTCCTCGGTATGGTGAAGCAGTGGCAAGACATGATTTATCAAGGTCGTCACTCACAATCGTACATGGATTCGGTGCCTGATTTCGCGGCCATTGCAGAAGCCTATGGTCATGTAGGTATTCGCATTAACGATCCGGCTGAGCTGGAAAGTGAGCTGGCGCGTGGATTGGCGATGAAAGACAAATTGGTCTTTTTCGACATCAGCGTTGATGAAACCGAGCACGTATACCCAATGCTGGTACGAGGCGGTGCGATGAATGAAATGTGGTTGAGTAAGACGGAGAGAACATAATGCGCAGTATTTTATCGGTTTTGATGGAGAACGAGCCAGGCGCATTGTCCCGTGTTGTTGGTTTGTTTTCTCAGCGCGGTTATAACATTGAATCTTTGACGGTTTCACCGACAGATGATCCAACGCTGTCTCGTCTTAACATTACCACGACGGTGGTGAGAGACTCTGAACGAGAGCAAATTGAGAAGCACCTGCATAAGCTCATTGATGTACTCAAAGTCAGCAACGTGACCGAGTCTGATCACATTGAACGTGAACTGGCGATGGTAAAAGTAAAAGCAACGGGTTTTGCACGTGCAGAAGTGAAACGCACCGCTGATATTTTCCGTGGTCAGATTGTTGATGTGACCAATTCGCTGTATACGGTTCAGCTAGCGGGTACGAGCGACAAGATTGACGCTTTTATTTCAGCAATGAAAGACGTCACTGACATCATCGAAGTCGCACGAAGTGGTGTTGTTGGTATTGCACGCGGTGAGCGAGCATTACGTCAGTAATCGCTGATAGCCAAAGCTCGATAAGCGCTGTTTAATAAGAAAAACCGAGGGTGGAAACGCCGTCGGTTTTTTTGTGAGGAAAGTTCAAGAGTAAGAGCAAAAAGCATCTCTCATCTTGTTACTTTTCTTTAGACGTAAAAAAAGGAGCCAATCGGCTCCTTTTTCAGCTTCAGTAAACGTCTCTTACAGAACGTGTACAGAAGAAGTGTTAGTTGTACCTGAAGCAACCAGTGCGCCAGAAACCATAACAACGATGTCGCCTTTCGTGCCAAGACCTGATTCTAGAGCGATTTCTTTACCTTGACGGTAAAACTCGTCAGTGCTCTCGTACTGGTCAACAACCACTGGCGTAATACCTTTGCTCAAGCAAAGTTGCGCAGCAGTTTTCGCGTTAGTCGTTACTGCGATGATGTTTGCAGTTGGGAAGTACTTACGAACTGAACGTGCAGATTTACCCGCTTCCGTTGCAACAACGATCAATGGAGCACCCAGCTTCTCAGCGGTGTCTACTGCGCCTTTACATACAGCTTCAGTGATGCGTAGACGAGCGCTGTCTAGACGTGAACCTAGCTCAGCTTTCAGTACTGAATCAGTACGCTTAGCGATTTGCGCCATGATGGTTACTGCTTCAACTGGGTATTTACCTTTAGCGGTTTCACCAGAAAGCATGACTGCGTCAGTACCATCCATGATGGCGTTAGCAACGTCGCCCGCTTCAGCGCGAGTTGGACGTGGGTTCTTGATCATTGAATCCAGCATTTGAGTTGCAGTGATAACAACTTTACGTGCACGGTTACATTTCTCAATCATCATCTTCTGCGCGAAGATAACTTCTTCAGCAGGGATTTCTACGCCCAAGTCACCACGAGCAACCATGATGCCGTCAGACAGCTCAAGGATCTCGTCGAAGTTATCTACACCTTCTTGGTTTTCGATCTTCGAGATGATTTGGATGCTCTCGCCGCCGTTAGCAGCAAGGATTTCGCGAATTTCTTTAACGTCAGATGCTTTACGGATGAAAGAAGCCGCAACGAAGTCAACGCCTTGCTCACAACCGAATACTAGGTCGCTCTTGTCTTTTTCAGACAATGCAGGAAGGTTAACTGAAACACCTGGCAGGTTAACGCCTTTGTTTTCGCCCAGATCGCCATTGTTCAGTACTTTACAGATAACGTCAGTTTCTGTGGTTTCCAGTACTTCCATTTCGATCAGACCATCATCAACAAGGATGATGTTGCCAGCGTTCAGGTCTTGAGAAAGACCCGTGTAAGTCACAGCAACGCGCTCTGAATTACCCACTACTGATGCGTCAGTAGTGAAAGTGAACGTTTGGCCTGCAACTAGCGCAACGTCGTTGCCGCCTTCTAGTTTGATGGTGCGGATTTCAGGACCTTTGGTATCCAGCAGGATTGCTAGCTGCTTACCAGTGTTCTTCATCACGTCGCGAAGGTTCGCGATACGCGTACCGTGTTCGTCGAAGTTACCGTGTGAGAAGTTCAGACGCATTACGTTCATGCCAGCATCAGCTAGCTTGGTCAGCATTTCTACTGATTCAGTTTTTGGTCCAATCGTACAAACGATTTTGGTCTTTTTCATGTAGGGTTCTCTCCGGTCGAGCTTTTAACCAAGGGACAATTGTTGCTGTAATCACGATTATTCACGCTCGATGTCTGTAATAAAACAACAAGCTAATACGTAGTGAGCAATAAGATTGCCCTTATGCTCTTACAGCGTTAATACAGATTCATGACACAGTAATTGTGTTGTCCAAACGGTGTTTATCGCTTGGACAACACAACTCACTCATGAAAGCGGACACAGTATACATTGTTTATGTGGCGGAAATTTGATCGCAGGCAATGGATAAAGAGTATTTCCTACCTTCATTCCATCATCCACTCAAATGATACAGGTACAGTGCCGCGCTCAAGGGCCGTAAATTTACCACATAAAATGAGGTAGATCACTAACTGGCAACGATTCAGCAAAGAGCCGTAAACCTTGAGGATTGAAGAGATGAATGCGGTGAAGAATAGGCATTTAGCGCGTTATTCTCCCAGTATTTACATGAAACTTAACTACATTATTCTTGTTGATATTCGGTTTTCTCATAAAGTTTCACACAAAAACCGAGACACTTCTCGTTATCGCCATTCAAAGGATAATCAGGGTAGGGGGACTCGCTTAAACTTTGCGACAATGTTATCAAATTATTCGCCAAGCTGGCACATTTCAAAGGAATGCATTTGTATCATCAATTGGTTACGCTGGCTTTAACCGCGGCCATAGTTTTATGGACGTCGGCCAGTGTTGCGATGCCTACGGTTGGCGAAAATATCCTAACCGTGACCAATTCACACAGTTGGAAACCGTTTGCATTTGTAGAAGATGGTGAGCCTAAAGGGTTGCTCGTGGACTATTGGCGTCTTTACGGAGACGTGAATCAGGTGCCCGTCGAATTTATACTCTCTGATTGGAATGACTCCTTAGAACATGTCGCTCAAGGGGGAAGGAAAGTGCATGCGGGGTTACTGTATTCATCATCTCGCGATCATTTTCTGGATTACACGCTACCACTTTTCGAAATATCGGCTTCCCTTTATATCGCTAACGACAGTGAGCAACTGAAAACGCCAAATATTCTGCCTGAGATGGAAATCGGTGTGGTGCGAGGTGGATACGAAGAAGAGTACCTAAAGTCGCGATATCCGTTGGTCAAGTTGGTGGGCTTTGATAACAACGCCAAACTAATAGAGGCAGGACTCAACGGCCAAGTAAATCGTATGTTGCTCGATACTCAAGTCGCGACCTACTACTTATCACAACGGACTGATCCTTATCAGTTCATACCTATTGATATTCTCTATACCAAGATGATTTACGCCGCGGTGCCAGAAGACAATGAAGCGTTGCGAGACGAAATTATCGCGGGAATGAAGAATATCCCACAGACAGAAATTACGCGCATTGAGCAGAAATGGCTGAACACGAGTCATGTGTTTACGGTACCTGGATGGGTTTGGCCTTTAGGGTTAGTTTTGATCGCTTTGGTGACATTTAGTTATATTGTCCTGCTTCGTCAAACGGTTCAGCGAAAAACACGCGACCTGAAGGCACTCAACAAAAAGTTGGAAGCGTATGCATTCACGGACTCGCTGACCGGGCTGTTGAATCGTCGTGGGCTTGAAAAAATGTTTGAAGGCCGAAAAGTAAAGGCATTGATGAAAAGCCGACAATTGGCGGTGTTAATGATAGATGTCGATCATTTCAAGCGAATTAACGACAACTTCGGTCATAGGAAAGGTGATGAAGTGCTGATCGGCCTAGGCAAAGCATTTGAACACTCACTGAAAGAAGGCATCGCGTTATCGCGTTTAGGCGGCGAAGAATTCTGCTTATTATTGGAGGTCAAAAACCGGCATCATCTCGACGCAGTCACCGAATACATTCGTTGTCGTCTTGTCCCTAGCGCTTCGCAACGCGAGTTGGGATTGGAGGTGAATGCATCGATAGGTGCTGTATTGGTAGATACAAAACGAGGACATTTATCGCTGGATTCACTGATCCACCAAGCGGATAAATTGATGTATTTGGCAAAGGCAGCAGGGCGAAATAGTGTGAAAACGAAATCGCTGTCGAGCGAGGGAAAGCAGCACCATGCATTCGGTGTATTGAGTTAACGTGTCGAGTGATTGCTATGTGTTAGTTCACCAATGTGTAAATCAGTCAGGTAAGCAAGGTGTTGGCGCTGAATCGTCAGCGTCATTGTTGATGACCTGGTTACGCCCAGACTCCTTCGCAATATAGAGAGACTTATCTGCGCGTAAACTGGCAGAAATAAACCCTTCCGCATCGCTGATTTCAGTGGCACCGATGGAAACGGTGACATTTATAGCCAGAGGCTGCTTATTTAAATGACTGACACGGACGGTTAAATCTTCAATTCGACCGCGCAACATTTCGAGGCGTGCGCAAACGTCTTGCCTATCATCAGCCCAAATAAGTAGCGCAAACTCCTCGCCACCTAAACGAAAAGCACACTCTTCTGGTTCGGTGAACTCCTCGATAATACGTGCGAGTTGCTTCAGGACAAGATCGCCAACGGGGTGACCAAAGCTATCGTTGATACGTTTAAAGTGATCAATATCGACCATCGCCAGGTATTGGCGGCGCTGAGGCGTGGCATTGCGTTCATTGAACAAATCGAGCAAGTAACGACGATTATAAAGGTTCGTGAGATCATCCCGATTGGCCATGTCTCTTAATGTACGCTCTCGGAATACCTGATCGGTTACCACACTCACGAAGGTACACATTGCTTTTTCACCGAACCAATCAATCACTTTATCTGTGATTTCCGCAATCATCGGATTACCTTTCAAATCAGTGTGATTGATGACTTCGGGTGGGGTCGGCGTGCCTGTTTCAATGGCATGCTTGTAGCGACGCTGTGCCTCAGGCCAGTGTTCATCTTCAAATAACACTCGAATACTTTCTAGATTCAGCACCTCTTGGGCGTTCGACATGCCACTAAATTTCGCAAACGCATTGTTCGCGTACTTAGGTACGAAATCGATGTGGATCACACAAGGGTTAGGATGAATATCTAAAATGTCTTTGAAATCTGGCATCGCATGGGCAAGGTATTAGTCAAAAGAGTGTGAAACTTATCATTTATCCATGTGTAAACTGCGATGTGTTTCAAGAAGTTGGGATTATTGTCATGTTTTTCTCGATGTCGAGATGAGTGTGTTGCATATCTACAGATGTAACGGCTGACTATATAGTGAATCGAATTGATAATGAGACAATGAAGTTGTCGGGTGAATGCTAGCGACCGTTCGTGACAGACGTAAAAGCCCTTTATAACGATGTGGAAATTCTATCATCATTACTCAGGCGGCTTGTTGAAGGGGGATTTGAACGCGATAGAAAATAAATCTCGCTATTTTAAAATTGCACGGTATAGTGATGGCTGGCTCTTAGAAAAGAGTTGTTAATGCTACATTTAGTATAAGTTTCTTCTCAGCTACTTCTCGATACCCTTCGTTTAATATTCTGCGTCAAATTTGTCTTCATCGAACATTCAATAGCTTTCATTATCAGCCTTCATTAAATAATTCATACATATATAAAAAATAGAGGTCACTATGTCTGCTAAAACGACTGGTACAGTAAAATGGTTCAACGAAGCGAAAGGTTTTGGTTTCCTTACTCAGGATAATGGCGGAAAGGACGTATTCGTTCATTTCAATGCAATTGTTTCTGATGGCTTTAAAACCCTAGCCGAAGGTCAAAAAGTTAGCTTTAACGTAGAAGATGGTCCTAAAGGCCTGCAAGCTAGTGAAGTAGCAGCGCTATAATTTAGCGATGCATAATGGCGCACTGTGACAACGAATATTGATCATGTTGCGTCATTAGACCTTTCAGTTTTCCCCGAATAACCCAATAAAATCATTTTCTAAACGCGTCACATACTCTCAGTATGTGCTGAAGCGAACCTGTAGAAAATAATAAGGAATATTATGTCCCGTAGAACAACACGCCAACGACACTGGTACCAATTGTCACGTGAAAAAAAACAATTAATAACAACGAGTGAATAATGCTAAAAATTGATTTCCATTTAGAACAAGAAAACGCATCTTGGAACGCAGAAATACATCAGCTAAACAGTGACGTTTTAAAAAGGCACATATTGCCAAAGATAACATCGACTAATCGTAATATTGATTTCGAATACTGTGACAAAACATGCTCAGGAAAAATCATTGAGCCGAGTGGCAATGTTGTCGGTGATTTTACCGTACATTAATGCTTTAAGCATTTCAGCGATAACCGCCCCGCTAAAAACGCATAGAGAGCGAGACTTATACAGAAATTCGATCTTGTCGTCAGACTGACACCCATCGATAATCACCAAGTATCGCTCTAACTTCCCCGTACTTTTCGAAACACACCGTCAAGCGCCTGTTTACTCGTCTTACTGATCGTCTGCATCAACCTAAACTCAGGGTTGCGAATGTGCTGCTGATCCAACTCGTCGAGCATAAGCATCCATAGCTTTGCGGTCATTTGAGCATCCGCCAATGCGCGGTGAAAGACGCCATCATGATCAATACGTTTAAACCGAACCAGCTCGCCAAGTTTATGACTGGGCGCATCCTGAATAAGACGCCGTGCAATCAGCATCGAACAAGCGAACTGGCCGGAATAGCCGACATTAAGCGGCTCTAGCTCTGCATCCAAAAAGCGTTTATCGAATGACGCGTTGTGTGCAACAAGATTACTTCCCGCAATAAACTCCCCAAACTGTGCCATGACTTCAGCGCAAGGCTGTGCCGTACGCAGCATGTTATTGGTGATGCCGGTATACCCTTCAATAAAGCTACTGACCCGAAAGCCTGGGTTCATGAGCGCCTGAAACGTATCAACAACTTCACCATCAACCAGTTTTACCGCACCAATCTCGATCGCTCTGTCGCCCATATTGGGTGATAAGCCAGTGGTCTCGAAATCGAGCACGATAACGCTGTGCGCGGGTGTATGTGCAAGTGTTGATGACATGAAAATGACCTTGTTAATACATGAAAGGAAAACGGTGGGAGTATATACCCAATCAATCTCAAGATGCTTGCTCAACGAGAATTTGTTGGCGACAGGCGCAGCGCTGGTTTGAAAGCACTCTCGTTTTACGTTGAGGATCGCGTTGTCGTAGTGAGCATTATGATGCGTCTCTGTTATTGTCCAGCCACGCTTTTAGTTTATCTGTGTGTTGAAGCATTTGGCGCATTTCATCGTTTTCCCACTGGTCAAAACATTGATTAATCACGGGAAGAAAACTGGCGAAAGCAGATTGCACACGAGCAAGACCATCCGCATTGATTTTGATCCACTTCTTCCTGCCGTCCGCATCATCTTTTCTAATATCAACGAGCCCTTGCTCTGCGAGCTTATTGACGACTTTGGTTAGCCCTGGCTGGTTCATTTGCATCACCTGAGCAAGCTGACTAATGGTCTGCTCTCGCTCTGGCTGGTGCGAAAAGTGATTCAGTAAATTGAACTGTGATTGGTTTAACCCGCAAGGCTCAAGTGCCTTACTCAGCCACGCATCGGAAAGTTGATTTATGATCCCTAATGAAATCATTATCTTAAAGGACAATCCCTGCTTTTCTGTCAACATATGCATCAAACCTCTTGATAAATATTCCGTGGAATGTATATTTATTCCATGGAATGTAGTTTAACAGAGCATAAAAAAAGGGGATAGCGGTGAATAGACGGAAATTCATTAAAGTGATGGGGGCAGGTGCAGTTGTTCTAGCAGCGGGACCTGTTGTTGTAAGCCAAGTGTCGGGTGCAACGTCTACATCATTTAGACCCACTCATACCTATTCAGATATTCGGAAAACCCTGATCAGCTATGCGATGTTATGTCCTAATCCACACAACATTCAGCCATGGAAAGTTGCCTTTGAAGGTAAGGACACGATATTACTTTTCGTCGATAGCGACAGGCTTCTCCCTGAAACTGATCCTATTCATCGTCAAATTCACATTGGCCAGGGCACATTTATTGAAAGCCTCGCCATTGCCGCCAGCCATTTTGGTATTCGAGCGAACGTTCAATATTTTCCTCTTGGTGAATACAGCAACGAAGAACTCGAAAACAAACCCGTTGCGGCAATCACACTTCAACTCGATGAAAGCGTGACGCCAGATCCGCTGTTCCCATACTTGATCACTCGGCAATCGACCAAGACCGAATACACCAATGAAATGTTGAAGGATGTAGAGCTGAACAAGATAGTCAACATCGCGACAGATGGAGATTACCGTATCGAATTGGTGCAAGACGACAACGCTAAAGAGGCAATGCGCGGTTTCTTAAATCAAGCCATGTTCATTGAAGAGCAGAACGCAGACAGAAGCATGGAGACGATTGGCATGTTCCGTTTCAATGACAAAGAATACGCCCAATATCGAGATGGTTTTGGGCTTCCACAAAGTGGCGTGACAGGCGTAAAACGTTGGATGGCAGAAACATTCTTTGTCACCAGAAGCGCGGCGGAGAGCGATCCGGCCAGCTTTGGTAAAGAAGGTATCAAGTTAACGGAAGCCGTTACCAACAGCACACACCACTTCGCACTGCTCGTTAGCAAAAACAATACGCGTAAAACGCAGGTCGAAGTTGGTCGCTTATACAATCGCATTAACCTGCTGACAGCAACGATGGGGATTGCCCAACACCCGATGAGCCAAATTTTGCAAGAGTACAAAGACATGCTGCCATTGCAGATGGAATTTAAGCAGTATTTTGGTGTGCCCGAAGCGGAAACGGTGCAGATGGTATTTCGGCTTGGAAAAGCGAAACAAAACACGGAATCACCGAGGCGAGAAGTTAACGCTCTGATCATCAATGCCTAATTAGGGCATTATGTATTGCCTTTCAATCCCATCAAGCATTTTATTACCAATGCTTGATGGGACCGTTCGGCGTCTACTTACAGTTGCACGCGAACGGTTTGCAGGGAATTGGCTGGGATATTGATTTGCGCGTTCTGCGCACCAATGACCAAATCAAACTCGATGGGCTGCTTGGTGGTATTCAGCAATTGCACACTTAACAGGTTATCGCTGTTAATCGTCGCACTCGCATGCAAGTCATCATGCGCTAGGCCGTCCAAAAACTTATCGGCCTGTACGGCTTTATCGCCAGGGCGAATCGTTCGGCTAAATTGCGCCAGCACGTCATAAATCGGCGTGTAGTAAACATAATCATTTTCCACATCGATCATGATTGGCGCACCGCAGAAGTTACCCGCGTGATTTGGACCACCATTGTGGTCAAGCACCGCATTCCAATCTATCCAACCGTCCATCCAGTGGTTAAGACTGACAATGATATTTCTCGCATAGCGATGAACTGGCGTATAGATAGGGTGGTTCTCTGGGTTCGGTGCCCACGTTGCCGTATACGCCCAATCGGTCGCGTTTTCATTCCACCAGAATTCATCATTATCAAACCAGCCAGATTCCTGAAACTTCTCTGGATCTAAAATACCCTTTGGCGCGGGTTTGCCAAGATCATCGATGGTGCCTTCCGTGTGGATAATAGAAAAGCCCGGATATTTGTTATGAACACGCTCTAACGCACCTTCATAAACATCCACTGTGCTTGAATACCAGTGAACCGCAGAACCGTAAACAAAAGGCGCGGTTTCAGGATCACCCAAGATAACGTCAGCCCAATGCTCTAAGTGATCGCGGTTTTGATCGTAAATCAAAACGCGAGTATCAGCAAAAGCGCTTTCTTTTAACTTCGGACCAAGGAACTCTTTAATGAAAGTATTCTGGGTTTCCGCGGTGAAGTGCATGCTTTCCCAGTTGCCGCTGTTACCGTGGGGTTCATTCACAGGTGTTAAGCCCCAGATATCAACCCCTGCTTCTTTATAATGCTCAAGGTACTTCAACAGATAATCGGCGTAGGTTGACACATATTCCGGCTTTAGCGAGCCGCCTGTACCTTGCCAGTCGTTCTCTTTCGATCCCGGAATAAACCATGTCTCGATGTCTTTCATCCATGGCGGCGCAGTCCATGCGGAAGCAATGATGCTTAATGTACTGTCATCTTGTTTTGCTTTGATGGCCATTGCCTCGTGGATCATAGGCAGTACATCAAACGACTCATCTTGAATACCGGGATACTTCGCCTTAGAAAAACCATCGCCGTCCGGCGCGATAGTGAAGTGCTTTAGCTCGCTATCACCTTCAACTTCCGCATATCCAAGCTTTCCTTCCACAGAAAAATCCGTCGAACCGATAGGGGTTCGAGTCAAAGAAAAGTTAGCGCCGGTGTCAGCGTAAAGTTTTTCCATCACTTCCTGTCGTTTATCGACAGAAAGGTGAGCCAGAACAAAAGCTGAAGACTCAGTGAATGACGTGCCAATACCTGAAATGGTCTGCTTAATAACATCAGGTTGGATCACGATCTGCGTGCCGTTCGCCGTCTCTGTGGTAAAGGCTTGGTTCGACATCAACGACATCTTGTCGCCAGCTTCGCTGGTGAGCAGGATTTCAGTCGTAGAGGATAATCCGAAATGTTTACTGTTGTTCTGAATCAATGGTTTGTCCTTGTCATATTCAGATGTGCAGGAAAACATCATCGCTGAGGACAATGCGATAAAAACTGCAGAGAGCGTTCTCACTTCCATGTCGTTACTCCGTGTTCCGTAAAAGTGCCTACTCAGAATTTCAGTGAATATAAAGGAGAAACCTTACCTACTAGTGAACCAATGAAAGCGCTTTCTTTTCGATTCGCAAGGCTGGCTCTCAACACTAAATTCAACCCATACATATACCTTGTTCACTCTAATTTGTAACTAATACCGCCGATGAACTCTTTCTGTTTTCTTGGATTCAATACAAGTGGACGTTGGAGATGTGACGCTGGCAGTAGTGAGCCATGGAAGAAGTGATCAGAGAGGCCATTTATAGAAAAGACAGGTCTGTTGTCGTTGTTGTTCAGATGCCGCTATCACAATATAGGGTGCATTTTTGAATCAAGGACCATGCGATTATGAGACGGTTTTAGGGGTGTATTAGCATGTACAGCAATGAACAAGAAAGCACAAAATAACCGTTTAATATCAATAAATTGAAAGAAAGTCAGTGTATCTAGTTGTTCACTGGAATTCATGGGAATATGATGAATCTGCTACATATGTGCTACACAGAGCGAGCGGCTAAGTGCAAGGAAGCAGATCAATATGCCCATAAAAAAGAAGATCACCACGACCAGTATCAAGCAATTTAAAGTCGAAGATAAGCGGATCAATGATACCGAAATTCTCGGCTTTCATGCGCGGATTTCTACATCAGGTCGCATCTTCTATTATCTGTTTTATCGCTTCGAAGGGAAGCAGGTCAATTATAAATTGGGGAACGCGAACGACATCACCCCGACACAAGCGAGAGACCTCGCCAAAGCCAAAGCGGGTGAAGTGGCAAAAGGCAACGACGTTCAAGACATTAAGAAGAAAGTTCGTCAAGAAGCCCAACGCCGAAAACACATCAAATTGCCGACCTACCTTGATGAACGCTATTTGCCGTTCCTGCTGACAAGAAACCCCAAAACCGCACATCGCATCATTAAACACCTAAAGAGCCATTTTGCTTTCTTGATGGACAAAGAACTCGATCAAATCACTGCGTGGGAGATAGAGAAGTGGCGAAGCGAACGACGCCAAAAGGGAAAAGCCGCCGCCACGATTAATGATTCCGTGAACACACTGAAAGGCGCGTTATCCCGTGCGGTGGAGTGGGGGCTTATTGATTCCCACGAACTGAGCAAAGTGAAAACCATCAAAGCCGACAATACCCGCGTTCGTTACCTTAACGACAACGAAGAAAAGCGGTTACGCCATGCCATTAAAGAGCGAGATTGGAATATCCGCCTTGCTCGTCGTTCTGCCAATGCTCACAGAGAAACTCGCAATTACGAAAAGTACCCAAGTTTGGATGATGTAACCTTCGTCGATTACGTTGAGCCACTTATCTTGCTTGCCATGAACACAGGCTTACGCCGTGGTGAAATGTTGAGCCTTGAATGGTCAGACATATCGTTTGCCGAAAGGTACGTGCAAGTGCGCGGAAGCAATGCCAAATCGAAGAAGGGAAGAATCGTTCCCTTGAACAACGAAGCCTATAACGCGCTCACCAATTGGCGAGAGCAAAACCAAACGTCGCGGTATCTGTTTGAGGGCAAAAACGGCGTACCACTGAAAGAAGTGAAAAAGCCATGGGCGACGGTACTGGATTTGGCGCAGATTCAAGGCTTCAACTTTCATGACCTCCGCCACCACTTTGCGAGCAAGCTAGTAATGGCAGGGGTAGATTTGAACACGGTTCGAGAACTGCTAGGCCACTCTGACCTTAAGATGACGCTAAGGTATGCGCACTTAGCACCAGAGCATAAAGCGGCTGCTGTTAATTTGATTGGTTAAATCCTGATTTAAGATATTATTTAGTGTACTTGGCTGATCATTGAAAAAATGAAGGAGAGTTAATGAAGCCAGACCCACATCCGCTAGATTTTGATTGGCGATATAATGAAGATACTGTTACTAGGTTAGTTGAGCTTTCCAAGCCCAGTATGAGCTTGTTAGCTATTGGCAGCCCATCAATAGTTGAACTAGCTGAGGGAAAAAATGTTAAGACTTTATTGGTCGATAGACAACCTGCCCAGTCTGTTAAAAATCATTTATTAAAAGATGTAAATATTAATGCTCCTCTAATGGAATCTTTTGATTGCATTTACTTGGATCCACCTTGGTATTTACCTGAAATGTTTCGTTGGGTAAGTTGGGCTGCGCAGTCATGTGCGTATAGAGGTGTGATTTATTTGTCATTGTGGCCTGAAGAAACAAGGCCTTCAGCTGTTGAAGAACGAGAAAAACTATTTGACTGGCTTGATGAGTGGGCAAGCTATGAGACTCACCTTGGATTCTTGACCTACGAAATGCCTAGATTTGAACATAAGGCTTCTCAAGTTACTAATATTATTCCAGATGAAAAAGAATGGCGAAAAGGAGACTTGGTAGTCATTAGGCCTGATAAGTTACCAGAACTACACCCTACTATTGATGGGAGTGAAATTTGGCATAGGTTTATAATTAATAATTACCAGTTGGCTGTAAGGATTGATAAGTATACTGGTGGTGATGTCTCCTTGGAGAAACACCATGATGCTAATGGGTGGAATTGGCCTTCTGTTAGTAAGCGGGCTATAGGAAGAGAATTGATCAATATTTGGAGTTCGGATAATGAAGTAGGTATTATCAATGGCACTTCTGATGCGATCGTATTTATCCAAAAAGTGCTTGGTGTTAGTAGCGATAATAGCGATTTTTCAGGCGATTTTACAAGTCTAGGTCAATGGAATTTGCCAAAAAAACCTTATGAGAGAGTCATTGAATGGGTTCACCAAAGCTAGCGATAAGATTTAGAAATGTTGGGGTTGATACGATTGAAGAACATCAATCTCTAATTGGCAGTATTGGTTCTGTTTATTGGGGGTGGTGGAAAAAAGCTTTTGAGGATGTGTGCTCTGATACTTTTTCATCATTAGAATATGGTGATGAAATCTATATTTTTAATAATGACGAAAAAAAATGTCATATAGGTGTTGTGGCTAGAGCTTCTTTGGAGGGGATACCAAGTGAAGATGCTATTTTTATTCCTGAATACTATAGAGGTAACAGAGATAAAGTTGCAGGTTGGTTCCGTTTTACGGAAATAAAAGAATGCGATTATGATTTTTCCATTGGTAGTGAATTTGGCGAACACACACTTATTCAGTTAGTTGGTCGGAAAAAAGAGCTGGGTGAAAGTATTAAGAAAATTGATGCCAAAGATCGAAGTGTTATTTTACAGTTCTCAGATTTACATTTTGGTGATGATTACGCTTTTGGTATGGAGTCGTCTTTAGATATATATACTGGTGATAAGTGTAAGTTAAGTGAAGCTATATGCTCAGATATTGAAGGTTTGGGGCTTAGAAATGAGATAGCTGCTATTTTAGTTACGGGGGATCTAACTACAAAAGCGAATTGGTCAGACTCAGTTAAGTCTGAGATTAATTTGTTTTTTAAAAAGCTTAGGGATTTCTTCGGACTAAAAAAAGAGCAGGTTATAGTCTGTCCTGGTAATCACGACTTTCATAGAATTGACGGGGGTGTAGTTCCTCCGGTTCAACAATATGAAAGTCAGATTGAGTATGAGCATGAAACGTCGTATAGGGCATTTATTCAGCAGTTGAATAAAAAACTGATCGATTCTCCGATCGATACAGTCGAAATATTGAAACTTAAGAATGTAGATGTTGCTTTATGTACGCTCAACTCATGCAAGGTTTCTAGTACAAAGTTCACCGAGTACGGATATGTTGGTGATCGAGGCTTAACCGCTCTGAGGGCACTACAGAAAATAAGTGAACCAAGAACATTTAAAATGATGGCATTACATCATCATTTATTACCAATTAATCCTGTAGAGCATTTGTCCGAAAAAATATCTATGACGCTGGATGCGACTATTTTATTGGATACAGCATCTGAAGTTGGAGTGAAATTAGCAATTCATGGGCATCAACATACACCTGCTTTGATCAAATTTGATAAGAAGTTTAGTGTGGATGACCGCGATAAAAAACCTGTGACAGTAGTTTCTAGTGGCAGCACATCTGTTCATCATGGACGAAGAATTGATGGAATAGTCAATTGCTACTCACTTATTAACTTTAAACCTGATGGTGCTGATTTAGAAGTTAGGAAGCTTCATCATGGGCGCATTTTTGGTGGAACTCTTTACAAAGAGCGCATTGGTTACGAATAGATTGTAACCTGAATATTTACCATTTCGGTTAGTTAACCGACGAAGCCGTATGAACACTAGGCTTCTAAACAAGCACGGTTATAGCACTTGTTCGGTTAGGTAGCCGACGAAGCCGCATAAAAACTAGGCTTCCAGCCGAAACGGGTAAGCCTAAAGGCTTGTGCGTTCGGCTTGCCTAGCCTAAAGGCTATTTCGACCGCCGACACGTCCCAAATCGCCAACCATCATCCCAACATAACGTTATGTAACGAACTATACCTGTTGGTTCACTAAATGCGCTTTCTCGTTATGTAACGTTACGAGAATACGAGCCAGATCGCTTGTCGTTAGGTTATACGTTTAGGAACATAACGTTATGAGGCATTGTGTTATGTCGGCTTCGAAGCCGAACGATAACCGATGATAAGGCGAAGGGAAGTCTAAAGGCTTGGGAGTATATGAAAGACAACAGGCGATTTTTCAGATTAGACGAAATATCCGATGTGACGCCGTTAACCAAAGGCCAGTTGTTAGATGCCATCGACAACGACAAGTTAACCTTATGTGCATTGATTGAAGGTAAAAGCCTTGGTTACTTTCATGAACCGAAAACGCTCGCCAATGTGTTTGATTACAAGGGCGTCGCTCGGCTAGGTCTTGATGTGGCGAAAAAGTTACTTAGCGATGGAAAGGCAACTGTGTCTCATGTTGTGGTTCTAGAGCCAGATAAGATTGAAAACTGGCGTTCGGTTGAGTCGGCTTATCCAAATATCAGCACTGAACGGTTTGATCATGTCAAAAACTTTACCAAACCAGAATGCGCCGTCAGCGCTTATGTGTCGATTGAACAGATAGACGATTGGAGAGGAACATTAGAAAGAACCCTCTTACCTAAGCGAAAGCGCAGTGCCCAAGAGAGTAGGGAAGCCCTTAGCAATCTGTTTCAAGCGATTGGAGGCACAAAAAGGCAAGTTATTGCGTCTCAAAGCATATATTTGCATGCACATCAGCTTCGCTTTGATTTGGTATCGGTTCACAAAGTATTTGGTCTAGATACCAATCAAAATGCGCTTCAAAGCCAAACTATTGTAAATCCCAGCGATATTGAAATTCATCCCATCAAAATCATGATCAACAAGGCGATTATTGGCAATGTTGAAGCCAATGCGCGAACCGTCTGGAACCTAATCAAACGGGATCATCAAACCGATGCCAAACAGATTGATGTGGATAGCCTGATTAGCACGATGAACAATGATGAAATCGAATGGTTTGGTCAGCAAGACACAGTGCGAATTACCAAATATAAAACCTTTCAAAACTTGCTTTCAGAGGTAAGAAAAGCGAAAAGTTAAAAACCTTCCCGACCATCTTCCCGATTATCTTCCCGACGCGATCGGGACACTTACGGTATCTCCTAACACACATCAGGAGATACCCAAATGCAATCAGACAACACCCAGAAACGTGCATACACAGAGCAAGAGACTTCCGCCTATATCGGCATGAGCCGTTCCTTTCTGCGTCAATCACGCATGGAAGGCCACCGCCAGAATCGCACCGAAGCACCGCCATTTATTAAGATTGGTCGCGCAGTCCGTTACCTAAAAGAAGATCTCGACCAATGGCTCGATAACCAACGCAAGTACACCCAACTCGTATGTGATGGGGGTGTGCATGCTTAAGCTAAATCCATACCTAACTAGCATCATCAAAGCCATGCAAGACGGGCATTGGTTTGAACAGTGTGCTGATTATCGTGTTAATCAAACCTCTTTTATCGGTTCTCGCGGATTCAACATCAAGCTGAATCACCGCACCGTTTTTAAGCTTTTCCGTGAAGGGCTGATCAGTTACCGAACGATTCACCCATATGGGGTTAAGCGTTACGTGTTTGAACTGACTCAGGAAGGGAGGGCGATTGATGTCTCCAATCACTGAGGAAGAATACGAAACACTGGATAGATTCGACAGGCCGTTCGTGGAAGAACGGCTTTGCCGTTTGCCGCCGAAAGCGCAACACATTCTCTTTAAACGCTATATCGCCATTTCAGACGCTTTCACCCGCAATACTGACCTTCGTGAAACGGTTGATAGCCTTGTTTCGAAGCTGACCGTTTCCCCTGAAAAGCTCAATCTCAATATTTCAGAAGATGAACTGCGTGAAGAAGCCGAAGCGCTGGTTGATGCCGCGTTATCTATCCGTCGCACTTTATATGGCGCAGAAGACGAAACGATTAGTGCCCTTCATGCGCTTTGCCTGAGCTTTGGTTTTGAGCCGCCAGATGAAAACAAATACACGTTAGAGGGGAGGTTAAGACGACTTTCTGATAAATCATGGTGGCTGCGTAGACTTCGCAAGGCACTGCGCAAGAACATTGAAACCGTGATGCGCCATTTGAACCAAGTCAGCCGTGTGAAAGCGATTTACTGTTCAGATGAAACGCTCGATGCCAGAACCGCTCAAAAGTTTCACCAAGCACGTTACCTTGAGAACACGATAGCCACTAACCAACTAGGCCAAAGCTTTAGCCTGTTGGAGCTTTCACAAAAGGGCGTCTCTGACCCGAAAATCCGCAAAATGGAATTGATGGTTCGTGCGCGTGGCTTTGAAGACCTTGCTAACGAACTCGGCCATTCTGCGACATTTTTAACGCTGACTTGCCCGTCAAAGTATCACCGCAGTTACGCCACCACTGGCGACGAAAACCCAAAGTGGGGCGGTTACACACCCGCCGAAGCGCAAGCCTACCTTAACGACATTTGGAAACTCATTCGCGCCAAACTTCAACGTGAAGAGGTGCGTTTCTATGGTTTTCGCGTCGTGGAGCCGCAACACGACGGCACACCGCATTGGCACTTATTGTTGTTTGTTGAGCCAAGGCACTATGACGTGTTGATAGATACCATGCGTGAATACAACTTGCGCGAAGATGGCGACGAAGCAGGCGCAGATCGACACCGTTTCACCGAAGTGAAGATTGACCCTAACAAGGGTTCGGCAACGGGCTACATCGCTAAATACATTTCAAAGAACATCGACGGCGAAAACCTTGAATCAGGCGTTTACGGTGAAGACCCAAAATGCGCAGCGGCAAGGGTGGAAGCGTGGGCGGCCTGTTGGAGCATTCGCCAGTTTCAGCAACTCGGCGGTTGTTCAGTCACGGTATGGCGCGAACTGCGCCGCCTTAAAGAAATGATGGGCGAAAGCAAGTTAGTCACAGATATTCACGAAGCCGCAGATAACGGCTGTTGGAAATCCTACACGGCATTAATGGGCGGTGTGTTCTGTAAACGCACAGAACAAGCCATAGCGCCACATTACGAACTCAGTGTGGATTACGCGACGGGAGAGGTGAAAAGCTCCATGTATAGCGACGAGGAGCTTTTAAAGGTACTCAAAGGTATCTCAGCAGGTGGGAAGACCATCATCACCCGCGTCAACGAGTGGCATTTGTCCTAGTGGCAAATGTGCTTTTACTTGGAGTTCTGTGAATAACTGTATTATTCGTCTTTTAATGCCAGTTTGATCAGTGTCGTTAGCTCAGGCTCCCATTCATTTCTCTCAACTGTACCTGAGGTAGATAGATGTTTTTTGTGTTTTTTTAGTTGATGTAGGATTGTGTTTTTCCATTGTTCATCATTTGAACTTTCAAGTAGGACTTGCTCAAAAATAAAAAGCATTTTAGAAACAAACCACCAATAGCCTTCTCTATCTATTTGTTCTGTTTTGGGTGGTTTTATCCCCTTTGCATATGACAAGTTATTAGAACAAAGGTTTAGGTATTCTTTATAGAAGTTACCGCTATTTTGCCTTCTTGATAGCTTTAACTGATAGTACGCAGTAATTGCAGCAGCAGCTGCGATAAAAAAGGTTAAAATGGATACTACCTTTGCTGTTGAATCAAGAAGCGAAGACCAAATGCTAGGGTTTTTAACCATTTCACTAAAGTGGAAGTAAAATTCTGTCATGATGTTACCTTTTCATTTTTAGTTGTTGCTATTTTTCTTGTTGATGAGCAAGTGAAGCCAATTGGAACCGGTTTGAATATCCCATTGTTATCTTCATTATGGAACTTTCTCAAGTTTATATACTCTATTTCTGCGACCACAAAGTAGTCCTCTACACCCCCTTTCAATCTAACTATGTCACGAAGGTGTGCTTCTTTATACGGAGCTCTAACTCTGCTATCTCCATATGCTCTGTTGTTAACTTGGACAACATAAGTATGAATGTCATGTGCAGCACTATCGACAAGAAAGCTAAATGTGTTAATGTCCTTATTCCAAGCTAATACAAATAAAGTATCTAGCTTTCCTTGGAAGTGAAGCCTGTTAGCAGGATTGGTTAAGTCGCTGCATATTATAATTCCGAAGTGAAATTCACCGTGTTTGTATATGGGTAGAGATTCCTTATGTCCCTTAGGTTTGTAAAGGTGAAGCTTTTTACTATCCAGCGCTCTTTTCTCATCATGAGCTGGTAATATTTTAGGTTGAGTAAACAAAAAGCTTGTATTATACCCTGGCCAATAAGTAGTCAAAGAAACTAAGCAGTCATTGCGTATAAATCCATTTTGCAATGAGTGATATTCTATTCCACAAATTAAGGATATTCCATTTGACGCTAGTTTTCTTGCTATATTTAGCGCCCACTTTCGTGGTAGTGAGCATTCTGGGAAAACAACATAATTTATCTTATTTTGACTTCTCAGTATTGAGTTTATTAGCCTGTTGACACTTTCGTAACGCTCGATGCTTCTATCTGGATTATTATTTAGTGCTCCATTGTACTGATCATTCGTCATTTCAAAGTTAGTTAGGGCTATGAATACAGACTCTTTCATTGATTTTGGGATTTTAACGTCATATATATCTTCTGAAGGGTCATAGCCAAGATCTGACTTACTTGTGACTCTTGCTCCTCTGATTGCCCTAATTGATTTTTTTAGTAGGCTGGAGTCTTTTAGTGTATCTTGGCAAGTTAAAGCTATTTCAGAGGCGCTGAGTGGTCTGGTGGGGAATGAGAACGCTTTCCAGTGTGCATTTTTTTTATTGGATAGAACTAAAAAATCCTCTATATCTTTTAGTCTAAGAACACGTTTAGAATATTCGCTTAGATTATTGTACGCATTGAAAGCAGGCATTTCTTTGTTGTCCGAGTAATACCAGTAATCTTTATAAGCCCGAGTTGCCAAATCAGCCATGAGTAACTTTTCACTCATTATGGTTACGTAGTTCTCATTTATGGATTCAGAACTACTTCCTCTAATTTCATATGCTTTTTTCACGCATTCTGTCAAAAGGTCTATTCTTTGTGTTTTTTTCTCACTTGCAGATTTTATAGATGTTTCAATTAAGCTTTCACTTAGATACTCCTTTAGTAAGTTTAATTTTTTTTGATTGAATCCTTTTATTTTTGTTGTTTCTTCTATTAGGAGAATGCACTCTTTAAGCTTATTAATAAATCGGTTTGCATGCTCGTAGTCTTGATTTTCAATCACGACTCTAAAAACTCTTGGTATGTAGCCATAAAGATCAAATAAACCTTTAGGTGTTAATAAATATCGCTCTACTAATCCATAGAACTCTTCACGAGTGTTTTCCCAGTTTTTAGGTGAAAGGTTAGATGTATAAGTTTGTATGTCTCTCAAAAGCAAGGAAAAGCCAAGTCTCTTAACGGATAACCCATCAGCCTTTCGTAAAGCATCGGTTATCAGAGATGCATCTGAAGACGCCAGTAACGCTTTCTCTGCCATACGGCCAGCTGTACTTGGAACCTCAGCAAGCAATCTATGTTCACTTGATTGTGCTCGAATCTGGTCAGAAATTTGATTTATCAGATCAAGTCCATGTTTAGACGATAAGCTAAATATTTTCTGCTTTTCAGGTTTGAACTCTAAATGTGAATCGGCTGCATATCTTAGTTTTAAGCGTAAACTAGGCTTTTTATCTTTTGACTGATTAATTACTAAAGAATCTACGTTATCTCTTATGTGTGAAAGTATCTTGTTTCCATTGGCATCGATGTTGTTTGATATAAAGACCATGAATATGTCGTCAACATATCGCCCATAATATGCAGTCTTTAGCCCATCAGAGATTTGTAGGTCTAACTCAAACAGAAGAATGTTTGAAATTACCTTAGAAGCTGATAAGCCAACTGGTAATGCTCCTTCTGACCGTTTCTGGTAGTCAGGAGTCGATTCGTACCAATAGTTGATCGAGTTCACTAGATGGCGCGTGAAGGTCATTTCGTCAGAGTTTAGATTGACATCTAAAGCTGCAAGGAATGAAGGCCTTACTAAGAAGTTTGGGGAAACATTGTGATAGAAGCTGGTTAAATCCATAGTGATGGCGGTGACGGTCTCTCCTTTTTTGACAAGAGTCCGCATGGTATCTAATCCATTCTCTCTCCAGCTTTTATACGCGGAGTAATAGGGTTGGAACAGGCCGATAGAATCCACGTTAGGTTCGTAAGATTCAGTATTTTTTTGATATACCCTTCTGAGACGGTTTCCATAGGCTAGGCTCTTGTCAAGTTTGGCTTCTAACTTATGACCAACTTTAAGGATCCATAAAGCAGAAACTACCTGATAGTCGATTGTCGGTCTTATTATCAGTCGGTATTCGGCATCTAACTTTTTTCGTGAATCTTGAAAGCGTTTTTTCCAGTCAGATGAAGGGTCTACTGACCTAAAATGTACAGTCTCACCGTCCGCCCATTTCTCGTCATCAAGAGATTTAGGTATATATAGATACCCTCCGATAAATTCGATATCTGTAAACCACTCAGTCTCAGCACTTACTAGCCGTTCAAGAAGAGATGTTAGGTTATGTTCTAGGTTTTCTTCGTACTCAGAATAAGCGATTGAGCTTATATTTGAAGTCTCATAAAACGATTCTTGCTTTGCCTTTCTGTAAGCAACGTAGAGCTGCTCTAGTGTTACAAATTCAGTGCTTAGTGTTTTTATCGGCATTATGGGACAGGCTTTCAAATAAGTAGGCTGGATGTAGTGATTGTCTCACAATAGAGACTTCGTTTCTTTTATCTAGTTATAGAGAGAAAGGAAGAGTGAATTTGGCCAAATCTGCTACACAGGTGCTACACAGAACTAAAAAATGCGAAAGGCCTGAGTGGTTACTAACCGCTCAGGCCTTTCTGTATATGGTGGCCCCTCCCAGACTTGAACTGGGGACCAATCGATTATGAGTCGAGTGCTCTAACCACTGAGCTAAGGGGCCATGTAGGCGAATGATTATAGGGGAAGGGGAGCGAGGTGTCTAGACGCAACCATACCCTAATCAGTATGGATTTTAGCCACTTAAACCAAATCTTGGATATGAAAAAGGCGAGCTGTGCTCGCCTTCTCATTTTTACTGTTTTTAACCGCGTGGATTATTCATCCAAGAAGCTGCGCAGAACTTCTGAGCGGCTTGGGTGACGCAGTTTACGCAGTGCTTTCGCTTCAATCTGACGGATACGCTCACGCGTTACGTCAAACTGTTTGCCGACTTCTTCCAGCGTGTGATCGGTATTCATGTCGATACCGAAACGCATACGCAGAACTTTCGCTTCACGTGGCGTTAGGCCAGCAAGTACTTCGCTGGTTGCCATGCGTAGGTTGTTCATTGTCGCTGAATCCATTGGCAGCTCGAGGGTAGTATCCTCGATAAAGTCACCCAGATGCGAATCTTCATCATCACCGATTGGTGTTTCCATGGAGATTGGCTCTTTGGCGATCTTCAGCACTTTGCGGATCTTGTCTTCTGGCATTTGCATGCGCTCTGCCAGTTCTTCTGGCAGTGGCTCACGACCCATCTCCTGAAGCATCTGACGTGAGATACGGTTCAGTTTGTTGATGGTTTCAATCATGTGAACAGGGATACGAATAGTACGCGCCTGATCAGCAATTGAACGTGTGATTGCCTGACGGATCCACCATGTTGCGTACGTCGAGAACTTGTAACCACGACGGTATTCGAACTTATCTACCGCTTTCATTAGGCCGATGTTACCTTCTTGGATTAGATCCAAGAATTGCAGGCCACGGTTGGTGTATTTCTTAGCAATCGAAATAACCAGACGTAAGTTCGCTTCAACCATCTCTTTTTTCGCACGGCGTGCTTTCGCTTCACCGATTGACATGCGACGGCTGATGTCTTTGATACGCTCTACGTTCAAGCCGGTTTCATCTTCGATGATTTTCAGCTTTTGAACACTGCGACGAAGATCTTCTTCGTATTGCTTAAGGCGATCAACGAACGGTTTTTCTGACGCGAGTGCTGCATCCAGCCAGTTGTCAGAAGATTCGTTGCCGCTAAATAGCTGTACGAAGGTTTTCTTAGGCATTTTAGCTTGGTCAACACACAGGCGCATAACAAGGCGCTCTTGTGTACGTACGCGATCCATTGTGCCGCGCATTTCTTTAACCAGGCGATCGAACTGTTTCGGGATTAGACGGAACTGTTTAAACGTTTCAGACAGCTCGGCAACTGATTCTGCCGTGTCTTTGTGGAAACGTCCGTTTTTGTTGATAGCAACTTGCATTGTGTCATAAGCAATGCGCAGTTCATTGAACTTCTCGCGCGCTAGCTCTGGATCAATGCCAGTGTCTTCTTCTTCTTCGTCGTCATCGTCGTCATTTTTATCTTCATCTTCAAGCTGCTCTTTTGTCAGCTCTGAACCGATGTGTGTTGCTGTCGGTGCGATGTCGTCTTGGCTTGGGTCTACAAAGCCAGAAATGATGTCTGTGAGACGAAGCTCTTCAGCTTCAACTTTATCGAATTGGTCTAGCAGGTATGCAATTGAGCCAGGATATTCGGCAACCGAAACCTGTGCTTGGTTGATACCATCTTCGATGCGTTTGGCGATGTCGATTTCGCCTTCGCGGGTAAGCAGTTCTACCGTACCCATTTCACGCATATACATGCGGACAGGGTCTGTCGTACGGCCGATTTCAGATTCAACGCTAGATAATGCTGCTGCTGCGGCTTCGACGGCATCTTCGTCAGCTACAGTTTCAGTCATCATTAGCTCATCGGCATCAGGAGCAGTTTCCACCACCTGAATGCCCATGTCGTTGATCATCTGAATAATATCTTCAATCTGATCGGAATCGACAATGTCTTCTGGTAGATGGTCGTTTACTTCTGCATAGGTTAGATAGCCTTGTTCCTTACCTTTTGCGACAAGCAACTTTAGCTGTGACTGCGGATTTTGATCCATAGACGATATCCAACTTCGGGTCTGAGTGAAGAATTTAGTATGCGGGAACGCAAACCGCCAATTCTAGCAAATTACAATGGTTCTGACTACTTTCTAGTCGGGACGGCTTTGAAGTAACTGCCATAATTCCCGTCTCTCTTCAGCTGATAAGCCGATGCTTCTGTCTCGAGCCTGTAATTTGTCTATTTGTTGCGCGACACACTGAGCCAATATTCTGTCCAGTGAGTCTAAAAATACATCTAATGCATTGTCTTCATTAATGGGAAGTTCCCAACTGGCCAGTTTGGCCAACAATGCTTCTTGATCTGAGCCACGCCAATGTTCGAGCAGCTGTCCTGTCGTAATATTGGGACGATGACGGCAAAGTTCAAGCATAGTCGTGAATAAATTTATGCCGGGTATCCCCAGCGCTTCCACGCCATCAAGTGGTGGCACAGATTCAACAAACCCAGGATTCTGTAATAACAGTGTAATGACTTCACGCATCGGCGTGCGTTTCATTTCTGGTAGTGGCTTGCGTGTTTGCGCTTGCCCTTGTTTGCTGAGCAGTTTTTCAAGCTGCTGTTCATCAGGAAGACCGAGCCTTTGCCCTAGTGTATTCCGTAAGTAGAGGCGCAATGTGCCTCCCGGAACTTTGTCGATCAGTGGTACGGCTAACGTGGTCAGTTTGGCTTTGCCTTCCTGACTGCTGCTGTCCACTTGTTCCATTAGGGTGGAGAACAAGAATTCTGATAGCGACATGGCTTTCGCCATGCGTTGTTCAAAACCTTCTTTGCCTTCCTGTCTAACCATGGAATCCGGGTCTTCGCCGTCGGGCAAAAACATGAACTTCAACTGACGACCATCAACTAAGTGCGGTAATGCTTGCTCCATGGCGCGCCATGCAGCATCGCGTCCGGCGCGGTCACCATCATAACAACAAACCACGTTCGATGTTTGTCGATACAGGGTTTGCATGTGTTCTGCGGTGGTGGCTGTACCGAGTGAGGCAACAGCATAGTCGACATCAAATTGTGCCAACGCCACCACGTCCATATACCCTTCGACCACCAGAAGTTGTTTCGGTTCGCGATGCGCTTGTAGCACTTCGTAAAGACCGTATAACTCTCGCCCTTTATGGAAAATGGGCGTTTCTGGGGAGTTGAGGTATTTGGGCGTACCGTCGCCTAATACTCGACCACCAAAGCCGATCACTCGGCCACGTCGATCACGAATGGGGAACATGACTCGACCGCGAAAGCGGTCATAGCGGCGTCCATTATCGTTTTCGATCAACATGCCCGTTGATACCAGCGCTTGCTGACTCGCATTGTCTTTGCCAAAGCGTGTGCGAACTTGATCCCACTCGTCGGCGACATAGCCAATGCCAAATTTTTGTACGATTTCCCCCGATAGGCCGCGGCCTTTAAGGTAATCGATAGCTGTTTGTCCCGCTTCGCTACGCAGCCCACCCTGATAAAATTGGGCGATTTGCCCCATCATCTGGTACAGGTCGCGTTTTTGATCGCTACGCGCATAAGGGCCTTTTGGGGCGCCACCATCACTCTGTTCACGGGGGACATCTAAACCAAGCTGTGAGGCCAGTTCTTCAATCGCTTCAACAAATTCAAGACGGTCAAATTCCATCACAAAATCAATGGCATTGCCGTGTACGCCACAACCGAAGCAGTGGTAGAACTGTTTTTCCTGACTCACCGTGAATGAGGGGGTTTTTTCGTTATGGAAAGGGCAGCAGGCACCGTAGTTTTTACCCTGCTTTTTTAATTTTACCCGCGCGTCTATGAGCTCGACAATGTCTAGTCGGGCAAGTAGATCGTCAATAAATGAGCGTGGGATTTTTCCTGCCATAAACCTATGTGCGTTTTTTGAATACGGGAACGTGAGTGAATTCAGTATGTTCTAGTCAGAAAACAGGAACAGTATTTACTAACGAGAAGATACGAACAAGCCGCGCACTCCAAAATTGGATAGCACGGCTTGTTTGCAGGTTAGGTAAAAACCTTATGCCAGATTGGATTTAACCAATTGGCTGATTTTACCCATGTCAGCGCGGCCCTGAACTTGAGGTTTCAGGATGGCCATGATCTTGCCCATGTCTTGCATGGAGCTCGCACCAGAGGCTGCAATGGCATCTTTTACCATTGCATCCACTTCGTCGTCGCTGAGTGGTTGTGGCATGAATTCTTCTAAGACGGAGATTTCAGCCAATTCCACATCAGCAAGGTCATCACGACCTGCTGACTGATATTGCGATACGGAGTCACGACGTTGCTTAACCATCTTGACGATGACTGCCAACACTTCGTCGTCAGTCAGTGTTTTCTGACCGTCGATTTCTTGTTGTCTAATTGCAGATATCATCAAACGAATAGTGCCAAGGCGAAGTTTATCTTTCGCCTTCATCGCTACTATTTGCTCACTCTTAATGCGAGTAATCAATTCCATATCACAATCCTGTATTAATCGTAATTAGTACAGGCGAACGCGGCGAGCGTTCTCGCGAGCCAGCTTCTTCAGGTGACGCTTAACAGCGGCAGCCTTAGCGCGTTTGCGAACGGTAGTTGGCTTTTCGAAGTGCTCACGACGGCGAACTTCAGAAAGAATACCTGCTTTTTCACAAGAGCGCTTGAAGCGACGCAGTGCTACGTCGAATGGTTCGTTTTCACGTACTTTAACTACTGGCATGTGCCTTTCACCTCAGGGGTTGTTCGTTAATCGCTGGAGACAAAAAATGACCAGCTTTGTTTAAAAATGGTGCGGAATTCTAATCCGATCTGCGGGTGCTTGTAAAGCATAACTGGTGAATTTGATCGCGCCCATGTAATATTGCGGCCTGTTTTTGAGAAGACAGATTGAATATAAACGAAGTGAGCTGAGGTGTTATGCGAATTCTAGGCATCGAGACATCGTGCGATGAGACTGGCGTTGCGATTTATGATGATGAAAAAGGGCTTCTGGCACATCAGTTATATAGCCAAGTAGAAGTGCACGCTGACTACGGCGGCGTGGTGCCTGAGCTTGCTTCTCGTGATCATGTGAAGAAGACGATTCCACTGATCAAAGCGACGCTAGAAGAGGCGGGGTTAACGCCTCAAGATCTGGATGGCGTGGCATACACGGCGGGCCCTGGCTTGGTGGGCGCGTTGCTGGTTGGTGCTACCATTGGTCGTAGTCTTGCGTATGCGTGGGATTTGCCGGCTGTGGCAGTTCACCATATGGAAGGGCACTTACTGGCGCCAATGCTGGAAGATAACCCTCCTCCGTTTCCGTTTGTCGCACTGTTGGTTTCTGGCGGGCATACCTTATTGGTGGAAGTAAAAGCCATTGGTGAGTACAAAATCCTTGGCGAATCGATTGATGATGCTGCGGGTGAAGCGTTTGATAAAACCGCTAAGCTAATGGGCCTTGATTACCCAGGCGGACCGTTGCTTTCTAAGCTGGCAGAAAAGGGCGACAGTAGCCGTTTTACCTTCCCGCGTCCGATGACAAACGTACCGGGTTTGGACATGAGCTTCTCTGGCTTGAAAACGTTCGCGGCCAATACGATTTCTGCTAATGATAATGACGATCAGACTCGCGCGGATATCGCACGTGCATTTGAAGATGCAGTGGTCGATACCTTGGTGATCAAGTGCAAGCGTGCGTTGAAACTGAGCGGTATGAAGCGCATTGTGATTGCGGGCGGTGTGAGTGCTAACCGTCATCTGCGTGTGAAGTTGGAAGCGTTGGCAGATTCTATCGGCGGTGAGGTGTATTACCCACGAACTGAGTTTTGCACTGACAACGGTGCCATGATTGCTTATGCGGGTATGCAGCGTCTGAAAAACGGCGAGCACAACGATTTGGGCGTGAAAGCCTTCCCGCGTTGGCCGATTGATCAGCTTAAGTCGGTTGAGGTTTAAGAGCGGGTTCTAGGAAGAGCAAAACCAAAAAAAGCGGCGACTGTTTAACAGCGCCGCTTTTTTATACCTAACGTTCGGGATATTGTCTTCTCGAACCTAGAACCTAGAACTTAAGATCTGCTCTACCCCTCTTGTTCTTCTTGTTGCTCTTCTTCTTTCGATTTTTTCTTCTTATTCCACACTTTTTGCTCTGTGCCGTTCAATAGTCGCTTAATGTTTTCCTGATGACGGAAAATAATGAGACACGACAGCATGGCGACAGGCATGGTGAATTGCGGTTTGACCATCCAAGTGAACAACGGCGCGAACAAAGATGCGATGAGTGCGCCAACGGATGAGTATCCGGTCAGTAATAATGTGGCCAACCATGTGCCAAGCATCATCCCTGTGAGGTCTAAACCAATAGGTGCGATTGCACCTAAGGCGGTTGCAACGCCTTTGCCACCGCGAAAGTGGAAGAAGATGGGGTAGATATGCCCAAGACAGGCGGCGATACCAATCAAGCCAAGCATGAAAGGGTTGATGCCGATAAGGTAACTGATCCAGACGGGAATGGTGCCTTTGAGCATGTCGCACAGCAGGACCAAGGCGGCAGCGAAACGCCCACCTAAGCGGAATACATTGGTGGCGCCGGGGTTGCCTGAACCTTGCTCTCGTGGGTCTGGCAGACCGTAAAGCCGACAGATCAACACTGCACTGGATATCGACCCCAGTAGGTAGGCAGCAACAATCATTAGCATTCCGAGTGCGGTCATTTTTTCATCCACGTTGAACATTCGCTAGGGCGGCGAGAACTTGCTATAGTTCGCGCAACAGACACAAAGTATCCAATTATTTAGAGATTTTGTGTATGTGCAGCACCGCGAGTTAGGCGCTGGTTGACCGATGTTACGTGCTTTTGCGCATAATAGGTATCCGACCTCTGAATTTTTTGAGTGAACATGGATTTAGTATTTATTGAGCAGCTGGAAGTCATTACCACCATTGGTGTGTACGACTGGGAACAGCAAATCAAACAAAAACTGGTGTTTGATATTGAAATGGCGCATGACAACAAACCTGCTGCTAGCAGTGATGATGTTGCTTTTGCCCTAGATTACTCTTCTGTTAGCGGCGCGATTCTTGATTTGGTCGAAAACGGTCGTTTTCTGCTGGTTGAGCGTGTGGCTGAAGAAATTGCGACTCTTATTCAAACGCAATTCTCCGTGCCTTGGGTGCGGGTGAAAGTGAGCAAGCCTGGCGCGGTGCCACAAGCGCGTACCGTCGGCGTTGTGATTGAGCGAGGCGTGCGGTGATTCAGGTTCTGGTAAGTGTTGGGTCGAACATTGAACGTGAGCACCATATTGCGGAAGGCATGGCGGCGCTCAAGACTCTTGACCCAAACTGTCGCAGCTCTCGCATTTTCGAAGCCGTTCCTGTTGGCTTCGAAGGCCCGAACTTTTACAACCTTGTGGTTGAACTTCATACCGATTTAAGCCTCGAAGACATCATGGCTGCGCTGCGTGAAATCGAATCTCGCTGGGGACGTGAACGCGATGCAATTAAGTTCCGTGACCGTACGCTTGATATTGATTTGCTGACTTACGGCGAGCTATCTCAGCCTTCTGGACCTGTGTTGCCAAGGAAGGATGTTTACAAATTTGCGTTTACCCTTTGGCCATTGGCAGAGCTTTGCCCGGATCAGGTCATTCCCGGTGACACGCAAACTTACCAACAAGCCTGGGACGCGTTCAGTGATGAACAACCTCTTTGGCCGGTAACCGATTTTTCGTTGTAATTCATTTCTTTTGATAACCAATAATAAGTGACTAACCACTATGAGCATGTTTGAAGCCTTTGCGCTGGCTTTAATTCAGGGCCTGACAGAATTTCTTCCCGTGTCGAGCTCTGCGCACCTTATTCTCCCTTCTGAAATTCTTGGCTGGCAGGATCAAGGCTTAGCCTTTGATGTTGCGGTTCACGTTGGTACGTTACTGGCTGTTGTGGGGTATTTCCGCAAGGAAGTGACGCAATTGCTCGGTGCATTTTTCCGCTCAATTTTCAAAGGTGAGCGTTCATCTGATGCAACGCTTGCGTGGATGATTGCGCTGGCGACGATCCCTGCCTGTATCTTCGGTTTGTTAATGAAAGACATCATCGAAATTTATCTGCGTTCGGCGTGGGTGATTGCGGTGACGTGTATCGTTTTCGGCTTGCTACTGTGGTGGGTGGACAACAACGCCAAGTGCGAAATTGATGAGTACAAAACCACGCCTAAATCTGCATTGTTGATTGGCCTATCGCAAGCGCTAGCAATGATCCCGGGTACGTCTCGTTCTGGTGCAACCATGACCATGGCGCTTTACTTGGGTTATACCCGTGAAGCGGCGGCGCGTTTCTCGTTTCTGATGTCTATCCCGATCATTGTGTTGGCGGGTAGCTACCTTGGTTTAGGGCTAGTGAAAAGTGATGTGCCGGTTATGTGGGCACCTATCATGGTGGGTGTGGCGGTGTCGTTTGTCAGCGCTTACATTTGTATTCATTGGTTCTTGAAACTGGTGACCACCATGGGCATGAAGCCGTTTGTGATTTACCGCATTGCGCTGGGGCTAGGTTTGATGGCGTTTCTTGCGACGCGCTAAGGGTTAAGATCAGGACCTAGGACCTAGGTCCTAGATCCTAGATCCTAGAAAAGAAAAAAGCGGCTCTGTTATCAGAAGCCGCTTTTTTAGTCTCTTATTTCGGGGCAATGTTTTCTTTAGGACCCTAGGACCTTGATTATTACTCCGGCTTCTCCGGCCTTGCCTCGGCAAGAAACCCTTTCACCGCTTCAATACGTTGGCGCGTCAATTCCTCGCGAATTAACGGCCCTTGAAATCCTGCCGCTACGATGTGTTTCACTTCCACGCTTAATGCCGCCTCAAACGTGCCTAGCAACAAGGTAGCTTGCGGATAGGGGCGATCTTCAAACCCCGTTCGTCCTTGATGATCGGCTTGGCTGCCGATGGCAAGTTGCGGCACTTTTTCGGGCTTTCGCCAGCAATCGTTTCGGTCAAATATCTTAATGAAGGTCGCGGCTTTTAGCTCGCCCGCGTTATGCACGTTGGTGTGTTCAGCGCAGACCAATAAACCCGCATCACGATAGGTATTCGGTACGCGTATACGCTCACACAGCGCTTTGACGGGTTTTAATCCAAGCTTGGTGTGGAGTTTGTGGCTTGGCCATTCTTCTTTGGGTGTGAGCGCTTTCCCTAGGTCGTGCACCTGCGCCGCAAAACGGATCACGGGGTCTGCGGTCAGCTGTGCTGCTTGCTCAGCGACCATTAAGGTATGAATGCCCGTATCAATTTCTGGGTGCCACTGTTCAGGTTGGGGGATGCCAAACAACGCATCGATTTCTGGCAGCACCACGGCAAGCGCACCGCAGTCGCGAAGTACACGCAAAAATACTTCAGGATGAGCGGTGAACAAGGATTTCTCCCATTCTTTCCATACGCGTTCTGGCGTCAGGGCGCTCAGCTCACCGCTTTTAACCATGGTGTTCATGAGTGCCATCGTCTCGTCCGCTACCGCAAAACCGAGATGATGGAATCGCGCCGCAAAACGCGCCACTCGCAACACTCGAAGCGGGTCTTCGACAAAAGCGGGGGAGACATGACGCAAGACGCGATCCGCGAGATCACCTTGTCCGTCATAAGGGTCAATTAGCGTGCCGTCTTTCGCTTGCGCAATGGCATTGATGGTGAGGTCGCGACGCGCCAAATCTTCTTCCAGTGTGACATTCGGGGCGAAATCGCACACAAAGCCTGTGTAACCCGAACCGGATTTACGTTCGGTACGGGCGAGGGCATGTTCTTCATGAGATTTAGGGTGCAAGAAGACAGGAAAGTCTGCGCCCACTTGCTGATAGCCTGCATCCAGCATGGTGTTGATGTCAGCCCCAACAACCACCCAGTCTTTGTCTGCGACATTAAGCCCTAACAGCTTGTCTCTTACGGCACCGCCAACGAGGTAGGTTTTCACATGAATATCCGAAATTTAAGCAATAATGTCATTATGATATACCCAAACAACCTCAAGATGCAGGTCTCTGCGGGCGTGGTATGTCGTATTAGTGTGTAAAAGCTGCGAACCCGCCCTCGATTCACCTGTCACACCGAGTGATAGCCTTTACATGGTTGGGGCAGCACGATACCGTGACGTGCCAATCAAACGCGATTGAGGACACAGAGAACTTTCATGTATCAAGATTTTTTCCGGCTTACCGAATCACCGTTTGCGATCGTGCCAAACCCTAAATTCTACTTCTTGAGTGAACGCCATAAAGAAGCGTTGAGTCATGTCCTTTCTGGTATCGAAGACGGGGGTGGGTTGGCGTTATTGACCGGAGAAGTAGGCACCGGAAAAACCACCACCATGAAAGCGATGCTCGAGCGCTTGCCTGAGAAAACGCAAGTGGCGACCATTCTCAACCCCAGCGTGTCGGTGCTTGAACTGCTGCAATCACTGTGTGATGAACTCGGGCTGGAATACCGCGAAGACGACAGTTTTAAGCGCTTGTATGATGCCATTGCCGACAAGTTGTTTAACAATGAGTCCAAAGGTATTCAAACCATTTTGCTGGTGGATGAAGCGCAGCATCTGATGCCGGATGTACTTGAACAGCTTCGTCTACTCACTAACATCGAAACCTCTTACCGCAAACTGCTCAAAGTGATTTTGATCGGGCAGCCTGAACTGCAACAAATGCTGCGTCAGCCTAACCTGCGTCAGCTCGCGCAACGTATTACCGCGCGTTATCACCTTATGCCGCTAACGCCAGATGAAGTGCATCAATACATTACTCACCGTATCAGTTGTGCTGGTGGGCTCGAGCCTTTGTTTGAAGTATCGGCCGTGAAGCTGATCGCCAAAGAAACTGGCGGTGTGCCGCGTTTGATTAATGTGGTCTGTGATCAGTCTTTGAAGCTGGCTTTTAGAGAATCCAAACAACGTGTAAACAAAGACATTGCGTCACAAGCCTGCCGTGATGTTCTCGATTGGCAAGACGCCAGTAAGCCAGCCTTTGGCCACAATACGCAACGTTCAGTGAGTCGCTACTGGCCGTATTACGCAGGGGCAATTGGTGGAGCGGCGCTACTCGCTATCGCTATTCGTATTGGCCTGAGTGGCGGCGCGGGTGATGTGTCACCGCCTGTGGCGGCGAGTACGGCTACAAGCCTTCCGCCTGCTGCTGTCATTGTGGCAGAGCCTGTGGTTGAGGCTGTTACGGTGATCGAATCACAACCTGCGCCCGCAACGGTAACGAACCGTGTGGTTGAACCGCCAGCGAACACTGGCTCAACACAGCCTGAAACCATGACATTCTCGGCGCTGGTGGACGAAAGCCTGAGTGCTGGTTCTGCCATGCAAGCGCTTTACAAGCTGTGGGGCTTTGATGCTGATGTATTGGCGGCGAGTTGTTCAAAACAAGTGCGTGGTGAACTTGCTTGTTACAAGAGTAAATTACCGTTTGATCAACTGCTGACGATCGACCGTCCTGCGGTTCTTGCCATGAATGGGCCTGAGGGGAGTACATGGTTTGCCGTGCTCTTTAGCAAGGGCAACAAGCAATATGAGTTACTCGCAGGTGACCGCCGAGTTTTGGTCAGTGAGGCGTTTCTTAAACAAATGTGGAACGGTGAGGCACTTATTTTATGGCGTCCACCTCTGGGGAACCCCTCTGCGATTACCTCAAGCCAACGTGGCGAACGCGTTCGCTGGCTTGAGCAGCGCTTGAATTTGGTGCTCGGCAGCACGGATCCTATTTCGAATCAATTTGGTTTGGCGCAGCGAAGCAAAGTGCGTGAGTTTCAGCGTAGCAATGACTTGGATGCCGACGGCATTCCAGGGCCACTGACCTTTATGGTGTTGGATAGGGTACTTGAGATGCCGGGGCCAATTTTGGTGAACAGCGTGAATGCAACGCCGTCTGAACAAGCTCTGATTGCGGATGGTGACATTGTGGTATTGCCAGAGTCTGATGTGTTCGATGTGGCGCTACAGTCCCTCCCTGAGCCTGTTTTTGCTGAGCCAGAGTATGTTGAACCAAGAGCAGTGCCAGCGAGTGCGCCCGCCACAAAACCGGAACGCAGACAAACTGAAAAATCTAACCTGTCTAAAGCCGACAAAGATCAGCTCACGCTGGATGATCTTGATTTATCGGTGCTCTCGCCAGAATTGGCGTTGAAAGTAGAAACGGCCTTGAGCAGCGATAAATCCCGTACATTGGAAGCGAAGTTACAGCGGATTCAGAATGATATTGATGTGGTGGCTATCGCCGATCTTTCTGCTGACATGCTAAATCGCCTTCCCAAAATGGACTTTCAAACTCATATCTACGCATCGAATGCTAAATCACGTTGGATCAAAGTGAATAACAAAGAAACGCGTGAAGGTGAACTGGTCGCTGATGGCGTGCTGCTTCGTGGTATAGAGCCACAGCAGGTTGTTGTGCAGTTTGAGAATGCTTTGATTGCGATTCCTGCGTTGACGACGTGGTAAATGGAAAACGTGGCTGAGAGCCTAGGAAGAGCTTGCCTTAGGATAAACAGGTTCTAGGACGGGACACCGAAAAACCAAAAAAAGCCGCATTATTAAATGCGGCTTTTTGTCGTCATGCCTATCGCTTAGGAGATTACGCCCAACCGTTATTACGCTTTTTACGACGCGGAATAAGGTGAGGTAAGACCAAACCGAACAGCAGACCACCGCCAGCGACAATGCCACCATAAGTGAAGTAGCGCATCAACAAGTCGTCTTTTTGCGTATCGATACGCGCACGTAGTTCACGAATTTCTGTTTGTGCGTCGATCAAGTTCTGATTCAGTTCGCTGGTGTGTTGCTCGAGCTCTTTCACTTGAGCGTTACGCTGATCCAGTGATGTGATCAAGCCTTTGGTTTTGGCTTCCGTATCGCCTTGTGCGCTTTCCAATGCTGCTTTTACTTGGGAAAGTTCTTTTTCCAGCGCAGGTAAACGTGTTTTTAAACCCGCTTGGTTGGTGACGTACTTGGTTTCTACCCAGCCTTTACGGCCGCGGTCATCAATCACTTGGCTGTAACCCGCATTCCGGTTACGGTCCACAACTGTAATCTTTGTACCTGCATCTACGCTACCCACGATGCGATATTGTGAGCCCGGGCCAGAATGCATGTAAGTAAAAAGCTCGTCAGAGATGAAGTTGTCCTGAGCGTTTGCCGCAGGGACCACTAGCATCATCAGCATAGCCAGGGCAGAGAAAAGTTGCTTCACGGAGTATTCCTTTGGTTGTTCGTGAGTGTCGTTTGTTTTGTACCTGCCGGATTAACGCTTTGCTCACCCTTGCTGACGCAATCATCGAGCAGAGATTTAATCCGATTGGTATCAGATACTAAAAAATTTTCGGGTCTAGGTACAACAAAAGGGAGGCATAACCTCCCTTTTTTGACCGAAGACTGACATCGCTGCACAAAAACGTGACGGAAATGCCTTTCTTAGGGTGCTTACAAACCGAATATTGCTTCCATGATATAGAAGAAAATAACGGCGAGCAGTGCGCCTGCTGGCAAAGTCACGACCCAAGACGCAACAATGTTTCTCACTACGCCCAAGTTCAATGCGCCAATACCGCGCGCAAAACCAACACCCAACACAGCACCAACTAGGGTTTGTGTGGTCGAGATTGGCAGACCCGTTCCTGATGCCAGAACCACGGTTGAAGCGGTTGCTAGTTGCGCGGCGAAACCACGACTTGGAGTCAGTTCGGTAATGCCTGTTCCCACGGTTGCCATGACCTTGTGGCCCAGTGTCGCCAAACCAACAACGATACCCACACCGCCCAGTGGCAAAATCCACCATGCAATTTGGGTTGTTTCTGAGATTTGACCCATGTTCTCAACCGTTGAAACGATAGCAGACAGAGGACCAATCGCATTGGCAACGTCATTTGAACCATGCGCAAATGCCATCGCACAGGCCGTCACTACCATCAGCAAGCTAAATACGCGTTCAACGCCTTGGTAACCATTGGCACCCACGTCGTCGTTCTTGTATTTACGGCTGATGTAGACATAACCAAATGCCATGATCAATGCAGATAGCGCAATTGATACCATCACTGCTTCACCTGTTGTTAGGTGAAGACCGACATGTTTGAGGCCTTTTTTGATGGTAACCATCGCGATGATCATTGCCGTCATAAACATGTAAACAGGTACAAAACGTTTGGCATTGATAAGCGGTTGGTCGGTATCAAAAATCAGGCGCTGCGCACTGAGGAAAATGACGTAAGCAAAAATACCTGATATCAGCGGGGTCACAAGCCAACTGCCCACAATACCTTGCACTGAGCTCCAGTCTACGGCGTGTGCGCCAACAGAGACACAGGCGAAACCAATAATGGCGCCAATGATGGAGTGCGTGGTTGATACCGGCCAGCCCATAAAGGATGCAAGCAACAGCCAAGTACCCGCTGCCAGCAATGCTGACATCATGCCGTAGACAAGTACCTCAGGCTGACTGGCGTACAAGGAGGTGTCTATGACGCCTTTGCGTATGGTGTCGGTTACTTCGCCACCTGCGAGGTATGCACCTGCAAATTCGAAGATCATTGCAATGATGATTGCTTGTTTAACGGTTAGCGCTTTCGAGCCAACAGATGTTCCCATGGCATTAGCGACATCATTTGCACCAATACCAATCGCCATCATGAAACCAAAAGCCGCGGCCACCAAAATAATGATGGTGCCGTAATTCGCTAGGATTTCCATTGTTTTACCTTGTTATTTGTTCGGTGAACGTTGCACTACGAACGAGAAAGCATAAGCTCAAGGCGCGAGCCAACACGTTGTGCCTGATCGGCGATTTCGCCGACCCATTCAAGGATCTTGTACAGGAACATCACATCAACGGGGTTGTATTCACCCTCGACTGACATCAGTTGCTGACGCAGATGAATTTGCATCGTATCGGTGTCATCTTCGATGGCATCCAATTCGTTGATCATCTCTTCCACTAGCGTTACTTCACGTCCTTTAAAGCCAGTTTCGAGTAATTCATCCAGTTCACTAATAACGCGGCGCGCCTGATCGGCGGCGTCGAGACAACGCTGCACATACGCAACAAAGTCTGGGTAAAGAAGGGAGGGAACCTGAAGTTGTCGGCCGATTACACGACCAGCAATGTCTTTTGCGAGGTTGGCTAGCTTGTCTTGCTGAGTCAGCAAATCAAGCATATCTGTGCGGTCTACGGGGAGGAAAAGACCACGAGGTAATTTAAGACGAATTTCGCGCTTCAAGACATCCGCTTCTTTTTCTAGCGTCGAAATTTCGTGGCGCAAAGCCTCTGCACGTACCCAGTCACCTTGCTCGCAAGCTGCGAAGAAGGGAACCAATAGTGAACAGCAGTCATTGACGCGGCTCACGTGACGTTGCAAAGGTTTTAGAGGGCTCTTTGCGAATAGCCCCATGATTGTATTTACTGGCATAGCCGTATCTACCTATCAAGTCTGAATTGGATGCAGACTAAATTTTACACGATGGTGTACAAGCCGCGAATGTTAGCGTAATCACATTCTTATTGATACCGTTTCAGATCAATGAAAGTCCCTTGCTCGAGTGCCCAATTACTCATATCCTTGTTCTGCTATTGGTTATAGGTACCTTTATGGAAACTGAGATTGAGTTAAAGTTTTTTGTCTCTCCCGATTTTTCACGACAAATTCGCGACAAAATTACTGATTTAAAGGTATTGCAGCAACGTCAGCGCAACCTTGGCAATATCTACTACGACACGCCGGATTTCTTGCTGCGCAAGCATGATATTGGTTTGAGGGTGCGACGATACGATGATGTATTTGTCCAAACCCTAAAAACTGCTGGCCGCGTTGTCGCGGGGTTGCACCAACGACCAGAATACAATGCGGAACTTGAATCGCCCGTTCCTGACCTCTCTCTAATTTCTGCCGATGCTTGGCCCGACGGATTAGACGTCGACGCCCTCAGCGCCAATTTATTTCCTTTATTCTCGACGGACTTCGAACGCCAACAATGGTTACTTGCCATGCCCGACAGTAGTCAGGTTGAACTGGCGTTCGATAGCGGCGAAGTGACCACCAAAGATGGCGGTTATGACCCGATCTGTGAAGTCGAGATTGAACTGAAATCCGGTCAGACTGATGCCTTGTTTGTCTTGGCGCGTGAGTTAGCCGAAAACGGTGGGTTACGTCTAGGAAACTTGAGCAAGGCTGCGCGTGGATACCGTCTCGCAACCGGCTATAAAGGCGATGTCGTTAAATCACTGTCGATCGTTGATGTGAAAGGCACCGAGTCGACAGAACAAGCTTTTGTCACGGCGCTAGAGCATGCGCTGGAGCATTGGCATTATCACGAGCAAATTTACGTTGAGCGCCCTGAGCAAGATGCCATTTTTGAAATGTGCAGTGCTGTGGCGCTTATCCGCCAAGTCTTGGTGTTATACGGCGGTTTGATCCCTCGTCGCGCCAGTGCCTTGTTGCGTCAAGAATTGCATTGGCTGGAAGGTGAGCTTGATTGGATCAACGAAGCGCGTGCGATTGAGCGCCTGGTTGATGACAAAGGCTATTTCCTGAGAAAGCTGAATGTGCAAAAACCGTTGCTGTCGAAGCTTGGGGAATGCTACGACGCACTGCCTGAGCGTGCAGAAGTACTGGAATTACTTCACTCTTCGCGATACTGCAATCTCTTGCTTGACCTTAGTCGTTGGATTTTGACGCGAGGCTGGCAGCCGTTCTTGGATGATAAAGCGCGCGAAAAGCTCGAAGAGCCTATTCGCAGTTTCGCCAATCGTTCGCTAGCAGTATCAAGTGATGAGTTGCTGAGTGTGTTTTCGCTTGAAAATGAACTCGATAGGTTTGGCTATTTAGACCAACAGCCTCGCTTGACACGTAACTTGCTGTCTGGCTGCTGTGTGGCTGCTTTGTATGATGCTGAAGACCGTGAAACCTTCCGATTACCTTGGCTGGATTTACTGCAAGGCATTGACGATATTTTACTGCTTGAGCCGGTTCGTAAACTTGCTGAACACGAAGATTTTAGTGAGGACGATAAAGCGCAGATCGAAAAATGGCTTCGTCGTAAAGAAGAATCACTGCTTCATGCCATGATGCAATCTCGCCAAATCGGATTAGCCCTCGATCCTTACTGGGATCAGTAAGCTTATTGGGAGCAGTAACCTTGGTTACTTGAGCACCCATGCAAAAATAAAAATAGCGCCTGATGGCGCTATTTTTTTGTCGGTTTATCCGCGATGTTTTCTTGCTCGGGAGTTGCTGGCGCTAGCATGTTAAGTCGCGCTTCCATATCGGCCAAGCGCGTTAACATTTGCTGTTGTTGTGCTAATAAGGTTTCAAGCACCACGCTTTGGCGTATTGCTTGTTCCTGCTCTTTCTTCTCCGGCTTGGTGATATAAGACGCCACCAGACCGGTTACTGCGCCGAAAATACCGACCCCACAGACAATCACCACCACGGCAACCGCTCGACCTGCGGCGGTGACGGGGTAGTGGTCGCCATACCCAACGGTCGATATCGTTACGAACATCCACCAAATAGCGTCGGTCAAACTGTCAATATTGGCGTTATTGTCTGTGCTTTCGAAAGCAAAAATCGCGGCAGAGCCAGCAGAAATAAGCACGGTCAGCAGTAGCAGAATACTGGCCATGGCCGTTTCATTGCGGTTTTTTCGCATATAGAAAACTAAGGGTTCGCTCGCCTTGAGCAGTCGGATCACTCTGAAAATCTGAAACACACGCGCGAAGCGCAGGGCTTCCACAACAGGAATGCTGGCGAGGATATCTATCCAATGGGTTTTCAAATAAGTGAGTTTATTATCACTTTTAAGAAAATGTATTGAGAGTTGAAGCAGAAAAATCATACAGATCAGCGTGTCGACACCGAGCAATAAGGTATAAAGAGGATCACTTTTAGGCAGTAGCACCAGAGTGCTGACGACACATAATGAGACGAAAGAGAGCAGTAAGCTCAACAAACTCATTGGATTCAGATCTAAGTTTTGTGTTTTTGTCTCTGTCATCACTTTATGAACTGCCTTTGCTGCCGTTAAAAATATGGCGAATATCTACCCGCTTTGCGTCAACGCTAGTGTCTCGCAACTTTGCGAAGCAATGATAAAGGAGTCACCAAGAATGTCTCAGATGATATTCAAGCCTTGGGAAAAGGCTGTTAGCAACATCAAACTCGTCCCCAAGCTTGTGATACTAATGGTATTTAGTACCGCTTTGTTGCTTGCAAAGCAACTTTGGGATGCCAATGCATTTCGCGCGTCGGTCACCGAAATCACGGAAGCGCAAAGCCATAGCCAAGCGTTGCGAAGTGCTGAATTGGCAAAAACGCTGCTGGCGCTGCCAGAGGGTGCCGCTTTACTAGAGCGTGTGGCAAAAAGTGAAAACCTGACCAGCAATAGCAATGAATACGTCTTTTTTGCCAACAGTGCTAGTGGAGATGTGTTGGCTCACCCCTCTATCTCTTCATACCAAGGGTTAAATTTACCATTGGAAAGTGGCCGCCAGCTTGGTGAACAAATGCGCAATACACAAGGTGAGTTCAAATATCATCTTACCGATCAAGCGCGTCACGGCTTTGTCGTCCCTGTGACGGGAACTGACTGGGTGGCTGTGGCGTCACAAGCTGACTCTGCGGCTGATCAATACTATCAAGCATATCTGGTTCAGGTTGCTTGGCAGACAGCGGGCATGATTGTCGCGTTTATGGTGATATTGCTCGGTGGGTCACGTCTGATGTTACGTCAAATCAATTACTTGATTGATTGCATGCGTGAAATGGCGCGTAAGAACTTGAGTCAACCTGTCAATATGGATTGTGGTGACGAGTTTGGCGAGCTGGCGCGTGAACTTGAAAAAACACGTCTTCAATTGGTCAGCGTGATTAAAACACAGCGCACTTCATCAGAAGATCTGTCTTCAATGGCAGAGGTGATGACGATTAGCATGGATGAAACCCGTGAGTCAGCCAAAGAGCAATTTGGTGAAATTGATCAGTTGGCATCGGCGATGAGCGAAATGACATCTACGGTACAAGACGTTGCGGGTCATGCTCGCGCTGCGTCACTGGCCACCGAAAGTTCGCGTGAACAGGCCGTCAGTGGTCAGCGCTATGTCAGCAATACCATTGGCACGATCAATAAGCTGTCTGATGATATCCGTGAGTCTGCCAATGTGGTGAATCAGGTAGAAGAGCGCGTTGAGAAGATAAGCTCTGTGGTGGTCACCATTCAAGGGATCTCTGAACAAACGAATCTGCTGGCTCTGAATGCGGCCATTGAGGCGGCGCGAGCAGGCGAGCAAGGGCGCGGTTTTGCTGTCGTCGCTGATGAAGTGCGCAACTTGGCGCAAAGTACGCAAAAAGCGACGGTAGAAATTCAAGATATGATCACGCAGCTGCAATCGTCAGCACGACAAGCTGTAGGTTTGATGGAGCAAAGTGTGGTCGAAGCGGTGGAGAGTGTCGCGTCAGTCAGCAAGGCGGGTGAAGAGCTGAATTTGATTGTGGATCAAATTGCTCAGATCAATGACATGAATTTCCACATCGCGACGGCTGCGGAGCAACAATCCTCGGTCACGGATGAAATGAACCTTAATCTCAATAATGTGAGAGAGTTGGTGGAAGCCTCGGTGACTGTGGTGACTGAGTTGGCAGAAACCTCCGGTGATATTCAAAACAATGCCGAAGCGCTGGATTTGAAAATCAAGGAGTTTGCGGTGTAGTTTCTACACGCGAATCAAGAAGCCCGCACCTTTGTGCGGGCTTTTTTTGTGATATTTTAAAGGCGAGCGATTAATGAAAATAATTGACGGCTGCATTTAGCGATACTTATTCGCCGTCACGATTCGCAACCACAATTAGCGATAGGAAAGGAACTGATGTCATTGCCCATGGAACTGGAAACTTGCGCAGCTCGCAGGTTAGAAGCGCTGGCTGAACAGCAGTCAGACAATCTTGCGTCTTGGCAAGGTGCGCAGCGCGAAACGCTGACTCGCACTTTGGCATTGAGTGATTTCATTGCAGAGTCCATTTTGCACGATGACACTTTACTGCCTTGGCTTGAGGAAAATCTGCCGTCAGGTCTGCGCGCGCCGCAGTATCGAAAGCGATTGAAAGAGAAGCTCGATAGCCAGCAAGACGAAAACGGCTTGATGCGTGAGTTACGCCGTTTCCGCCGACAGGAAATGACATGGCTGGCATGGCATGATTTCAATGACACCATGACGCTAGACGACAGCCTTTCCCATCTGTCTAAGTTGGCGGAGGCGCTGATCATGGAGGCTTACGGTTGGCTGTATCGTCATTGTTGCACTGAATGGGGTACGCCTTGTGACGCAGAAGGAAATCCCCAACCTATGCTGGTGCTGGGGATGGGCAAACTCGGTGGCGGTGAGCTGAACTTTTCATCTGATATTGATTTGATTTTCACGTATCCAGAAAACGGTGAAACGCAAGGTGCACGTCGCAGCATTGCTAACGCTCAATTCTTTACGCGTCTTGGTCAGCGTCTGATCAAAGCGCTCGACCAGCAAACGTTCGATGGCTTTTGCTATCGCGTCGATATGCGGTTGCGCCCCTTTGGTGACAGTGGCCCGTTGGTGATGAGCTTTGCTGCACTTGAAGATTACTATCAAGAGCAGGGACGCGAATGGGAACGTTACGCGATGATCAAAGCCCGCGTGATGGGCAAAGAGCAGTTTGATTGTTATCAGACGCTTCGCCAAATGCTGCGCCCGTTTGTGTTCCGTCGTTATATCGATTTCAGTGCGATCCAATCTTTACGCCGCATGAAGGCAATGATCCGCAGTGAAGTTCGCCGTCGTGGCCTCACCAATAACATCAAGCTCGGCGCGGGCGGTATTCGTGAAATCGAATTCATTGCCCAATCTTTCCAACTAATACGCGGTGGTCGAGATCCTATTCTTCGTCGCCGTGGCCTGTTCTTTACCCTTTATGCCATTCGTGAGCTTGGTTTATTGCCTGAAGCTGAAGTGGACACGTTAGAGGCGTCTTATCGCTATCTGCGTCGTGTTGAAAACCTTTTGCAGGCGATAGACGACAAACAAACGCAGACCTTACCGGATAATCCGCTGGATCAAATTCGCCTTGCAATTGCGATGGGTGAAAACAGTTGGGATGATCTCACCGCAGCGATCAGCGCGCATATGCTCGGGGTACATACGGTTTTTGACGATCTGATTGGTGATGAAGAAGACAATGGTGAGACGAAGATCGACGCCGATTTTGGTGAGATCTGGGATGCGGCACGTGATCCCGATCTGGTCGAGAAGATCTTGATCGATATGTCTGCGGCGAACCCGGTGGAAAAAGCACAAGCATTACTGCGCTTTAAAGAAGAATTAGCAAAGCGTACCTTGGGCCCGCGCGGTCGCGAAGTATTAAACCGCCTGATGCCCGTGGTATTGAGTAACATTGTCTGCCGTGAGAACAGTTTGGCAGTGTTAGAACGTGTGCTGAAGCTTCTGGTTAGCATTGCCACGCGTACTACTTATCTTGAGCTGTTGGATGAGCATCATGGTGCTATTACGCAGTTGGTTCGCTTGTGCAGTGCCAGCCGAATGGTCGCAGAGCAGTTAGCCTCGTACCCCATTCTGCTTGATGAATTGCTGGATCTTCAGCATCTCTATAACCCGACGCCGCTTGATCAGTATCGTAATGAATTGTTCGATTTCTTGGCGCGTATCCCTGAAGAGGATATGGAGCAGCAGATGGAGATGATCCGCCAGTACAAGCAAACTCAATTATTGCGCATTGCAGCGGCAGACATCGCGGACGTATTGCCTGTGATGAAAGTCAGCGATCACCTGACGTATTTAGCGGAAGCCATTGTGGAGGCCGTGGTGAATCAGGCGTGGTATCAAATGGCTGAAAAATATGGACAGCCGAAGCATTTACTTGAGCGAGATGGCCGTGGTTTCGCGGTGGTAGGGTATGGCAAAGTGGGGGGTATAGAGCTCGGTTATGGCTCGGATCTGGACGTGGTGTTCTTGCATGACTGCCCTGACAATGTGTATACCGATGGACCAAAAGAAATCGATGGGCGGCAGTTTTATCTGCGCCTTGCGCAGCGTATTGTCCATTTGTTTTCAACACGCACCACATCTGGTGTTTTGTATGAAATCGATACCCGCCTTCGCCCTTCTGGTGTATCGGGTATGTTGGTGACGACGCTTGAATCCTTCCAAGACTATCAGAACAAAGAAGCATGGACGTGGGAGCATCAAGCACTGGTTCGCACACGATTGATTTATGGTGATGTGGCGCTAGGACAAGGCTTTGGCAAAGTACGCAAACAAGTGCTAACCCAAGCGCGTGATGTGGCGTCGCTGAGAAAAGACGTGGCTGACATGCGGGTAAAAATGCGTGAGCATCTTGGCAGCAAAGAAAGCGGGAAATTTCATATCAAACAAGATCCCGGTGGTATTACCGACATCGAATTTATGACCCAATTTTTGGTGCTTGCTCACAGTCATGACGAGCCTGCGCTAACGCGTTGGAGTGATAATGTGCGTATTCTCGAAGACATGGCGCAAGCGGGAATTTTAGATACGGCAAAGGCTCTTGCTCTGCGTGATGCGTATGTTGTGATGCGGGATGAAATCCACCGTTTGAATTTACTCGATGCGTCTGTAGAAGTGGCCAATGAAAGCTTTGCTCACGAGCGTGAAGTGGTACGTGAGGCGTGGTCGCAGTTGATGGAACCGAAGGGTTAGAAAGCAGGTCCTAGAGTCTAGGACCTAATATTCTCAATCGTAGAGTGAAGGCTCACCGTCAGGTCGGCTCTTAAAGCGGCGATGCAACCACATGTATTGTTCTGGCGCGCGCATGATCGAGCGTTCAATAAACTTGTTGGTGTAAATTGCCGCTGCTTTTTCGTCATCGTAAGGGAACGCATCCATTGGCGGATCTAGCGTCAGGGTGTAGCCGGTACCTTCGCGATCTCGCGTAATAGTAAACGTCATCACCTTGGCTTTTCCTGCAGCAGCCAGCAAATGTGTGCCCGTGGTGGTACATGCTTTCTCTACCGCAAATAATGGCGCCCATGTATAGCGGTGGCGACCATAATCGTGGTCAGGCGCATACCAAAGCAGTGCGCCTTTACGCAGCACTTTAACCATACGTTTAACATCGCGACGATCAATCGCGCCATTGTCTCTGGTGCGACCACGATATTGAAACCAGTCATACACGGGATTTGCATTCGGGCGATATACGCCATAGCCCGACGTATGTGTGCCAAATGAACGTGCGCCCAACTCAAGGTTAAAGGAATGGACCGCGATGATTAGCACACCTTGCTGACTGGCCTGAATCTCTTCAAGTTGCTCAAACCCGACGTACGTCATGTGTTTCTTAATGCGCCAGTCAGGCCAAAACCATGCCATGCAGGTTTCAAAAAGCGCCAAACCCATGTGCTGAAAATTCTCTTTTAGCAAGGCGTGACGTTCACCCCCTGTCATTTCCGGGAAGCAAAGCTGCAGATTACGGTTGGCAATTTTTCGACGACTTTTAAATAGCTTCATCACCAGCAGGCCAATATTTTGGCCTAAAAACCGCTGAACGCGATAAGGCAGCCAGCTGATGAGAAACATCAAGCCAACGCCAATCCAGGTATGCAGATACTTTGGATGGAGATAAGACCATTGAAATGTCGGAGCGTCTGAGGTTTGACCCATGGTGATTACGTGTTTCCTGACTCAATCGATAAACAGAAGAAACGCATTGTAACCTTAACTCTGACCAAGATGCATGTTTCAGTGTGTTAGAGAGCGCGCAGAGGGGCCTAATCGGCTGTTGCTTTGTAGGCTTTATGGTACTATCGCCGACGTTCCTTTGTCCGTGGAGAAAACAATGAAACTCACTTTGCCTGACTATCAGCAAGCCGACGTTCTGGTTGTTGGTGATGTAATGCTTGACCGTTACTGGTACGGCCCGACTGGACGTATCTCGCCAGAAGCACCTGTGCCTGTGGTGAAAATCAACCAAACCGAAGAACGTCCAGGCGGCGCTGCGAACGTGGCAATGAACATTGCAGCGCTCGGCGGCAAAGCAAGACTGATCGGCCTTGTCGGTCAGGACGAACAAGCGCAGGTGCTGAACGACACCCTGAGCTCTCTGAAAGTGGATTGTCATTTCGTTGGTCTGGCTGAATATCCGACCATTACGAAACTGCGCGTGATGAGCCGCAACCAGCAGCTTATCCGTTTAGATTTTGAAGAGAGCTTCCACAATGTGGATGTGCAGCCGATTTTAGATCGCATTGAAGCAGCATTGCCTCAAACCAAAGCGATGATCCTGTCTGACTACGCCAAAGGCGCATTGCAAAATGTACAGCCGATGATCCAATTGGCACGTAAGGCGGGCATTCCTACGCTGGTGGATCCAAAAGGGGCTGACTTTGAGCGTTACCGCGGTGCGACACTGCTAACGCCAAACATGAGCGAGTTTGAAACGGTTGTGGGCGCATGCCTATCGGAAGGCGACATCATCGAGAAAGGCTTAGCGCTTATCCGTCAGTTCGAGTTCGATGCGCTGCTTGTGACTCGTAGCGAGCACGGCATGATGTTGTTGCAAGAAGGTCATGAACCTTTGAGCCTGCCAACACTGGCGAAAGAAGTGTATGACGTGACAGGCGCGGGCGATACCGTGATTTCTGTGTTGGCGTCGTCGCTGGCTGCCGGTAAATCACTGGCAGATGCGTGTGCGCTGGCGAATGCTGCGGCAGGTGTCGTCGTTGGTAAACTGGGTACATCAACGTTGTCGACCATTGAACTGACAGAAGCGGTACACGGTAGCCACCAATCTGGCTATGGCGTGGTGACAGAGAATCAACTGATTACGGCAGTTCAAGTGGCGAAAGCGCGCGGTGAGAAAGTCGTGATGACCAATGGTTGTTTTGACATCTTGCATGCGGGTCATGTGGCTTACTTGAACGAAGCGGCGAAATTAGGCGATCGCCTGATTGTGGCGGTAAACACCGATGAGTCTGTTCGCGGCCTCAAAGGTCCGGGTCGTCCAGTTAACCCAACGGATCGCCGTATGGCGGTATTGGCGGGCTTGAGTGCGGTAGATTGGGTGGTACCGTTTGGCGAAGAAACGCCACAGCGATTGATCAGTGAAGTATTACCAAGCTTGCTGGTAAAAGGCGGCGACTACAAACCTGATGAGATTGCAGGCGGTGAAGAAGTGATTGCGGCTGGTGGTGAAGTGCTGGTGCTGAACTTCGAAGATGGTTGCTCAACCACAGAAATTATCAATTCGATTTTAAGCGGTCATAACTGATCGCATTTTATCTTCAACATTGGGTATTCATCATTCAATGTTCAAGCGAAAGAAAAGGCACCGCATTGCGGTGCCTTTTTTGATGCTTAGATTTGGTTACTCAGCGAAATTATTTTTTCGGTGGGATAAGACCATTGTTGATCTCAACCAGATCGTTCTCGGTCAGTGTACCCACTGCTTGACGCAGTTGGAGAACACTCACGATGTAGTCATAACGTGCATCTGACAGGTTGCGGTTCGCGTCATAAAGACGACGTGTCGCATCCAGTACGTCAACGATCGTACGCGTACCAACTTCAAAACCTGCTTCTGTTGCTTCCAACGCAGATTTCTGAGAAATCACGGTTTGCTCGTACGCACGCAGTGCACCAATGCTGGCGTTGATATTGTTATAAAACGCGCGAACATCTTTTACTGTTGAACGGTAAGTGCCTTCAAGCTGCTCAGAAGCGGCAACATAGTTATATTGTGCTTCTTTTACACCCGCGCTGATCGAGCCACCCGAGTACAACGGCATCGCAAAGTTAATACCACCAGACAGTTGGTTATTGCTTGCATCACGAGTAGGGACTGTTTTGTTGTCCTGATCGGTATAGCCATAACCCAAATCAAACGTCAGTGATGGCATGTGACCAGATTCAGCCAAGCTGATACGTTCTTTCGAAGCGTCTCGAGAAATGCGCTGTGCCAATAGGCTTAGGTTGGTTTCTTCAGCCTGCTTGACCAATGCCTCTGGCGTTTGGTCTGGGCGAGTTGCTGAGAAAGATTTGGTGTTCAGGATATTCAGCGATTCATGACGCTGCCCTGTGATTTCACGCAATTCTTCGTAGCTGTTGCTTACCGTGTTCTCAGACAGAATTTCTTGTGCCAATACCGAGTCATACTGAGCCTGCGCGTCATGTACGTCAGTGATTGCTGATAGCCCAACTTCAAAACGTTGTTTTGTTTGCTCTAGTTGACGACCGACGGCGGCTTTTTCTGCCTGAACAAAAATCAAATCATCGATAGCGCGCAGCACATTAAAGTAAGCTTCTGAAACGCGAAGGATAAGACCTTGTTGTTGCACGGCATACACAGCATCGGCTTGGCGTGCAGTGATTTCCGCAATATCCAAATTGATCCAGCTGTTCTGATCGAACAGTTCTTGGCTCAAATCCACACCGGCGGTTAGTGTGTTGGTATCAAAAGGACCAGTGCTGCTCTCTTCACTGTTACGAATCAAGTTGTAGCCAGCGGATAGATTAATTTGTGGTAATAGCGTTCCGCGGGTCGTATCAATGGCGGCAAAGGCAGCGTCGCGTGTCGCTGCTGATTGCAGCAGTTGCGGATCGCTTTGTTTCGCTTGCTCATATACTTGAATTAAATCATCTGCGCTGACCAAGGGGGCCGTGGAACTTAGCGCAACCCCGATGAAATAGGGGAGCAATTTTTTCATAAAGGTAATCCCTGAACGTTTGTTCGTTTTATAAATTGCCAAAGGGCATTCGGCCTAGTGTAAACCATGCTTGCTGACTTGGAACTGACAATATGAGGGTTTATTAAGAAAAATTGGTTGTAAAAACATCTAAACCTTGACGCTACTCAAATATTTCTGCAATCCATACCAAAAAAGTGAAGGTTTATGATTGCGGGCACATATTTGTGAGACTTATCATTTACGCCTAGCTCGGAGGCTATATGGGACAAAACGTGCCACAGCAAATTCAACCTAACCAGTTTGGCGTTAATGACGTTCATATTGATAACACTGACGTTGTCTATAATGGTTACTTTAAGATGGTTAAATACCGTTTTCGTCATCGCCTGTTTGCGGGTGGCTGGAGTGAAACCATTGAACGTGAACTGTTTGAACGTGGACACGCGGTAGCGATGCTCCCGTACGATCCTGTGAGTGACAAGGTCGTATTGGTTGAGCAAATTCGTATCGGCGCGATGGCAGCGAGTCCATCCCCTTGGCAGTTAGAAATTGTCGCGGGCATTATCGACAAAGATGAAACGCCAGAAGCGGTTGCTGTACGTGAAGCCGAAGAGGAAGCAGGGCTTGCAGTCAAAGAGTTGTTGCCGATGACCAGTTACTTATCGAGTTCTGGTGGTTGCTCTGAACGTATTCACCTGTTCTTGGGTATTGTTGACGCCAGTGATGCAGAAGGCATACATGGCTTGCCTGAAGAAGGGGAAGATATATTGGTTCATCTTGTACCGCGCACAACGGCGATGCAGTGGATGGAAGACGGTAAGATTGAAAACGCAGCATCAATCATTGCATTACAGTGGTTGGCATTAAATCTCAAGAGGTGGCGAGCAGATTGAGTGACACACTCGTCTGACCGTAAGCAGGTAGTGATATGTTAAGACGAGGGTATCAGGTCGATTTAAGTGCCTTGATGCGAATGTATGAAACCAATTACGCAAAACTGCTCAGACTGATGCCACATCAGGATGATGTCGGAGAGTTCTGTGTCTATGACATTCAAGGCAATGAATTTCAACTAGACATTGTTGAATCAACTCGTTATACCACCTTGCTCGATATTTGGCAGCGCGGGGATATTCCTCATTATTTGAGACCTCGGCTCACGGTTCGTATGTATCATGATGCACGTGTCGCTGAAGTGTGTACGAGTCAGCAGATTTCTCGGATTCAGCCGCGTTATGATTACCCGAATCCACGAATGCATCAGCGGGACGAAAAGCACCAGATTAATGCTTTCCTTGCCGACTGGCTGGCGCATTGCTTGCGAAACGGAATGACAAAACAAAACATTATTTATTAGTTTGACGCGTTAACATGACAACGCGTATTTATGATCAGGATTTTCAAGACGTTGCGGATTTGCCATCTTACTAGCCAAAACAGCCAGACCGTCCGGTTGTTGCAAATTACAGATACCCACCTTTTCGCAGATCCTTATGGCTGTTTGCTGGGGGTGAATACCGCTGCGAGCTATAAGGCCGTTGTGGAGGAAATTCGATCTCAAAACATTGAATTTGATGCGATTATTGCAACGGGTGATTTGTCACAAGACCATACTGAGCAATCGTATCTACGTTTTGTAGAAGGTATCGCGGATTGGTCGCAACCTTGCTATTGGCTACCAGGCAACCATGATTATCAGCCGGAAATGCAAAAAGCGCTGACACAATCTACTCTGGTGCGTTGCGATCAGGTGCTAGTGGGAGAAGACTGGCAGCTCGTGATGTTGGACAGTCAGGTTAAAGGTGTCCCCCATGGACGCTTGTCGACTGAGCAATTGATACTTCTAGAGCAAGCCCTAGCGGTGAATCCGTCTCGTCATACCTTGGTGTTACTTCACCATCACCCATTACCAGCGGGCAGTGCATGGCTGGATCAGCATCAGCTTCACAACCAAAATGATTTTTGGGCACTGGTCGAAAAGTACAATAACGTCAAAGGCGTGGTGTGTGGTCATATCCATCAGGATTTAGACACTCAGTTCAAAGGTTGTCGTGTCATGGCTGCACCGTCGACGTGTATTCAGTTTTTGCCTGATTCTGATGATTTTGCGCTCGATTCAACCAACCCGGGCTGGCGTGAGATTTCTTTGCATCAAGATGGCACGATTACGTCGAAGATTGGTCGCTTAAAAGGCTCTGACTTCCAGCCTGATATGAATTCGTCAGGTTACTGAATCATGTCTTCATTACTGCTTTATATCCATGGCTTTAATAGCTCGCCGTTGTCAGTAAAAGCGCAGCAAATGAAAGCGTGGTGTGAGACTAACCGCCCAGACATAAAGCTGGAAGTTCCCCGTCTTGCCTGTTACCCTGCCGACGCTGCCGCTCAGCTAGAGCAGCTTGTTGAGCAATATAAAGGTGACTATTGTATCGGTTTGGTCGGTAGTTCTCTTGGTGGTTATCTATCAACCTGGCTCAATGACAAATATGGCTTTCGCGCCGCCTTAGTGAATCCAGCCGTGAAGCCTTATGCGTTGCTGGCAGATTATCTTGGCCCGCAACAAAACCCGTATACCGGGGAGCAATACCTGCTGCAACCTCATCATATGGATGAGCTTAAAGCGCTTGAGACAGAATCCATTACACATCCCGATTCAATGTGGCTGTTACAGCAAGAAGGTGATGAGGTGCTTGATTACAGGCAAGCCGTCTCCAAGTATCAGGGATGTAAGCAAACTGTTGAGGCGGGCGGCGATCACGCTTTCGTCGGCTTTGATAGATATCCCGCTGAGATTATTCAATTCTTAGGACTGTGACTGTAACTCACAGAATGATCGCGTCAGCTGTGTCATTATTTGGCAAGCTAGCGAACCTTCACAGACCATGTGACAAAATTTAGAAACCAATCATCTATGACAGATCAAGTTTATAACGCTGGATCCATTGAAGTTCTCAATGGTCTTGAACCGGTACGTCGTCGTCCCGGTATGTATACAGACACGACTCGCCCCAATCATCTCGGTCAAGAAGTCATCGACAACAGCGTCGATGAGGCGTTGGCGGGACATGCTCGGAAGGTGGAAGTCATTCTCCATGCGGATCAATCCCTTGAGGTGACGGATGACGGTCGAGGTATGCCTGTTGATATCCACCCTGAAGAAGGGGTGTCAGGCGTCGAGCTGATCATGTGCAAATTGCACGCTGGTGGTAAGTTCTCGAATAATAACTACCAATTCAGTGGTGGTTTGCACGGCGTAGGTATATCCGTGGTGAATGCGCTGTCAAAGCGTGTCGAAGTCTCTGTTAAACGTGATGGTCAAGTGTATGAAATTGCATTTGAAAATGGCGATAAAGTTCAAGAGCTCACCGTAACTGGCACCTGTGGCCGTCGCGCTAAAGGTACTCGCGTCCATTTCTGGCCGGATACCTCTTACTTTGACTCCCCGAAATTTTCTGTTTCTCGCCTTAAAAGTAACCTCAAAGCCAAGGCCGTTTTGTGCCCAGGTCTAGAGATTGTCTTTACCGATAAAAACACCAATGAAACCATTCGATGGTGTTACGAAACGGGTCTAAAAGACTATCTCACTGAGGGTGTGAAAGGGTATGAGCTGTTACCAGCAGAACCCTTTACTGGCGATTTTAGTGCCCCGCATGAAGCGGCCGATTGGGCTGTAATTTGGCTGCCTGAGGGCGGCGAGCTAGTAACTGAAAGCTATGTGAATCTTATCCCAACAGCGCAAGGCGGTACGCACGTTAATGGTCTGCGCCAAGGTTTGTTGGATGCGATGCGTGAGTTCTGTGAATTCCGTAACTTGCTCCCTCGTGGCGTGAAGCTGACGGCTGACGATATCTGGGAGCGCTGTGCCTATGTGCTTTCGGTGAAGATGC